>DATAZN010000295.1:0-3366 GCA_036272035.1 Mycobacterium sp. | reverse complement strand
CTTCAGCGACGAACTCGGGGAATTCCTGCTGCCCTACGAAGCCGTGCGCACTGCCGATGACCCCGACCGCGCGGTTGCCCGGTTCTTGCAAACCACGTACGAGGCCGCCGCCGAACTCGGCGGCTGGGACCGCGGCGCACTCGAAGGCGACCCGAACCGCCTGACGCCACAGTCCATGCGCCGCACTTAGCGCCCGCATCAACGGCGTCGCACGTGTGGGACAGCGTCATTGTTCACCGGCAGCGGTAAAGGCTGCCGGCTTTGTGCGCGCCGACATCGACTGGAGTCGTGGCCTCCAGCAGGCTCGAGTTACCTATTGTCGATTGAAGGGAAACAACATGAGCAGCAACACTTTAGCCACACCACAGGCGACTGCGGGCTTCGACGTCAACGGGCGCTTCCGCGCCGTGATGACCGAACTCGGACTCTTACCCGAAGACACCGGAGGCACCATCACATTCGTTGGCGAAGATCCGATTTTCCCGAGCGTGCACCGGCTCGGAGCCTGCATCGGTATCCCGATCATGGCGGGGGCGGCGGGGATTGCCGATATCTGGCGTCAGCGCAGCGGACGCGGTCAGGACCTTAGCCTCGACCTGCGCAAGGCCATCCACGGCATCAACCCCATGTACAAATTCATGCCCACGATCAACGGCTACCCTTATCAACTGCCATATTTCATCGGCAACCCGATGGGCTTCGATCTGTACCGGACCAAGGACGGCCGGTTCTTCCTGCCGACGGGGGCCTACCCGCGCCTGCTAAATAGCATGTGCGCATTTTTGGGGTGCTCGCCGGATAAGGAGAGCATTGCCACCGCCGTGTCCAAGTGGGATGCTGCGGAACTCGACGAGGCAGCCGCCGAAAAGGGGCTCGTGTTCGCGCTCGTGCGCACGCACGAAGAGTGGGCAGCGCACCCTCAGGGCAAGCAGCTGGCCGACAAGCCGGTGGTGGAAATCATCAAGATCGGTGACAGCGATCCCGAGCCGTTCACACCGGCGGCACGTCCGCTGTCTGGGTTGCGGGTGCTGTCGGCGACCCACGTGATCGCCGGCAACGTCATGTCCCGCACGCTGGCCGAACACGGCGCCGAGGTGCTGCAGATCGCCCACCCCGAAGAGTTTGAGCACGAGGCCCTCATGCAGGACCCATGCGCCGGGTTCACGTCCTCGGCATGGCTGGACCTCAACCAGCCCGACGCCCGCCAAAAGGCCTACGAACTGGCCGCCGGCGCAGATGTCTTCGTCGAAAGCTACCGCACCCGCAAGATCTCCAACCTGGGTCTGTCACCCGAGGAGCTGGCCGCCCGTCGCCCGGGCATCGTCTACGCTTCGGCGCGCTGCTACACCTACGACGGGCCGTGGGCCAACCGGGCGGGGTTCGACATGGAAGCCTTGTGTGTCACCGGGTTCACCACAGAAGAGGGCACGCCCGACCGGCCGGCGTTTCCTCCGACCCATGTCATGAACGACTACATCGCCGGCTACCTCGGCGCGGCCGGTATCCAAGCCGCACTTATCCGCCGGGCCAAAGAAGGCGGCAGCTATCACGTGCGCGTCAACCTCGCCCGTGCCGCGATGTTCTTCATGTCCCTGGGCACATTCGATAAGAACGCCCCAGCGCCCGCCGGCGAGCAACACCAAATCCTGGTGCCGGACACCATCACCGCGCAAACCCCCTACGGGGAACTGGTCCGACTCGCCCCACCTGTCAAGTTCTCCGAAACCAAGCCCTACTGGGAAGACCCGGTACTCGTGGTGCGCGGGTCAAGCAAGGCGCAATGGAAGGACAGCTGACACTTCGGGGTGACGGCTAGAAGCGTCGTGTTAATCGGACGTCTGTTCGCTCAACGACAGAAATCCCTTGTCCAAGTCACTAGTAATCGACCAACGACTGGTTAACGGCTACCTCGACGAGTGCAGCGATCGGTAGTCAAAATCGGGTCGATGACGTGGGTGGATGCCTAGAATGAGGTGTTCTGCAGTGGCAGTCCACTAAACGGTAGACGGGACACCCCGTGGGGCCTTCAACCGGCCTTTTTGATGTCGGTGGCCAACGGCTCGCAACTCCGCCCATTCGGGGGCGGGTGGGCGAGTTGAAGGTGGTCGGCGCGTTGGTGACGGCGCTGGGCCAGGGCCGTGGGGGTGTGCTGGTCATCGAGGGGCCGCCGGGCATCGGAAAGAGTCGGTTGCTGACCGAGGTGATAACGCTGGCCGACAAGGCCGGGGTGCGCGCCTTGTTCGGTGAGGCGTTTGAGTATCAGCAGACGGTGCCGTTTTTCGCGCTGTTCATGGCCACCCTGCACGCTGATCCCCCGGTGGGGGACGCCGACGCGCTGCGCCGGCTGGGCGGCTCGGCGGATCTGCGCTACTGGGTGGTGCACGATCTGGCCGACGCGGTTCATGCGGCGGCCGCCGAAACCCCGCTGGCGATTGTGCTGGAGGACATCCATTGGGCCGATAACGGCACGTTGTTGGCGTTGCGGTCGCTGGCCACCGCGCGCCCGGATGTGGCGGTGCTGTGGGTGTTGACTACGCGCACCGGGGCGGGCGGGCCGGCGGTGCAGGACACCTTGTCGGTGCTGCAACGCGCGGATGCCACCGTGGTGCGGGTGGCCGGGATGTCGGCGGGCGCGGTCGCCGACATGATCGGCGACGCGGTGCGGGCCAGCGCGGATGAGTCGCTGCTGAAGTTGGCCGCCAAGGCGCACGGCAATCCCTTCCTGGTCCGGGAGCTGGTGGGGGGTCTGGGCGAGGAGGGCCGGCTCACTGTGAGCGGCGGGCGTGCGGTGGCCAGCGGGCAGGGGTTGCCGCGCCGGCTGGGCGCGGGTATGCAGCAGCGTCTGGATCGCCTCTCCGCCGATGCCGGCGAGGTGGTGCGGGTGGCCGCGGTGCTGCCGGACCGGTTCTCAGCTGGTCTGTTGGCCGCGATGCTGGAGCGCCAGCCGGCGTCGTTGATGTCGGCAGTCGGTGAGGCGGTGCGCGCGGATCTGCTGGTCGAAGACGAGGAGCAATTGCGGTTTCGGCATGACTTGTTGCGCGAGGCGACCCGGCAATCGTTGCCGCAGTCGCTGCGCCGGGCGATGGAACGGCAAGCGGCGTCGATCATGCTGAGTCTGGGCGCGGCGCCGGCCGAGGTGGCCACCCAGTTGGCGCGCAGCGCCGAGCCCGGGGACCGGGAGGCGATCGACGCCCTGCGGGCGGCCGCGCAATCGATTGGCCACACCGATGCCAGTGCGGCCGCGGATTTGAGCAGCCGCGCATTGGACCTGTTGGCGGTCGACGACGCTGAGCACGGGCTGCTGGTCGCCGAAACGGTGGGGTTGTTCAACCGGGCCAGCCGCTATGCGGAGGCTGAAGAGTTGGC
>DATAZN010000294.1:0-2242 GCA_036272035.1 Mycobacterium sp. | reverse complement strand
CTTCAGCGACGAACTCGGGGAATTCCTGCTGCCCTACGAAGCCGTGCGCACTGCCGATGACCCCGACCGCGCGGTTGCCCGGTTCTTGCAAACCACGTACGAGGCCGCCGCCGAACTCGGCGGCTGGGACCGCGGCGCACTTGAAGACGACCCGGACCGCCTGACGCCACAGTCCATGCGCCGCAGCTAGCGCGCGCATCAACCGCGTCGCACATGCGGGACAGCGTCATTGTTCACCGTTAGCGGCAAAAGCCGGCGGCGTTGTGCGCGCCGACATCGACTGGACTCGCGGCCTCCAGCAGGCTCGAGTTACCTATTGTCGATCGAAGGGAAACAACATGAGCAGCAACACTTTAGCCACACCACAGACGACTTCGAGCTTCGACGTCGACGCGCGCTTCCGTTCCGTGATGACCGAACTCGGACTCCGTCCCGACGACACCGGAGGCACCATCACCTTCGTCGGCGAAGATCCGATCTTCCCGGGCGTGCACCGGCTCGGAGCCTGCATCGGTATCCCCATCATGGCCGGGGCCGCGGGCATCGCCGATATCTGGCGCCAGCGCACCGGCCGCGGTCAGGACCTGACCCTCGACCTGCGCAAAGCCATCCACGGCATCAACCCGATGTACAAATTCATGCCCACGATCAACGGCTACCCTTATCAGCTGCCATATTTCCTTGGCAACCCGATGGGCTTCGACCTGTACCGGACTAAAGATGGCCGGTTCTTCCTGCCGACGGGGGCCTACCCGCGCCTGCTGAATAGCATGTGCACATTTCTAGGTTGCTCACCGGACAAGGACAGCATCGCCAAAGCCGTGTCCCAGTGGGACAGTGCGGAACTCGATGAGGCGGCCGCCGAAAAGGGGCTCGTGTTCGCGCTCGTGCGCACGCCCGAAGAGTGGGCAGCGCACCCTCAGGGCAAGCAGTTGGCCGACAAGCCGGTGGTGGAAATCATCAAGATCGGTGACAGCGATCCCGAGCCGTTCACACCGGCGGCGCGTCCGCTGTCGGGGCTTCGGGTGCTGTCGGCAACCCATGTGATTGCCGGCAATGTCATGTCCCGCACGCTGGCCGAGCACGGCGCCGAAGTGCTGCAGATCGCGCACCCCGAAGAGTTTGAACACGAGGCCCTGATACAAGACCCGTGTGCGGGGTTCACCTCGAATGCGTGGCTGGACCTCAACCAGGCCGACGCCCGGCAAAAAGCCTACGAACTGGCCGCCGGCGCGGATGTGTTCGTCGAAAGCTACCGCACCCGCAAGATTTCGAACCTGGGTTTGTCACCCGAGGAACTGGCCGCCCGCCGCCCCGGCATCGTCTACGCCTCGGCGCGCTGCTACACCTACGACGGGCCATGGGCCAACCGGGCGGGCTTCGACATGGAAGCCCTGTGTGTCACTGGGTTCACCACCGAGGAGGGCACACCCGAAGAGCCCAAGTTTCCCCCGACCCATGTCATGAACGACTACATCGCCGGCTACCTCGGCGCGGCGGGCATCCAAGCCGCGCTGATCCGGCGGGCCAAGGAGGGCGGCAGCTACCACGTTCGCGTTAACCTCGCCCGTGCCGCGATGTTCTTCATGTCCCTGGGCACATTCGACAAGAACGCCCCGACGCCCACCGGCGAGCAACACCAAATCCTTGCCCCGGACACCATCACCGCGCAAACCCCCTACGGAGAACTGGTCCGACTCGCCCCACCCGTCGAGTTCTCCGAAACCAAGCCCTACTGGGAAGACCCGGTGCTCGTGGTGCGGGGGTCAAGCAAGGCGGAATGGAAGGACAGCTGACCCGCCGGGTGACGGTTAGACGCGTCGTGGCAGTTGGAGGTCCTGTTCGCTCAACGACAGAAATCCCTTGTCCAAATGACAAGCAATCGACCAACGACTGGTTAACGGCTACCCCGACGCGCTGAGCGATTGACAGCAAAATCGGATGGACGACATGGGCGGATGCCTAGAATGAGGTGTTCTGCAGCGGCAGTCCAGCAGACGGTAGACAGGACCACTCCGTGCGGCCTTCTTCTGGCCGATTTGATGTCGGTGGCCAGCGGCTCGTAACTCCGCCCATTCGGGGGCGGGTGGGCGAGTTGAAGGTGGTCGGCGCGTTGGTGACGGCGCTGGGCCAGGGCCGTGGGGGTGTGCTGGTCATCGAGGGTCCGCCGGGCATTGGGAAGAGTCGGTTGTTGACCGAGGTGATAACGCTGGCCGATAAGGGCGGGGTGCGGCCCTTGTTC
>DATAZN010000293.1:0-2568 GCA_036272035.1 Mycobacterium sp. | reverse complement strand
GTGCGGGCAGCGCTGACGTCGCGCAGGATCGTCGGGTGAAACTCGATGTCGCGAAAGGCTTGTCGCGCACGGTGCAGCGAAATCTCATCCTCGGCCGCGCCGTCGGTGTAGTCGAACGCCGCCCTCGGTGTCCGTCGCCTGGCAAGACACCGGAGATCGTCGATGGTCTGCGCATCGTCGAGCCGGCGCTGGACACGGTCGAACCGGGGCTTGCGGAAGCGGATCAGCGGCGCGAGGTCGCGCACCTTCGGTATCCGTCGTTTGACCATTGTGTCACGGTAGGTGTTATGCAATCCGCAAGCGACCGCTTTGATCTGCAGCGTTTCGTTGATGCGCAGGAACGGGTGTACCCGACCGTCCTAGACGAGCTGCGCGCCAGCCGCAAGCGCAGCCACTGGATTTGGTTTGTGTTCCCGCAGATCGCCGGCCTGGGCAGCAGCGCCACCGCGGCCAGATATGCGATCTCCTCACTCGACGAGGCCCGCGCCTATCTCCGCCACGACGTTCTCGGGCCGCGACTGCACGAATGCACGCGGCTGGTCAACGCCGTGTCGGACCGCTCGATCGGCGAGATCTTCGGGTCGCCCGATGACATGAAGGTGCGTTCGTCGATGACGTTGTTCGCCCACGCGACCGAGGACAACAGCGATTTCGTCGAGTTGCTGGCCCGCTATTACGACGGCAACGAGGATCCATTCACGCTGCAGCGTCTGACTTAGGCCTGCCGCAGAATCCGCCAGCCATGCGGCTCGACGGAGATCGCATCGACGACCTCATGTGGCGGCGCCCCGCTACCGGCGATCACCTCGGCAGCGCCCGAATCCAGCCGCACCCGCAGCGGGGCATCGTCGATGTTGAGCGCGACGATCAGGGCCTGCTCGCCGTGTCGGGTCCGGTACACGTAGTGCCGATTGTCCAGCCGCAGCGCCGACGTCGACGCGGCGTGCAGCCACGGGTGCCGACGGCGCAACCCGATCAGGTATTGGTGCAGCGACCACACCTCAGCCCCGCGAGCGTCCAGCTGCGCTGGGGGAGAGCCGAATTCGGGCCGTACCGCATCGTCGCCGCCGAACCGCTCCTCCTTGATTCCCTGGTAGCCGAACTCGTCACCAGCGTAGATACTGGGAACGCCGCCGACCGTCATCAGGATGACCAGGGCGTGGGCCAGGTGTTCGGGACGTTGCAGCTGGCTGGCGATACGCGTGACATCGTGGTTGCCGATGAATGTCAGCGGCGCAAAGCTTTCCACAAACTCGGTGTGTCGCTGCAATGCATGATCCAGCTCGAAGAAGTTGGCATCGTTGAGACCGCTCCAGATCGCCTTCCACAGCTCATACTGGGTGGCCGAGTCGAATCCGGTTTCGCGGACCACCGCGGCATAGTCGCCGTGAATCAGCTCCCCGACGAACCACGCGTCCGGATACTGCCGACGAACGTTGGGCAGGACCGCAGTCCAGAATTGCTGCGGCACAGCGTAAGCCGCATCCAGCCGCCAACCGTCGGCCCCGCGGCCCAACCAGTGCGCCATGACGCCGGCGGTGTAATCGACGACCTCGGGATTGTCGTGGTTCAGCGTGAGCAGGCCGTCATGACCTTCGAAGGTTTGGAAACTGCCCGGCCGCCCGCGAAACCAGCGAGCCGCCGCGTCGTCGTTCATCGCTTCGCGATAACGCGGGAAATCGACGCCGACGTGATTGAAAACCCCGTCCAGCAGCACCCGCAGACCACGCCGCCGCGCTTGCGCGATCAGGTAGTCGAAATCGTCGTCGTCGCCGAGTCGCGGATCGATCCGGTAATGGTCAGTGGTGTCGTAGCCGTGGGTGTGTGAGGCGAAGATTGGCCCGAGCGCGATCCCGGAGGCGCCAAGCGTAATCGCGTGATCGAACCACTCGGCGACGCGCCGGAGCCGGTGCTCATGAGGATCGGGCGGAACGCTCGCTGGAAACGCGCCGACGAATCCCAGCGGGTAGACATGCCACCAGATCACATGTTCGACCCAGTCGGGGGCGGTCACCGTCGGTACCTGACCTCGTAGAGCGCTTTGATCTCCTCCTCGAGTTCGGGCGCCGGACCGTCGATCACGGCTCTGGGCGCCACCGCGCGGACCGGCAGCATGACGACCGGCGGGGCCGATACGTCCCAATTGATCAGCCAGTCGGTCAGCTGAACGTTCGACGTCGCGTACACAATGCGCCCCAGCCCCGCCCACGCGTGCGCGGCCGCACACATCGGACAATGCTCACACGACGTGTACAGGGTGGTCCGAATACGTTGCACCGGGGCCAGATTCGCGACAGCCCAGCGGATGACGCCCAACTCGGCGTGCAGCGTCTGATCGTCGTCGGTGACGCGGTTGTGATCCTCGTACAGTGTCAGCCCGCTGGCGCCGACCAGCATCGCACCGAAAGGACCATGTCCGGCAATCAGTGCGATGCTGGCAAGCTCGCTGCAGCGCCTCAGGTGCTGCAGATCGACGTCGCTGACGACCACAGACCCGAAGTCTACGGATGGGACCTACCCGGCGGTCGCCAACGTTTGGGCAGTGGTGATCGCCTGAGCGACCCCGGT
>DATAZN010000292.1:0-11540 GCA_036272035.1 Mycobacterium sp. | reverse complement strand
GGCCCTGCGGGTTTCGCCCAGCACCAATTCTTGGTGCCGCCGAATGCCATGGACGAGTTCAAAGGCATCATCCGTTGGATTCAGACCCAGGGCCACTACTCCTTCCTCAACGTCTTCAAGCTCTTCGGCCCGGGTAACCGTGCGCCGCTGAGCTTCCCGATGGCCGGCTGGAATGTGGCGATGGATTTCCCTAACAAGCCCGGTGTCAACGAATTCCTCAACGAACTCGACGCGCGGGTGATGGAATTCGGCGGCCGGGTGTACACCGCGAAGGATTCGCGGGTAAGTGCTGACAACTTCCACGCCATGTACCCACGCATAGACGAGTGGATTGCGGTGCGCCGCAAGGTCGATCCGACCGGAGTCTTCGTCTCCGACATGGCCCGACGTTTGGAGCTGTTGTAAATGGTGCTTGACGCCGTAGGAAATCCGCAGACGATCCTGCTGCTCGGCGGTACGTCCGAGATCGGGCTGGCGATCTGCGAGCGGTACCTGCGCAACGCGCATGCCCGCATCGTGCTGGCCGATCTCCCGGACCATCCGGGGAAAGACAAGGCCATCGCGCAGATGAAGGCCGCGGGCGCGAAGTCCGTCGAGTGGATCGACTTCGACGGCGTCGACACCGCAAGCCATCCCAAGGTGATCGACGCCGCTTTCGCGGGAGGCGACATAGACGTCGCGATCGTGGCGTTCGGCCTGCTCGGCGACGCCGAGGAGCTGTGGCAGAACCAGCACAAAGCGGTGCAGATCGCCCAGATCAACTACACGGCAGCGGTTTCCGTCGGAGTGCTGATCGGCGAGAAGATGCGCGCCCAGGGCTTCGGCCAGATCATCGCGATGAGCTCGGTGGCCGGCGAGCGAGTGCGTCGGTCGAACTTCGTCTACGGGTCCACCAAGGCCGGCCTGGACGGCTTCTACGTCGGACTCGGAGAGGCGTTGCGGCCCAGCGGTGTTCGCGTCCTGGTCATCCGGCCGGGTCAGGTGCGCACCACGACGACGGTCGAGCATTGGAAGGCCACCGGCGCCAAGGAAGCACCGTTCACCGTCGACAAGGAAGCGGTCGCCGAACTGGCGGTCAACTCGGCCGCCAAGGGCAAGGAAATCGTCTGGGCGCCAGGCACTTTCCGCTACGTGATGATGGTGCTGCGGCACATCCCGCGGCCGATCTTCCGCAAGTTGCCCATCTAGATGCGAACCGCGCTGGCCACCGTCGGCCACATGGTGATCGCGGCGGCGATCGCCGCGGCGATATCGGTGATCTCGCTGACCGCGATCGGCCGAGTCCAGTGGCCCGCCTTCCCGTCGTCGAATCAGCTGCACGCGCTCACCACGGTCGGCCAGGTTGGCTGCATTCTCGGATTGCTGTGCGCCGGTTGGGTTTGGCGGCGCGGTAGGGGCCAGATGTTGGCCCGGCTGTTGGCGCTCGCGTTCGTGTCCGCGTTCTCGGTGGTGACGCTGGGCATGCCGCTGGGTGCGACCAAGCTCTACCTGTTCGGCATCTCCGTCGACCAGCAATTCCGCACCGAGTACCTGACCCGGCTGACCGACAGTTCGTCGCTGCACGACATGACCTATGCGGGGCTGCCGGCGTTCTATCCGCCGGGCTGGTTCTGGGTCGGCGGGCGCATCGCGGCACTGACCGGCACACCGGGCTGGGAGACGTTCAAGCCGTGGGCGATCACCTCGATCACCATCGCGATCGCCGTGGCGCTGGTGTTGTGGTGGCGGCTGATCCGGTTCGAGTACGCGGTGATCGTCACCGCCGCGACCGCCGCGGTGACACTGGCCTACAGCTCACCGGAGCCGTACTCGGCGATGATCACCGTGCTGCTGCCGCCGGTGCTGATCCTGACCTGGTCGGGTCTGCGGGCCGGCGGCCGCGAGCGTGACGCGACGGTAACGCCGGAGGCCGAACGTGACCGTGGCGTCACGCTCGGCGGACAGGGCTCGGCCGCGGTGATCGGCGCGGGGATCTTCCTCGGCGTCGCGGCGACCTGCTACACGCTGCTGCTGGCCTACAGCGCGTTCACCGTGCTGCTGATGGCGGTGACGCTGGCGGCAGCTCGCCGGCACGACGGCTTCAAAACCGCGCTGGACCCGCTGCGGCGGCTGGCCGTCATCGGCGTGATCACCGTCGCGATCGCGTCGACGACCTGGCTGCCGTTCCTACTGCGGGCGGCCCACGACCCGGTCAGCAACACCGGCAGCGCCTACCACTACCTGCCCGCCGACGGCGCCGAGCTGACCTTCCCGATGCTGAAGTTCACCCTGCTCGGCGCGCTGTGCCTGCTCGGGACGCTGTGGCTGGTGGTCCGCGCGCGATCGTCGGTACGAGCGGGCGGCCTGGCGGCCGGCGTGCTGGCCGTCTATGTGTGGTCGCTGCTGTCGATGCTCGCCACGTTGGCGCGCACCACGCTGCTGTCCTTCCGGTTGCAACCCACCCTCACGGTGTTGCTGACCGCTGCGGGCGTCTTCGGCTTCATCGAAGTCGCTGGAGCTTTAGCCGCGCGTGGGCGCGACCATGCCTGGGGTCGGGCCGTGCTGCCGGTGGCGGCTTCGATCGGCCTGGCCGCGGCGATCGCCTTCAGCCAGGACATCCCCGACGTGCTGCGACCCGACCTCACCATCGCCTACACCGACACCGACGGCAACGGGCAACGCGGCGACCGCCGGCCGCCGAGCTCGGAGAAGTTCTATCCGGAGATCGACACCGCGATCACCCGGGCGACCGGCAAACCGCGCGACCGGACAGTGGTCATGACCGCCGACTACAGCTTCCTGTCCTACTATCCCTACTTCGGCTTCCAAGGGCTCACGTCGCATTACGCCAACCCGCTCGCCCAGTTCGACAAGCGTGCGGCGGCGATCAAGAGCTGGTCCAAGCTCAAAGCCGCCGATCCGTTCATCCACGCGCTGGACACCCTGCCGTGGGCGCCGCCGACGGTCTTCCTGATGCGGCACGGCGGCTCGGCCGGTGAGTCGAGCACCTACACCTTGCGGCTGGCCGAAGACGTCTACCCCAACCAGCCCAACGTGCGGCGCTACACGGTGGGACTCAACGCCTCGATGTTCGCCGATCCGCGGTTCACCGTCACCACCATCGGCCCGTTCGTGTTGGCCGTCCGCAAACCCTGATGGCTACCGAGGCGGCGGATACCGGGCAACTAGCATCTAGCTCCGTGAGCCGCGCCGTCGACGATGCAGAGCGAAGCGATGAGGTGGGGGCACCTCTCGCTTGCGGCGGAGAGCGGCGCTCAATTGCCACCGACGGCGGGACAACCTACCGGGCTGCCCGGATCGTCGCCGTCGTCGCCGGTCTGCTCGGCGCCCTGCTGGCGATCGCGACCCCGCTGCTGCCGGTCAAACAGACCACCGCCCAACTGAACTGGCCGCAGAACGGCGTGCTCGGCAGCGTCGAAGCCCCGCTGATCGGCTACGTTGCCACCGACCTCAACATCAGCATCCCGTGCCAGGCCGCCGCCGGCCTGGCCGGACCCGGCGACAGCGGCAAGACCGTGCTGTTGTCGACCGTGCCCAAGCAGGCACCCAAGGCCGTGGACCGCGGTCTGCTGATCGAGCGTGCCAACGACGACCTGGTGCTCGTTGTGCGCAACGTCCCACTGGTCGTCGCGCCGATGAGCCAGGTGCTCAGCGACGCGTGCCAGAAGCTCGTCTTCACCGCGCACGCCGACCGGGTGGTCGGGGAATTCGTCGGGCTCACGCAGGGCCCCAACGCTGAGCATCCCGGCGCCGCGTTGCGGGGTGAGCGCAGCGGCTACGACTTCCGTCCGCAGATCGTCGGCGTCTTCACCGATCTCAGTGGACCGGCCCCGCCGGGGCTGACGTTCTCCGCCACCATCGACACCCGCTACAGCAGCTCGCCGACGCCGCTGAAGATGGCCGCGATGGTGCTCGGGGTGGCGTTGACCATCGCAGCGCTGATCGCGTTGCACGTTCTGGATACCGGCGACGGCACCCGGCACCGCCGCTTCCTGCCGCCGCGCTGGTGGTCGATCAGTGGTCTCGACGGCCTGGTCACGCTGGTGTTGGTGTGGTGGCAGTTCGTCGGAGCCAACACCGCCGACGACGGCTACATCCTGACCATGGCCCGGGTCTCGGAGCACGCCGGCTACATGGCCAACTACTACCGCTGGCTAGGCACTCCCGAGGCACCGTTCGGCTGGTACTACGACCTGCTCGCGCTGTGGGCTCATGTCACCACCGCGAGCATCTGGATGCGGGTGCCCACGCTGCTGATGGCCCTGTCCTGCTGGTGGGTGATCAGCCGGGAAGTCATCCCGCGGCTGGGGAACGCCGTCAAGACCAGCAGAGCGGCGGCGTGGACGGCGGCGGGCACGTTCCTTGCGGTCTGGCTGCCGTTGGACAACGGTCTGCGGCCTGAGCCGATCATCGCGGTCGGCATCTTGCTGACCTGGTGTTCGGTAGAGCGCGCGGTGGCCACCAGCCGGCTGCTGCCGGTCGCGGCGGCCTGCATCATCGGTGCGCTGACGCTGTTCTCCGGGCCGACCGGTATCGCGTCGATCGGCGCGCTGCTGGTGGCGATCGGCCCGCTGCGCACCATCGTTCACCGCCGGTCGCGGCAGTTCGGTGTGCTGCCGCTGCTGGCGCCCATCGTTGCCGCGGTCACCGTCACCGTGATCCTGATCTTCCGCGACCAGACCCTGGCCGGCGAGTTGGAGGCGACGGCACTCAAGCGTGCACTCGGACCGAGCCTGAGCTGGTTCGACGAGCACCTCCGCTACGAGCGGTTGTTCATGGCCAGCCCCGACGGGTCGACCGCCCGGCGTTTCGCTGTGTTGGCGTTGCTGGTCGCGCTGGCGGTGTCGGTGGCAATGACGTTGCGCAAGGGGCGAATTCCGGGCACCGCCGCCGGGCCGAGCCGTCGGATCATCGGCATCACGATCATCTCGTTCATCGCGATGATGTTCACGCCGACCAAATGGACACACCACTTCGGGGTGTTCGCCGGGCTGGCCGGTTCACTGGGTGCGCTGGCCGCCGTCGCGGTGACCGCGCATGCGATGCGCTCACGACGCAACCGGACGCTGTTCGCCTCGGTGGTGCTGTTCGTCGTGGCGTTGTCATTCGCCAGCGTGAACGGCTGGTGGTACGTCTCCAGCTTCGGTGTGCCGTGGTCAAATGCGTTCCCGCATTGGCACTTCGGGTTCACCACTGGGTTCCTGGCGTTGACCGTACTGGTCGCGCTGCTGGCCGCCTGGTTCCACTTCGTCCAAAGCGGCAGCGACGCCGACCCGCCCAGCGAGTCGCGGTTGAGCCGAATCATCAGGTCTCCGTTGGGGATTGCCGCGTGGGCGCTGGTCTTCTTCGAGGTGCTATCGCTGACACTCGGCATGACCGATCAATACCCGGCCTGGTCCGTGGGCCGCTCCAACCTGCAGGCGCTGACCGGCAAGACCTGCGGATTGGCCACCGACGTTCTCGTCGAACAGGATCCGAACGCCGGCATGCTGTCGCCGGTCTCGGCGCCGGTGAACGAAGCGCTGGCCGACGGCTTTTCCGAGGGCTTCGACCCCAACGGCATCCCATCCACGGTGTCCGCCGACCCCGTGATGGAACGTCCCGGTGACCGCAGCTTCGTCAGCGACGACGGGACCGTCAACAGCGAAGCGGGCACCGAAGGGGGCACCACCGCGGCGGCGGGTATCAACGGCTCGCGCGCGCGGCTGCCCTTCGGCCTCGATCCGGCCAAAACGGCGGTACTGGGCAGTTGGCGATCCGGCATCCAAATACCCGCCCGGTTGCGGTCGGCTTGGTACCGGCTGCCCGATAAAAGTCAGCGCAGCGAGGCCGGACCACTGCTGGTGGTCTCGGCGGCGGGCCGGTTCAACTACGGCGAAATCCAGATCCAGTGGGCCAACGACAAACAGGCCGCCGACAACAAGCCTGGCGGCGCAATGGGACTCGCGGACGTCGGCGCGGCGCCGGCGTGGCGCAACCTTCGGGCACCGATGTCCGCGCTGCCGTCGGACGCCACCCAGGTCCGGGTGGTGGCGAACGACGAAGACCTCGCCGCGCAGCACTGGATCGCGGTCACCCAGCCGCGCATCCCGCGGCTGCGCACGCTGCAGGACGTCGTCGGCTCCACCGAACCGGTGCTGTTGGATTGGCTTGTGGGACTGGCTTTCCCGTGCCAGCGGCCGTTCGGCCACCAGAACGGTGTGGACGAGGTGCCGAAGTGGCGGATCCTGCCCGACCGGTTCGGCGCCGAGGCCAACTCGCCGGTGATGGACAAGAACGGCGGCGGGCCACTGGGCGTCACCGAGTTGCTGGTGCGTCCGAACACCGTGCCGACGTACCTGAAAGACGACTGGTCCCGCGACTGGGGTGCGCTGCAACAACTTACGCCGTACTACCCGAATGCCGGGCCCGCCCAACTCGACCTCGGTTCAGCAACCCGCAGTGGCCTGTGGAGCCCGGCACCACTGCGGCAGTAACCGCCAAACGCCGGTTAGAAAGCGACCTGCCGGCGCCCGGCGCGATAGGCGGTGGCGCAGGCAGTCAGCGCAAGAATCGCGAACACGGCGAACGCCCAATGAGCCGCGGACACCCCGCCGTCGTCGACGAGATTCACCACGACCCCGGCCAGCCCGGCGCCGAAGGCGCCGAAGATCAGCTGCACCGAGTTGATCGCGGTGGCGGCGGCGCCGCCCTCGGCCGGGTCGTCGACGTCGCTCATCGCCCACGCCGACAGGTGCGGCGAGGCGGCGCCAACACCCACCCCGACGGCCAGCAGCGCCACCGCGCACACGACGATTACGCCGACCTTCGCGCCTTGCACATGAGTGACTCCGGCCAAAGCCAGCCCGCCGCCCACCACCAGCGGTGACGCGATCACCACGATCAGGATCGAGCGCGTTTTGTTCAACGAGCCACTGACGAGTCCGCTGATCATCCAGCCCAGCGATAGCGCCGCGCCCAACAGCCCAGCGACGATCGGCCCCAAGTGAGCCAGCCGCTGGCCGAACAGCGGCACGTATAGATCCACCTTGGTCGCCGCGACCAGCAGCCCCAAGGTCAAATAGACCCACTTCAGCGGGCCGAAGCCGTAGACGCTGGCGGGCAGCACGGCGGTGTCCATCCGGCGGTCGACGATCAGGAACGCGCCAATCAGCAGTCCGCCGAGGATCAGCAGGCTGACGGTTGCGGCGATGTTGTGCGGCAGCGATGCCACGCTGACCGTCAGCGCCGCGGCGCCCAGCAGGACGACCGAGGGCACCGGGACCCGGGCCGCGGCGCGGTCGCTGGCAGGCTCCCCGCCGTCCATGCTCAGCAGGCCCGGCGCCAGCCCGGCCATCGCCACGCTCAGCATCGCCAGCAGGCCGAACGCCCACCGCCACGCCCCGAACTGTGCGAACAGACCACCCATCGCGGGGCCGATCAACGCACCGATACCCCACGTCGAGGCCGCCATGGCAGAGCCCCGACTCCAGAGCGAGCGCGGCAGCACGGCATTGATCACGGCGAAACTCAGGCCGCACAGCAGACCGCCGGCGAGTCCCTGCAGGAAGCGGCCGGCCAGCAAAATGTCCATGGTCGGCGCGGCCGCACAAACCAGGCTGCCGACACCCAGGACGGCGAAGCCCATGAGGTAGGAAACGCACGCGCCGATGCGGTGCAGCAGCGTATTTACCGTCGCTGCGGCTACCACCGACCCGACGAGGTAGAGAGTGGTCACCCACGCGTAGATCCGCTCGCCGCCGATCTCGTTGATCGTGCTGGGCAGCATGCTGATCGTGAGGAACTCGTTCGTGGAGTACAGGACCACGCCCCCAGCGATGACAGCCGAGGTCCGCAGGTACGGGGGACTCCACAACTCACGCCATTGGCCGGCGGCGATTTGTTTCTGCTCCGTTAAATTCACCACCGCTGACTTACTAAACCATGTTCGCCCGGAGTAGTCGAACGGCCCCAGAAGGTGCGTCGGGCCATGTGGCGGGGCCCGCATGGGGTCGTCCGGCGTACTGACCTGCGCCGTCGTCGGCTGAGTTTCTATGAATGCGGTTTGGATCTTTACGGACTGATTACGGATTGCCCGACTCTTCCCGAGTCAGTGGAGATAAGTCGCCTACCATCGTCCCTCGTGCCCCACGACGACAGTGAGCGATCGACGCATCGGCTCGCACGGCTGGTCGCCACCGTCGCAGGGATCGTCGGTGCACTGCTGTGCGCGCTGGTTCCGCTGCTTCCGGTCACACAGACGACGGCCACCATCCTGTGGCCGCAGGGCCTCAACGCCGACGGGCACATCACCGACATCACCGCACCGCTGGTCTCCGGGGCGCCGCGGGCGCTGGACATCTCCATCCCGTGCGGCGCGATCGCCACGCTGCCCGCCGACGGTGGCCTGGTGATGTCGACGCTGCCGGTGAACGGCTTTGAAACCGGCAAAAGCGGGCTGTTTGTGCGGGCCAACAAGGACACCGTCGTCGTCGCGTTCCGAGACTCGGTTGCGGCGGCGGCGCCGCGCTCCGCCGTTGCCACCGGCGCCTGCAGCACCCTGCACGTCTGGGCGGACGCCGGCGGCGCCGGCGCGGAATTCGTCGGGATCCCCGGCGCGACCGGCAAGCTGGCGCCGGAGAAGAAGCCTGCGGTCGGCGGGATCTTCACCGACCTGGCGGTGGCCGCGCAGCCGGGGTTGTCGGCTCGCATCGACGTCGACACCCGCTTCATCGTCGCACCCACGATGCTGAAGCGGGCCGTGCTGGCCCTGGGCGGGCTGGCGGTGCTGGCCTCGATCGTCGCGCTGGGCGTCCTGGACCGGCAGTCGGGACACCGGACGCCACGCAACTGGCGGCACTTGCCACTCGGCGCCGGGCTGGCGACTTGGCTGGCCGACGCCGGGGTGGTCTCCACGCTGCTGCTCTGGCATGTCATCGGCGCTACGTCGTCGGACGACGGCTACAACCTGACCATGGTCCGCGTCTCCGGGCAGGCCGGCTACGTGGCCAACTACTACCGGTACTTCGGGACAACTGAGGCGCCCTTCGACTGGTACCAAACGGCGCTGGCCCAGCTGGCATCGGTCAGCACCGCGGGCGTGTGGATGCGGCTGCCCGCCACGCTGGCCGGGATCGGCTGCTGGCTGATCATCAGCCGCTACGTGCTGCGGCGCCTGGGCCCCGGCAAGGGCGGGCTGGCGAGCAACCGGGTGGCGGTGTGGACCGCGGGCGCGGTGTTCCTGGCGGCCTGGCTGCCGTTCAACAACGGCCTGCGGCCCGAGCCGCTGATCGCGCTGGGCGTCATCGCCACCTGGATGCTGGTGGAGACCGCAATCGCCACCCGTCGGCTGGTGCCGGCGGCGCTGGCGATCGTCGTGGCGATGTTGACCGCGACGGTGGCGCCACAGGGCCTGATCGCGATCGCCGCCCTGCTGACCGGCGCGCGGCCGATAGCGCAGATCATCATGCGGCGCAGGGCAACTGACGGCCTGTCCCCCGCAAGCGGGAGGTGCCCCCACGCGCCAGAATTGGCGGTGCTGGCCGCCTCACTGTCGCTGATCACCGTCGTGGTGTTCCGCTCGCAGACGCTGGCCACTGTCGCCGAGTCGGCGCGGATCAAATACGAGGTCGGCCCGACGATCGCCTGGTACCAGGAGATCCTGCGCTATTACTTCCTGACGGTGGAAAGCAACGCCGAGGGGTCGATGACGCGGCGCTTCGCGGTGCTGATCATGCTGCTCTGCCTGTTCGGCGTGCTGGTCGTGCTGCTGCGACGCGGCAAGTTGCCCGGTGTGGCCAGCGGCCCGGCGTGGCGGTTGGTCGGCACAACCGCCATCGGCCTGCTGCTGCTGCACGCCACGCCGACCAAGTGGGCGATTCAGTTCGGTGCATTCGCGGGGCTGGCCAGCGCACTCGGCGCGGTCACCGCCTTCGCGCTGGCCCGCATCGGCCTGCACAATCGCCGAAACCTGACGCTGTATGTGACCGCGCTGCTGTTCATGCTGGCGTGGGCGACCTCGGGGATCAACGGCTGGTTCTACGTCAACAACTACGGCGTCCCGTGGTTCGACATCCAGCCGGTGATCGCCAGCCATCCGGTCACGTCGATGTTCCTGGCCTTGTCGATCGCGACGGGCTTGCTCGCCGCGTGGCAGCACTTCCGGATGGACTACGCCGGGCACACCGAGGTCACCGACAGCCGTCGCAACCGCGTGCTGGCGTCCACGCCGCTGCTGGTCGTCGCCGTGATCATGGTCTTCGGCGAAGTCGCATCGCTGGGCAAGGGCGCAGTGCTGCGCTACCCGATGTACACCACCGGCAAAGCCAACTTCGCCGCGATCGCTTCCGGGCTCTCGCCGCGCAGCTGTGCGATGGCCGACGACGTGCTGGCCGAGCCAGACCCCAATGAGGGTGTGCTGCAACCGGTTCCGGGCCAGCAATACGGCCCCGACGGTCCGCTCGGCGGCGTCAACCCGGTCGGCTTCACGCCGCAGGGAGTGGGCGACAACCTGCAGTCCGACCCGGTGGTGACCAAGCCGGGCGTGGTGAACTCCGACGCCTCGCCGAACAAGCCGA
Organism: Mycobacterium sp.; assembly: GCA_036272035.1. Lineage (GTDB taxonomy): Bacteria > Actinomycetota > Actinomycetes > Mycobacteriales > Mycobacteriaceae > Mycobacterium. The sequence goes on along the minus strand of DATAZN010000292.1, from coordinate 984 downwards.
ACGCCTCGATCACCGACTCGGCGGGAACCGCCGGCGGCAAGGGCCCGACCGGGGTCAACGGGTCGCAAGCCGCGCTGCCGTTCGGCCTCGACCCGGCGCGCACCCCGGTGATCGGCAGCTACGGCGAGAACAGCCGTGCCGCCACCGCCACCTCAGCGTGGTACCAGATGCCGCCCCGCACACCGGATCGGCCGCTGGTCGTGGTCGCCGCCGCGGGGGCCATCTGGTCGTACAAGGAGGACCGCGACTTCATGTACGGCCAGTCGCTGCGGCTGCAGTGGGGCGCGGCCAAGCCCGACGGCAGCGTGCAGCCGCTCGGCCTGATGTTCCCGATCGACATCGGGCCGCAGCCGGCTTGGCGCAACCTGCGCTTTCCGAGGAGCTGGGCGCCGCCGGAAGCCAACGTGGCCCGCATCGTCGCCTACGACCCCAACCTGAGCGAGGACCAGTGGTTCGCGTTCACGCCGCCGCGGGTACCGGTGACCAAGACGCTGCAGCAGCTGCTCGGGCCGCAGAAGCCGGTGCTGATGGACATCGCCACCGCCGCGAACTTCCCTTGCCAGCGGCCATTTTCCGAGCACCTCGGGGTGGCCGAGCTTCCGGACTACCGCATCCAGCCTGACCACAAGCAGACGTCGGCGTCGTCGAACCTGTGGCAGGCGTCGAAGTCCGGTGGGCCGTTCCTGTTCACCCAGGCGCTGATGTGGACGTCGACCATCCCGACGTATCTGAACGGTGACTGGTACCGAGACTGGGGACAGGTCGAGCAATACCACCGGTGGCTCCCCGACGATGTAGCGCCGATCGCCACCATCCAGCAGGGCGCGACCACCGTGTACGGCTGGAGCCGACAGGGACCGATTCGAGCACTCCCGTGACCACACAAACCGAACACCCGACGACCACCGCGCGCGACACCGTGAAGCTGACCCGCTGGGTGGCCACCATCGCCGGGTTGATTGGATTCGTGCTGTCGGTGGCCAC
>DATAZN010000291.1:0-4995 GCA_036272035.1 Mycobacterium sp. | reverse complement strand
TAAGTGCGGAGGAAAAAGATGACGGATCGCGTGTCGGTGGGGAACCTGCGCGTCGCTCAAGCGCTGTACGACTTCGTCAACACCGAGGCTTTGCCCGGCACCGACCTAGACCCCGACAGCTTCTGGGCGGGCGTCGACAAGGTGGTTACCGACCTGCAGCCGCAGAACCAGGACCTGCTGGCGCGCCGCGATCAGCTGCAGGCTCAGATCGACAAGTGGCACCGCCAGCACGTCATCGAGCCGCTCGACCCCGAGGCGTACCGCCAGTTCCTCATCGAGATCGGTTACCTGCAGCCAGAACCCGCTGATTTCACCATCACCACCGCGGGTGTCGACGACGAGATCACCAGGACGGCCGGCCCGCAGCTGGTGGTGCCCGTGCTCAACGCGCGGTTTGCACTGAACGCTGCCAACGCCCGCTGGGGCTCGCTGTACGACGCGCTGTACGGCACCGACGTGATTCCGGAAAGCGACGGCGCCGAAAAAGGCACCAGCTACAACCGGGTCCGCGGCGACAAGGTGATCGCCTACGCCCGCAAGTTCCTCGACGAGGCGGTTCCGCTGGCGTCAGGCTCGTGGACCGGCGCGACGGGACTCAGTGTGGAGGACGGCCAGCTGCAGGTCGCGACCGCCGACGGTTCGGTCGGCCTGGCCAGCCCGGAGAAGTTCATCGGCTATACCGGCGAGCTCGGCTCCCCCGACTGGTCGGTACTGCTGGTCAACCACGGGCTGCACATCGAAATCCTGGTCGACCCGCAATCGCCGATCGGCAAGACCGACGCCGCCGGCATCAAGGACGTCGTCCTGGAGTCGGCGATCACCACGATCATGGACTTCGAAGACTCGGTGGCCGCCGTGGACGCCGACGACAAGGTGCTGGGCTATCGCAACTGGCTCGGGCTCAACAAGGGTGACCTGTCCGAGGACGTCAAGAAGGACGGCAAGACCATCACCCGCGTGCTCAACCAGGACCGCACCTACCAGACGCCCGCTGGCGGCGAGCTGACCCTGCCCGGCCGCAGCTTGCTGTTCGTCCGCAACGTCGGCCACCTGATGACCAACGACGCCATCGTCGTGAGCGACGGCAACGGCGCTGAAAACGAGGTGTTCGAAGGCATCCAGGATGCGCTGTTCACCGGTCTGACCGCGATTCACGGACTGAAGACCGGCGACGGCAAAGGCCCGCTGACCAACAGCCGCACCGGGTCGATCTACATCGTCAAGCCGAAGATGCACGGGCCGGACGAGGTCGCTTTCACCTGCGAGCTGTTCAGCCGCGTCGAGGACGTGCTCGGGTTGCCGCAGGGCACGCTGAAGGTCGGCATCATGGACGAGGAGCGCCGCACCACGGTCAACCTCAGGGCGTGCATCAAAGCCGCCGCGGACCGGGTCGTGTTCATCAACACCGGTTTCCTGGACCGCACCGGCGACGAGATCCACACCTCGATGGAAGCGGGTCCGATGATCCGCAAGGGTGCGATGAAGAGCACCACCTGGATCAAGGCCTACGAGGACAACAACGTCGACACCGGGCTCGCCGCCGGCTTCAAGGGCAGGGCGCAGATCGGCAAGGGCATGTGGGCCATGACCGAGCTGATGGCCGACATGATGGAGCAGAAGATCGGCCAACCGAAGGCCGGCGCCACCACGGCGTGGGTGCCCTCGCCGACGGCGGCCACGCTGCACGCCATGCACTACCACTACGTGGATGTGGCTGCCGTGCAGGAAGAGCTCCAGGGCAAGAAGCGCGCCACCATCGACGAGCTGCTGACGGTCCCGCTGGCCAAGGAACTGGCCTGGGCGCCCGAGGAGATCCGCGAAGAGGTCGACAACAACTGCCAGTCGATCCTTGGTTATGTGGTGCGCTGGATCGACGCGGGTGTGGGCTGCTCGAAGGTGCCCGACATCCACAACGTCGCGTTGATGGAAGACCGCGCCACGCTGCGGATTTCCAGTCAGTTGTTGGCCAACTGGCTCCGGCATGGCGTCATCACCGAAGAGGATGTGCGCGCTAGCCTGGAACGAATGGCTCCGCTGGTGGACGAGCAGAACGCCGGTGACTCCGGGTACCTGCCGATGGCTCCCAACTTCGACGACAGCATCGCGTTCCTGGCCGCTCAGGAGCTGATCCTGGAAGGCGCTCAGCAGCCCAGCGGTTACACCGAGCCGATTCTGCATCGGCGCCGGCGCGAGTTTAAGGCCCGCGCCCATGAGTGATGTCTGTCCGGGGATTATCGACCAGCCCCATGACTAGACGTTGCAGGCACCTCCGGCGCCCAGGAGAGGACCGGCATGGGTAGGCACAGAGCCCCTGATGACGACGAGCCGGCCGACGAACCGTCGGACGACCATCCCGGGTCGGAGGACTTCGGGGATGCCGGCGACTATCGCGAACCCGGGGATTTCCCGGCGGACGAACCTCCCTACACCGATTCGTTCTCGGCACCGCCTTATCCGACTCGGCCGCCTGAGGAGTTTCACGACGACTTCGACGACCATCGAGGGTTTTTCGACTTCGACGACCCCGCTGACGATCAGCGCGACGACTTTGCTCGCCCGGAGCAGCCCGGGCGGGACCTGCCCCCCGCCGACATCGATCCGCCGGACGACTTCCCCGGCTTCCCGCGACGCGACCAAGGGCCACCGCCCCCGCCCCCGCCGTCTCAGACCGGCGGCCATCGAGGCCTTCCCGGGTTTGGTGGCGGTCACCGCAACGAGGCCGGCCGGCGCGGCGTCAGCATCGGGGTGATCGCCGCCCTGCTCACTGTCGTCGTCGTGGTCGGCGGGGTCATCCTGTGGCGTTTCTTCGGCGATGCACTGTCCAACCGCTCGCACAGCGCGCGATGCGTCGGCGAGAAACAGCCCGTCGCCGTCATCGCCGATCCGTCGATCACCGACCAGGTGCAGCATCTCGCCGAGCGCTTCAATTCCATTGCCGCACCGGTCGGCGACCACTGCGTCTCCATCGGCGTCAAATCCGCCGGCTCCGACGCCGTTGTCGACGGCTTCATCGGGAAATGGCCAGGAGAGCTGGGCCAACGGCCGGCGCTGTGGATCCCCGGCAGCTCGGTATCGGCCGCGCGGCTGACCGCCGCGGCGGGTAAGGAGACCGTTACGGACAGCCGTTCGCTGGTCACCTCGCCGGTGGTGCTCGCGGTACGACCCGAACTTCAAAAAGCACTCGGCGACCAGAAATGGGCGACGCTGCCCGATCTGCAGACCAAGCCGGACTCGTTGGCGGGATTGAAGCTGCCGGCGTGGGGTTCGCTGCGTCTGGCCCTGCCGCTCGGCGGCAACAGCGATGCCGCATACCTCGCCGGCGAGGCGGTGGCGGCGGCATCCGTGCCGCAAGGTGCGCCGCCGACCGACGGCAGCGGCGCGGTGCGCACCCTGATCGGCGGTCAGCCCAAGCTCGCCGACAACTCGCTGGACGAGGCGATGAAAGCGCTGCTGACGTCCGGTGATGCCGCGACTGCGCCGGTGCATGCGGTGGTCACGACCGAGCAGCAACTGTTCGCTCGCGGCCAGTCGTTGCCTGACGCGGGCAGCGCGCTGAGTTCGTGGCTTCCGCCGGGCCCGGCCGCGGTCGCCGACTACCCCACCGTGCTGCTCAGCGGGTCGTGGCTGTCGCAGGAGCAGGTGACGGCGGCCAGCGAGTTCGCCCGGTTCATGCACAAACCCGACCAACTGGCCCAGCTGGCCAAAGCGGGCTTCCGCGCCGAGGGCAACAAGTCACCGAAGAGCGATGTCACCAGCTTCCCCGCGCTGCCGTCGACGCTGTCGGTCGGTGACGACGGAACTCGCGCGGCCCTGGCCAACGTTGTGTCCGCCCCGGCGAGTGCACCGGCAGCGATCATCATGCTCGAGCAGTCGATGGTCACCGCGGAGGGCGACACGACCCGGCTGGGCAATGTCGTCACTGCGCTCGACGACCGCATCAAATCGCTGTCGCCCAATGCCGTGATCGGGCTCTGGACCTTCGACGGCAAGGAAGGTCGCTCGGAGGTGTCGGCAGGCCCGCTAAGCGATCAGGTCGACGGCCAGCCGCGCTCGGCGGCGCTGACGGCGGTACTGGATCGACAGCACGCCTCGTCAGGCGGGGCCGTTTCGTTCACCACGCTGCGGCTGCTCTACCAGAACGCGCTGGCCAATTTCCATGCCGGACAGACGAATTCGGTGCTTGTGATCACAGCCGGGCCGCACAGCGATCAGAGTCTCAGCGGCGAGGGATTGCAAGAATTCATCAAGCAGAGCGCCGACCCGGCCAAGCCGGTCGCGGTCAACGTCATCGACTTCGGGTCCGACTCCGATCGGGCGACCTGGGAGGCTGTCGCGAAGTTGTCCGGCGGCGGCTATCAGAACCTCGCCACCTCGGCGTCGCCGGACCTGGTCACCGCGGTAGCCAAGTTCCTGAGCTGACCCGCTCGTTACCGGCAGCCGCCGCAAACCGTCTTCGGCCGACCTGCATCCGCGGGCGGGCCGACAGTGCTCCTGCTGTAAGGAGTTCCGATCGGCTCATCGGGCATCTCCTTTATGAACACCGCACTGTGCTGTTGGTCGCGTCACTGTTTCGACTCGAGCTCTACTTGAGATTTTGTCTGAGAAATCGGATGATTCTGTGAGCTGTATCGATTCACACCGCGCTGAGCTGGGGCGTTGCGCGCCTTCCGGTGGACTGCGGCGGTCTGCTGGATCGGAGGCCGGTTTGACCGGACGAAAGATCCAGGGCGTAGACCCGGGGCCGCGTGGCGACGGGTGAGCGCGTAGCGACACATCCTCGCACCGACCGTCCAGATGTCGGGTCCGGCGCCTCGGCCGGCCGTTTGATAGTCCGACAGACCGGAATCAAATTCCGGATGGTTGGACAGCCTCTTTTTTTATTGGGCACATGGGCAATTTCTCGTTGTTTCTTATCTGAATCTCAGGTACAGTGCCGTCAACCTGTGAGGTGCATCACAACAATCCGAGAGGATCGATCGCCATGCAAGAAGCGCT
>DATAZN010000290.1:0-6151 GCA_036272035.1 Mycobacterium sp. | reverse complement strand
ACCGGCTCGCTCTCGAAAACGTCTCTGCGGGAACACGTTTGCACGGCGTCGCTGACGAAGGCGTGCTCTTCCGCGACATCGCCGAGGCTATCGGCCGTCACCTGAGCCTTCCGGTCGTCAGCATCTCGCCCGAACAAGCGCCCGATCATTTCGGATTCCTGGCCGGCTTTGCGGCGCTGGACAATCCGACTTCCAATGCGCTGACGCAGAAAGAACTGGACTGGCATCCCGAACGGCCGGGCCTGCTGGCCGACCTCGACGAGGGTCACTATTTTGTCGAGGAACAGCACTGATGGTGACGGTCGTCGACGCCGCCCGCGATGCCTTGGGGCCGGTCGGGGTGTGCCTGCCAGGCTCGTTGACGGTCCCTTTGATTGGACGAACCGACGTGGCCGCCCGTCCCTGAAGCCACTTACCCCAGGATCATCGCGGCGAACGGGCCGAAAATGCTTGCGCTGGCCGGCGAAATCGCCGACGGGGCATTCCCGGCCGCGCAGGCGGCCGAGTTCACCGCCCAAGCCAGGAGCACGCTGGGGCCCGACAAGTCGCTGGTCGTAGGAGTTTCCCTTGACTCTGACCCGACGGTTGTCGGGGATAGCGCACATGAGCACCTGCTCGCGGGTGTCGACCACGTCACGATCCTGCCGCCGCTGGACGGCGATTTCGGTATTGGCATCGACCAACTCGAGAAGGCCGCCCCGGCGCTGACCAGACTGGGCTAGCCCCCGGACGGGTTGGTGTAGACGCGGTCCGGCGTGATCAACACCGCGGTGCGGCGTTCCTCGCGCATCACCCTGTCATAGGTGTCCCAGTCGTCGTGGGTTCCGCCGGCCGCGGTGAAAATCTCGCGAAGCATCACCCGCAGCCGCTCCTCGTCGACGTCGGGGTGGGGGTCGTCGGGACCGATCAGTTGGGCCGTCCCTTCGACGGTGGCCCAGCGCCAACCAGTGCGGGCCGTGACCGTGGTGCGTGGATCGGCGCGCAAGTGGGCCAGTTTCCGGGCGCCACCGATGGCAACCAGCCCGACGACCGGCTCATTCGTCAATGGGTGCGGTAAGACGCCGGCGTTGACCACCGACGCTTGGGCGCTGCCGTCGCGACGCAACGTGGTGAATACGACAAGGCCCTGGTCGGCGGCGGCGAACTCGCCGAAGGCTGGCAGGTCAGTCATATCGAAAGGTCCTTTCCGGTTGTTGCTGTGTTTCAGCCGCGGAACGCCCCGTTCCATTCCCGCCCTGCGGAAAGTGTTGCCGCGCAGCGCTACTCGTACTCCACCAGGACCGACGGGGTGTCGGGCACGGCCTGGCAGGTCAGGATGTAGCCGTCGGCGATCTCGTCGTCCTCGAGCACGTCGTTGGTCCGCATGGTGGCGGCGCCCTCGACGAGCTTGGCCATGCAGGTGCCGCAGTTACCGGCCTCGCAGCTGAACGGTGGCGACAGGCCCGCCCGCCGAGCGCTCTCCAGCAGCGTCTCCCCGGCGACCCGTGGCACCGACGCCTTCTTGCGCTCCAGCTTGATGGTCACTGTGCCGCCCTGCTCAGCGTCGCTCTCGGCGGCCGCGGCGGGTGCGGGCGTCTTGACCGGCGGCGACGCGTCGAAGTCCTCGACGAGGACGGTGGCGCCCTCCGGCAGCGCGGATCGCACCACAGTCATAAATCCCTCCGGCCCGCAGACGTAGCAGTCGGCATCTGTATCCGCGCCGACGAATTTCTCGACACCGGCCGAATCCAGCAGCCCGTGCTCGGCGTCGATATTCCGGTCCACCGAGAGCCGGCCGGGGTATCGCTCGACCAGCTCGTCGATCGCGGCCTCGAAGATCACCGAGGCCCGGTCCCGGTCGGCGCACAGAACCCGCACCGTGCGGTCGGTGCTCGCGAGGGCGCTCTTGGCCAGCGACAGGATTGGTGTGACACCGCTGCCGCCGGCGAAGGCCAGCAACGGAGCCTGTGTCGACCTCAACACGAAGGTTCCGGCCGCCCGCGTCATGGTCAGCTCATCACCCTCGACGACGTTGTCGATGATCCAGTTCGACACCTTGCCGCGGGTCACCCGTTTGACCGTGGTCATCACCTCGGTGTCGGTCTCCGGCGCGCTCGACATCGAATAGGACCGGTACAGCTCCTCGCCGTCCACCGCCACCTTGAAGGTGCAGAACTGTCCGGCGCGATAAGAAAACGGCTGCTCTTCGGGGGCGAGCACGTAGGTACGGCTGTCGGCGGTCTCCTTGACGATCCGGGTCACCGTGGCCCGATGGAACACGTGGCGCTCCGCCATTCCGACCCCTTCCACACTTGCGTTCTTCCCTTCAGAGAATACTATTCTCTCAAAACGATAGGATGTTCTCAATGTCTCGGACCGCGCTGGTATTCGAGGAGCGGCGCTACACGCTGCCGCAGCTCGAGGCGTTGGCGGACGGGCTGGCCGCAACTTTGCGCGGGCACGGCGTGACCGTCGGCGGGCGGGTCGCGTTGATGGCGTCGAACCGTCCGGAATTCGTCGTCGCCCTGTACGCGATCTGGCGCCTGGCCGCCGTCGTCGTGCTGATCAGCCCGGCATGGAAGCGTCATGAGGTCGAGCACGCGCTGGCGTTGACGAACCCGTCGCACGCAGTCGGCGACCACGACGTGCTGTCGAGCCTCATGCCAATGCTGCATCTCGACGAACCCATCGTCGCGCGCGAACCAGAGTTCAGCGACGCTCCTCCGCCCGATGCCGATGCGGTATTGGCGTTCAGCTCAGGTACCACGGGTCTACCGAAAGCAGTTCGGCACACCCATCATTCGCTGCAGGTCGCCGTCGGGCATTGGCGCGATGCGATGGGTTTGACTGCCCGCGACCGTATTCAGATCGCCACTCCGCCGTCGCACATTCTCGGACTGCTCAACATCATGACGGCGTTGCAGACCGGTGTGTGGCTGCGCCTGCATCGCCGATTCGACGTGGATCGCATGTTGCGGCACATCCAAGACGATCGCATAACCGTCGAGATGGCGGTCGCACCAATCGCTTTGGCTATCGCCTCGAACCCGGATCTGGAGTCCTACGATCTCTCGTCGCTGCGGTTCATCATGTGGGGAGCGACGCCGGTCAGCGCGAGCGTCGCCGAGACCGTCACCCGTCGAACCGGCGTCGGGTGGGTGCCGGCGTACGGGACCACCGAGTTACCGGTCATCGCGTGCAACCCGCTCGATGACGCCCGGCTCGACTCGGTCGGCCGACCGGTACCGGGCGTGCAGGTGCGAGTGGCGTCGTTGCAGACCGGCGAGCAGGTCGGTCCCGGTGAGGTCGGTGAGATCCAGGCCCGCGCAGATTCGCTGATGGCCGGCTACCTGCCGTGCGAGGCAACGCGAGATGTCCTGTGCGACGGCTGGTATCGGACCGGCGACGTCGGCTACCTGGACACCGGTGGCTGGCTGCGGATCACCGACCGGTCCAAAGAGATGATCAAGGTGCGCGGCTTTCAGGTCGCGCCCGCCGAGGTTGAGGCCGTCCTGCACGGTCATCCCGCCGTCGAAGACTGCGCGGTGTTCGGTATCCCTGACGGTGCGGGTGGGGAGTTGGTCGTCGCTGCGGTTGCAACCCGTGAGCCAGTCGACGCCGCCGAGCTCACCGCACGGGTCGGTGAGAGTCTCGCGTCCTACAAACGTCTGAGTCGCGTCGTGTTCGTGCCCGAAATACCTCGGCTGCCTTCCGGAAAGGTGCTACGCCGAGTTCTCAAGGAGCGCTATGGATGTACGTCTGACAGCTGAACAACAACAACTGCGTGACGCAGCCGCGAAGCTATCCGATGACCTCGGACCGGGATCGGTGCAAGACCTCGCCGACGGGGCGCGAATCACCAGGCTCGACAAGCAGATCGAGACGACGGGCTGGCGATCGCTGCGCTCCGACGGGGCATCCGGGGTGGAAGTGGCCATCGTCGCCGAAGAGTTCGGCCGCGGATTGGTGGATGCGCCATTCCTCGGTCCGGTCCTGGCCGACGATCTGGCCCGGCACCTGGGCGACAGCGGTTCCGGATCGACCGTCGCGGTGGGCGGTCACGCGATCGACGCCCGAGGCTATCAGCGCGCGTTGACATTAGACGGCACGCTGGTGTCGGTCGCCGACGTCGGTGCGGCAGGCGCTGTCGTGGACCTGACCAGAACCACCGCTGCCCTAGCCGGGACACCGGTAATCGTTGGCGATCTGGACTCCGACGCCGTCCAACGCTGGCTGGCACTCGCTCTGGCTACCACGTCGGCAGATCTGGTCGGCACGGCCCGCGGTGCGCACACGCTGGCGTGTGACTACGCGAAAATCCGTGAGCAGTACGGCAAGTCGATCGGCTCGTACCAGGCCATCGCGCACCTGCTCGCCGAAAGTCTGGCCCTGATCGAGGGCTCGGTGAGCATCTTGCGGCACGCCGCCTGGGCGGTCGACGAGTTGGACCCTACCGAGGCGATCCGCGCCGGCCGGTTCGCAAAGGTCTACTGCGCGCGGGCGGCTCGGACGGTGTGCGAGACCGCCATTCAGGTACACGGCGGCATCGGCAATACCTGGGAGTGCCTGGCGCACGTGTACCTGCGCCGCGCGCTGACCTCGACGCAATTGTGGCCCGTCAAGCTGGAGGAGATCAACGTTGGACTTCCGTGACTCGCCTGATGAAGCCGCCTTCCGGGATCGGCTGAGGTCGTGGCTTTCGGTGCGCGCCAAAGAGTTTCCGAGCTCAGGTGACGAGTATTGGGCCCGGCAGGGCGAATGGCACAGTGCGCTGTACGAGGGCGGTTTCTTCGGGCTGTCCTGGCCGCGGGAGTACGGCGGGCAGGAATTGCCCCCGGTGTACGACGTCATCCTCGACGAAGAACTGGCGCGTGCCGAGGCACCTCCGCGGCCCAGCCTGGGCTATCTGGTCGCGGGCCTGAGCCGGCACGGCAGCAAGGAGCTGTGCACTCGTTTCCTGCCCGGAATGATCAACGGTTCCGAGCGTTGGTGTCAGGGTTTCAGCGAGCCGGGCTCGGGCTCCGATCTCGCATCGCTGACGACCACCGCCACCCGCGATGGCGACAATTACGTCATCAACGGACATAAGATCTGGACCAGCTACTCCGACGTCGCGAACTGGTGTCTGCTGCTGGCTCGCACCGATCCCGAGGCCAAGCGGCACCGGGGGATCTCGGCGTTCATCATCCCGATGAAACAGCCTGGCGTGCAACAGCGTCTGCTGCAGATGATCAACGGCGTGACCACCGAATTCGGCCAGGTGCTGTTCGACGGTGCGACGGTGCCGGTCAAGAACATGGTGGGCGCCCCCGGCGAGGGGTGGCCGCTTGCCATGACAGTGGTCGGCCATGAGCGCGAGCCGTCCACACTGGGCTACGCGGCGCGCTACGGCAAGGTCGTCCGCCAGCTGGCCACACGCGCCGACGGCTCGGCGAATGAGGAACTCGCCTGGGCTGCTGTACAAACCGAGATGCTGACCCACCACGTTCGGCGGCGGTTGTCCGAGCAACTCGACGGCGTGACCCATACCTCGGACGGATCGCTGGACAAGCTGCTGATGACATGGGTCGAGCAGTCCGTCGGCCATGCGGCGTTGGCAGTCGGCGGCATCGACGATCCCAACCTGCTCAGCGCCTACCTCTATAGCCGCGCGCAAAGCGTCATGGGCGGCACATCGCAGATCCAGAAGAACATCATCGCCTCACGAATCTTGGGATTGGGAGCCTGACGTGTACGACATGCCAACCGAAATCGACGTTCAGGCCGACGGCCCGTTGCGGATCATCACGTTGAACCGGCCCGAATCGCTAAACTCGGTCAACGACGCTCTACACCATGGACTGGCAAAGTTGTGGCAGCGGATGAGCGACGACCAAAGCGCCCGTGCCGCGGTGATAACCGGTGCGGGACGGGCATTTTCGGCCGGCGGTGACTTTGTCTATCTGAACGAGTTGGCGGGAGACGCGGCACTGCGCGCCAAGACCATCGCCGACGGGCGCGAGATCGTGCTGGGCATGGCGCGCTGCCGGATTCCGGTGGTGGCCGCGGTCAACGGGCCGGCCGTCGGGTTGGGTTGCAGCCTGGTCGCATTGAGCGACATCGTCTACATCGCCGAAGACGCTTATCTCGCCGACCCGCACGTGCAGGTGGGATTGGTGGCCGCTGATGGCGG
>DATAZN010000289.1:0-2822 GCA_036272035.1 Mycobacterium sp. | reverse complement strand
TCGAACACCGGGCAGCCTGGGTCGAGGCAGAGGCCGACGGTACGATCACGTCGATGGTCAGCCGCGTCGGAGTGGACCCAATCAGCCATCCCGACACAGCAATCTTGGCGATGTTGCTTGCCGCGTAGGCATTCCGATATCCGGAGGCTTCGCGCAGGCTGCCTCAGCCAAGTCTTCTGAGGCATTGACCGCGTCGACCGACGTTCTGGACCCATTGTCCAGCGTGCCCCTAATAGGCAGTCAGCGATAAGCCATGGAAACAGGCTCGCAGCCCACACTGCGGCGGTCTACAGCAAATTCGGTTTGTAGCTCGGCCGGGCATCAGGTAGATAGCCATGGTCGCAACGGCCTGCGGCCAGGCAACGGCCATTAGACCCCCAAGCGATGAAATTTCACACAATCTCCTTAGAATATCATGTGTATACGCTGGACAACGGCTTGGGCTTTGTGCACTCACAACGTCCACGCTCACAAATAGCGTTAGCGTCAATTATCTCCGGGTTTCACACTTGGTTGCGGCGTTAAGTCTGGCTACGATGATCAGCAAATACTTTGAAGCAGTCTTAGGGTCTACCAACCTGGTGGAGGTCATATCGATGAGCACGACGTTTTCCGCCCGCCTGAACCGCCTGTTCGACACGGTTTACCCGCCCGGACGCGGGCCGCACACCTCCGCTGAAGTGATCGCGGCGCTCAAGGCTGAAGGAATCACGATGTCGGCTCCGTATTTGTCGCAGCTACGCTCTGGCAACCGCACCAACCCGTCGTCGGCAACCATGGCTGCCCTGGCGAACTTCTTCCGGATCAGGCCCGCCTACTTCACCGACGACGAGTACTACGAGAAGCTCGACAAAGAGTTGTCGTGGTTGCTGGTCATCCGAGACGAGGGCGTCCGGCGGATCGCGCTTCGCGTCAGTGGGCTGTCCCACGAAGCGCAAGAAGATATCGTTCACCGCGCCGACGAGCTACGGCGAAAGGAACACCTGGAAGCCTGACGGCAGTCGGTCCACCCGGCCCGGTTAGGGTTGGCCCATCGATGCCGCACTGGCACCGCGATAGTCGACGAGACCCGGGGAGGTAGTGCGCGGATGGGCCTGTTCGGCAAGCGAAAAACCCGCGCGACGCGTCGCGCCGAAGCTCGCGCGATCAAGGCCAAGGCCAAACTCGAGGCCAAGCTGTCGGCGAAGAACGAGGTGCGTCGATTCAAAGCCGCGCAGCGCTCCGAGACGAAGGCGCTCCGCGAGAATTTGAAAGCGCAGCGCGCCAGCGACCAGGCAGCGCTGAAGATGGCCGAGACGCATCTGAAGGCGGTGCGCGAGGGCGCGCTGCTGTCGCCGACGCGGATTCGCCGACTGCTGACGGTGTCTCGGCTGCTTGCTCCGATCGTGGTGCCGCTGGTCTACCGGGTCGCCATGGCCGCACGCGGGCTGATCGATCAGCGGCGCGCCGACCAACTCGGGGTCCCGTTGGCCCAGATCGGTCAATTCTCCGGGCATGGCGGCCAGCTGTCGGCCCGCATCGCCGGCGCCGAGCAGTCGCTGCGGTCGGTGCAGGAGAACAAGCCCAAGGACGCCGAGACCAGACAATTCGTCACCGCGATTTCCGAGCGGCTCGCAGACCTGGCGGCCGCTGTCACCGCCGCCGAGAACATGCCGCCCACCCGCCGCCGCGGCGCCCACGCCGCAATCTCCCGACAGCTCGATGAGATCGACGCCGACCTGATGGCGCGACTCGGATTGACCTGATCCCCGACCCCTCCGCAGACAGGAAGGCGATTCCGATGACACCTCAACGCAGGATGGTTTGGCGCACCCTGATCGGAACCGCCGTGGCGACGCTGCTCTACCTCGGCCCGGCCGCGGCGATCACGACGGCGTCTGCGCACGTCCAGGCCACCAGTACGGACGCCGCGCGCGGCGTCTTCGCGACGGTCAGCTTCCAGGTGCCCAACGAGTCGACGACCAGCGCGGCCACCACCGCGGTCACGGTCGACCTGACCAATGTCTCCGCGGTCCAAACCGAGGCCATGCCGGGGTGGTCGGCCAAGATCGACCGTGACGCCGCAACGAACGCCGTCCGCTCGGTGACGTGGACCGCGGCGCCCGACACCGGCATTCCGGTGGACCAATTCGGGGTGTTCCGGATATCGGCGAAGCTGCCGGACGCCGATACGGTCAGCTTCCCGACGACACAGACCTACGCCGACGGCGCGGTGGTGAAGTGGGACCAAGCGCCGGCTCCCGGCGGAGCCGAGCCGGAACATCCCGCGCCGACCCTGACGCTGGCCGGCGTCTCGACACCGCCCGCCCACAATCCGAACCCGACCAAATCCGCCGCCCCGACCGCTACAGCCGCGCCACCGGCACAGCAGCCTAGGGCGGTGATCGACAACACCTCGCGGATCCTCGCCGGCGCCGCCCTGTTCGTCGGCGCCCTCGGTGTCGGTGTCGCGCTGATCGTGCGGAAGACATGAGCCGTCGGGCACACGCCGTCGTAGTGGCGCTGCTGCTGGCAGCCGTCGCGTTCGCACCCACGTTGACCGCCGGTGCCGCCAGCGCCCATGCCGCGCGGGTGTCCGCCGACCCCGCGGACAAGGCCTCGGTGAGCACCGGCCCGGTTCGGGTCAGCGCGACGTTCAACGAGGATATGCAGACCACGTTCGCGGCGATGACCGTTGTCGGTCCGGACGGCAACCTGTGGACGGCGGGCTCCCCGCAGGTGCACGGCACAGTTGTCAGCGTGGGCGTACGTCCGTTGGGTCCGGCCGGCGACTACACGGTCAACTACCGGGTGACCTCGGCTGACGGGCACGTGGTCTCGGG
>DATAZN010000288.1:0-4499 GCA_036272035.1 Mycobacterium sp. | reverse complement strand
GCCCATACCTTCTGGGCCTCCGCGGTGTACTGGAAGTTCTTGAATGCGACGGCAGCATTCAAATGGGGGCTGCTGGTCACCACCGCGACTGGGTTCTCGATCTTGATCGTCTGCGACGGGTTGATGTGGGTAATCGGCTTTCCTTGGCGTTCGGTCGCGATCGCCTCGTTCTCGTAACTGATTAGGACGTCACCGCTGCCCTGAACAAAGACGTCGGTAGCCTCGCGCCCCGACCCGGGACGCAGTTTGACGTGCTCACCGACCAGCTTGTGAATGAAGTCGAGACCCGCTTGGGGGTCGTGACCGCCCACACTCTTGACCACGTAAGGCGCAAGCAGATTCCATTTCGCCGAGCCCGAACTCAGCGGGCTGGGCGTGATGACCTCCACGCCAGCCCGCAGCAGGTCGTCCCAGTCCTTGATGTTCTTCGGATTCCCGGGACGCACCACCAGGGTCACCACCGATCCGAAGGGGATGCCTTTGGTGGCGTCTTTGTCCCAGTCCTTGGAAACTTTGCCCGCCTTGACCAGCCGCGCGACGTCGGGCTCGACGGAGAAGTTGACGACATCGGCGGGCTTGCCGTCGACAACGCCGCGGGACTGGTCACCCGATGCGCCATACGAGGCGATCACCTGGACGCCCTTGCCCTCCTGCGAAGCGTTGAACGCCGGAATAACTTTGCTCCAGCCGGGTTCAGGCACTGAGTAGGCGACCAGCGTGATGCTGGTGTGCGCGTCGCCGGAGCCGCCGCCGCCGACGACATCGCTGGCGCCACCGTGACACGCCGCGATCAAGCTCGCAGTGAGGGTCAGCGCGACAGCATGCCGCCACCCCAAGGCATTTCGGATGTCGTCGAACAATGGTCGACCTTTCGGCAATTGGCTTGACGGCTGACAAAACCCGTCGCGAAGGAAAGGCGAATTTCAGCGCGCGGGCAGAAGATCAGCGACAACAGTGCACGTCAGCAACGGCGCAATCGCCTACGGCAATGAGCGCCAAGACATGGCACTCGGTGTTGCCGGATGCTGCAAGCATGGCCGAAGCCTAACAGAATCCACCGGGCGCGCAGCCGGACCTCCTGCAGGTCAGCGGGTCAGCAACCAGGCAACGATCACCAGCACAACCAAGGCGATCAGCACCAGGGTGACCTGTGAGCGCGGCATACCCGTCTTTCGGTTCATCCGGGCTCTTTGCCGTTATGACGGATACGCCGCATCACCTGGATACCGCGACCCAACATCGCGTCCAGTCCCGCCGCAATGACGTAGGCCAACAGCAGAACCACTGGCATCATCACGATGGACTGAAACACGAACCCCAGCCCAGACAGCCACAACTCGACGCCGTCCCACCAGCTGAGAAATCCGTTCACCGGGCTCACCCTAATTCCGCTCGGGTGCGAAGCCAACACGCGCCCCGTGGATCAGCTGAATCTGCTGACCCTGTCCATCATCGCGAGGGCGATGTCGGTGGCAGCGGTGTCCGGATTGCCCGTGCCCGGATCGGATGGCCGGCGATCGCCAAAGAAGACGACCTCGACTTCGACGATGCAGTTCAACTGGACTCCGATCGCGCGCGACTGCGGGGTGGGTTGCAGGGCCGGCATGTTGGGGAGCATCGCGGTCGCGGTATTCGTCGCTGCGACAACGGAATCAGCGACGTGGATGTCGCCGATCACGGTCGTCGTGCTGATCGGGCCGGTCTGATCGGTGGTCGTCTTGCCGGCGCATTGCTGCCATTGTGGGGGGAATTTCGCGAACAGCTCTTGAGCTTGCGCGGCCGAGGGCAGCGCGACGACACCCTCCATCACGCTGATCACCTGGGCCGGGTCGCCGTCGTTCCACCACGACTCCGACGCGACGGTCTGGACATCGGCGGACCCGTAGACGCTCTGCTGCAGCATCGCCGTCACGCCCAGGCAATCGGCAGACTCCGCGGGCGCGTCTCGCTGGTCGAGCTTGTCGGCGCCACCGAACTGTACGGGCTGACGTGCGACGAAAGGCTGGCCGAGCATCCGTGCCAGCCTGACGTCGTTGAGCAGCACCTTCTTGACGATCTGGCCGGACAGCGGCCGCGGCTTCAGGTTTGGTGCCGGCTTCGCCGTCCCATCGACAACCGGACCGCAACCCACCGCGACCGCGGCGATCACCGCGCACGCCGTGGCCAGTCCGACTGTCCTCATGGCTATTTCTTGCTGCCTTTGTCCCCCGCGGCGTCCGTGGACAGTGCGGCAACGAACGCCTCCTGCGGCACGTCGACGCGGCCGATGGTCTTCATCCGCTTCTTGCCTTCCTTCTGCTTTTCCAGCAGTTTGCGCTTGCGGGTGATGTCACCGCCGTAGCACTTGGACAGCACGTCTTTGCGGATCGCGCGAATGTTCTCGCGCGCAATGATTTTGGACCCGATCGCGGCCTGTATCGGCACCTCGAACTGCTGACGTGGGATGAGCTCTTTTAGCCGGGTAGTCATCTTGTTGCCGTATGCCGCGGCCCCATCCTTGTGCACGATGGCGCTGAACGCATCGACGGCCTCACCCTGCAGCAGGATGTCGACCTTGACCAGTGCCGCCGCCTGCTCGCCGGATTCTTCGTAATCGAGGCTGGCGTAACCGCGAGTGCGTGATTTCAGCGAGTCGAAGAAGTCGAAGATGATCTCGCCCAGCGGCATGGTGTAGCGCAGCTCGACCCGTTCCGGCGACAGGTAGTCCATGCCGCCCAGTTCGCCGCGCCGGGACTGGCAGAGCTCCATGATGGTGCCGATGAACTCGCTGGGCGTGATCACGGTGGTTTTGACGACGGGCTCATAGACCGCGCGAACCTTGCCTTCGGGCCAGTCCGACGGGTTGGTGACGACGACCTCGGAGTTGTCTTCCTTCTCCACCCGGTAGACCACGTTGGGTGACGTCGAAATCAGGTCGAGGTCGAATTCGCGTTCCAGGCGTTCGCGGGTGATCTCCATGTGCAGCAGGCCCAGAAAACCGCAGCGGAAACCGAAGCCGAGTGCCACCGATGTCTCGGGTTCGTAGGTGAGCGCGGCATCGTTGAGTTGCAGCCGCTCCAACGCGTCGCGCAGGTCTGGATAGTCGGATCCGTCCACGGGATACAGCCCGGAGTAGACCATCGGCCTTGGTTCGCGATACCCGGTCAGCGCATCGGTGGCGCCGTGCCGCGCGGTGGTGACGGTGTCGCCGACTTTGGATTGGCGGACGTCCTTCACACCGGTGATCAGATAACCGACCTCCCCCACGCCGAGGCCGACGGTGGCCTTCGGCTCGGGCGAGACGATGCCCACTTCCAGTAACTCGTGGGTGGAGCCGGTGGACATCATCGTGATCTTCTCGCGCGGCGTGATCTTGCCGTCAATCACCCGGACGTAGGTGACCACACCGCGGTAGATGTCGTAGACGGAGTCGAAAATCATTGCGCGGGTGGGACCTTGGGGATCTCCCGTCGGCGGCGGCACCTTCTCGACGACCTCGTCGAGTAGTTCGGCCACGCCTTGTCCGGTCTTGCCGGACACCCGCAGGACGTCGTCGGGCTCACAGCCGATGATGTGCGCGATCTCAGCGGCATAGCGATCGGGGTCAGCGGCGGGCAGGTCGATCTTGTTGAGCACCGGGATGATCGCCATGTCGCGGTCCAGCGCCAGGTAGAGGTTGGCCAACGTCTGGGCCTCGATGCCCTGGGCGGCGT
Organism: Mycobacterium sp.; assembly: GCA_036272035.1. Taxonomy (GTDB): domain Bacteria; phylum Actinomycetota; class Actinomycetes; order Mycobacteriales; family Mycobacteriaceae; genus Mycobacterium. The sequence continues at coordinate 807 of DATAZN010000288.1, read as the reverse complement.
CGACCAACAGCACCGCACCCTCGCAGGCGGCCAGGGCGCGTGACACCTCGTAGGTGAAGTCGACGTGGCCCGGTGTGTCGATCAGATGCAGGACATGCTCTTCTCCGGCGTTGGGGCCGGCGGATACTCGCCACGGCAGGCGCACATTCTGCGCCTTGATGGTGATGCCGCGTTCGCGCTCGATGTCCATCCGGTCGAGGTACTGCGCGCGCATCGACCGCTCGTCGACCACACCGGTGAGCTGCAGCATCCGGTCGGCCAGCGTGGACTTGCCGTGGTCGATGTGGGCGATGATGCAGAAGTTCCGAATCTGCGCCGGCGCGGTGAAGGTCTGGTCGGCGAAACTGCTGATGGGAATCTCCTGGTGAAGCCGGGCTTAGGCGCTTCCAGGGTATCCAGGGACGGGCGCTGCAGCACAATCGCGGGATGGGCTGCCTACAACGAAACCCCCGGAGTGATCCTCCGGGGGTTCGCTGTGGAGCGGATTCTTTACATGGCCGGGATGAAGAAGCCGAGCAAGTCGTTGAAGCTGAGCGTGAGATATTCGCTTATCGCGGTGGTGACGCCGGCTCCCAGGAAATCGGTAGGCCCGAACAAGTCGGCAGTGGGAAGGATGTCACCACCATTCAACACTGCGAACAGCCCGACGTTGGATGCGTTGAGGAGCTCAGTCAGTGAACCGTTCAGCACGTCGTACGAACCGGGGTCGAGGCTGGCGTTTGCCGCCCCGAATACGAGGGAGTCGAACGCAGCATTGGTGTCCGCCGGGTCGATGGTGTCGAACGGGAGCACGCCGGTGCCCTGGAT
>DATAZN010000287.1:0-16987 GCA_036272035.1 Mycobacterium sp. | reverse complement strand
AGAGCCCGACGGGTGCCCTGTGCGTCCTTCGACGGCCCGCCGACGATGTGCACAACCGGCACGTGCTCGGCGTAGCTACCCGCGATCGCGTTGGCGGCGGAGAGTTCGCCGACTCCGAATGTCGTTACCACGGCCGACATTCCGCGCAGGCGACCGTATCCGTCGGCGGCGTACCCAGCATTAAGCTCGTTGGCGTTGCCCACCCACCGCAGACGCGGATGGGCGACGATGTGATCGAGGAACTGCAGGTTGTAGTCGCCGGGTACGCCGAATACCTCGGTGACACCGAGTTCTGCGAGGCGGTCCAGCAGGTAGTCACCGACGGTGTAGGCGTATTCACTAGCAGCGCTCACGGGGTCGACGCTACGCGTCTGCGGTCGAAAACGCCCTCCACCCGCCGCTGTCTCGCTATCGTCCGGACATGGCAATCAACGAGACCCGCGAAATAGTCATCGAGGCAACGCCGGAAGAGATCCTCGACGTCATCGGCGATTTCGACGCAGTCACCGAGTGGTCGCCGCCGCATCAGAGCGCCGAGGTCCTGGAGAGACACAAGGACGGGCGGCCCGCCAAAGTGAAAATGAAGGTGAAGGCCGCGGGGATCACCGACGAACAGGTGGTGGCCTACACCTGGAGCAAGAACAAGGTCAGCTGGACGCTGGTCAGCTCCGGTCAGCAGCGATCGCAGGATGCGTCGTACACGTTGACGCCCGACGGCGACAAAACGAAGGTCAAGTTCGAACTCAGCGTGGACCCGGTGGTGCCGCTACCCGGCTTTGTCCTGAAGCGCGCGGTCAAAGGAACGATCGACACGGGTACCAAAGGCCTACGCGACCGGGTGCTGAAATTGAAGAAGGGAAAGTAGGTCTAGAACGGGAGGGAGTCACCTTGACCACCAGCGGGCCCCTGGATGGGGTGCGAGTGATCGAACTCGGCGGCATCGGGCCGGGCCCGCACACGGCAATGATGCTGGCGGACCTGGGTGCCGACGTGGTGCGGGTTCGCCGTCCCGGTGGACTGACGATGCCGGCCGAGAACCTTGACCTGCTGCATCGCGGGAAGCGGATCGTAGACCTGGACGTCAAAGCCGATCCGCAACAGCTGCTGGACCTCGTTGCCAAAGCCGACGTGTTGCTGGACTGCTTTCGGCCCGGCACCTGCGAGCGTCTGGGCATCGGCCCCGACGAGTGCGCGGCGGTCAACCCGCGACTGATTTTTGCGCGGATCACCGGCTGGGGTCAGGACGGGCCGCGGGCCAGCACGGCGGGCCACGACATCAACTACCTGTCGCAGACCGGGGCGCTCTCGGCGCTGGGCTACCGCGACCGGCCACCGATGCCGCCGCTGAACCTGGTCGCCGACTTCGGTGGCGGCTCGATGTTCGCGCTGGTGGGCATCGTCGCCGCCCTCTACGAGCGAGAACGGTCAGGGACCGGTCAGGTGGTCGACGCCGCGATGGTCGACGGGGTCAGTGTGCTGGCGCAGATGATGTGGACGATGAAGTCGACCGGTGCGCTGCGTGACGAGCGCGAGTCGTTTTTGCTCGACGGCGGCGCGCCGTTCTATCGCTGCTATGAAACGGCCGACGGCAAATATATGGCGGTGGGAGCGATCGAGCCGCAGTTCTTCGCGGCATTGCTTGCCGGATTGGGACTGTCAGCCGACGAGGTGCCGGGTCAGTTCGAAATCGGTTCGTACCCAAAGATGTTCGAGGCGTTCACCGGCCGATTCGCCGGCAAGACCCGCGACGAGTGGGCGGAGATCTTTGGCGGCACCGATGCGTGCGTCACTCCGGTGCTGACGTGGAGCGAAGCCGCCACGGATCCGCACCTGGCCGCGCGCTCGACGGTGGTCAATGCAGGTGGCGTCGACCAGGCGGCGCCTGCCCCGCGGTTCTCCCGGACACCGTCCGCGCCGGTCGGGCCGATACCGCAGGCAACCACACCACTCGACCAAATCGGCTGGTAATCAAGCGCAATTAATGTGCCGCCTTGCTAGCTTGGTTAACAGTGGCCATACAAGCATCGAGAGAGATCGTCATCGACGCGCCGCCCGGGGTGATCCTGGAGGCGTTGGCCGATGTCGGGTCACTGTCGTCGTGGTCCCCGGTGCACAAGCGAATTCAGGTGCTCGACTGGTACTCGGATGGTCGGCCGCACCATGTGAAGGCCACGATCAAGATTTTCGGGCTCGTCGACAACGAGACCCTGGAATACCACTGGGGTCCCAACTGGGTGGTCTGGGATGCCGGCGATACGTTTCAGCAGCGCGGGCAACACGTCGAGTACAACCTGCAGCCGGTCGGCATCGACAAGACCCGGGTGCGCTTTGACATCACCGTCGAGCCGGCCGGACCTGTTCCCGCCTTCGTCGTCAGGCGGGCCAGCGAGATCGTGCTGGACGCCGCGACCAAGGGATTGCGCGACCAGGTAATGGCCGCGTTCGGTTCAGAACAACCGAAATAGCGATCGCGTCGAGCAAAACGGTGGTCCGCCGGTGGTCGGCGATGGCACGGTAGGTCCTCATGCGGGTGTGGCTGAGCGGCTAGGCAGCGGCCTGCAAAGCCGTACACACGGGTTCGAATCCCGTCACTCGCTCCATCGGCTCAGTTGGCGATGGACAGCAACTCCTCAAAGGAGTGCTGCATGCATTCGGCATACCTTGACGGATCCGGCAGGGCGTCGCGGTCCGCGGTAGCGCTGATCGACAGAGTGCCGTTGTAACTCGCGACGACATGGATCAGGTTCATGCCGCCGATGAGCGGCCCTAGACCGGCGGCGCGTAGGAGTCGCGCACCGCGGAAATAGATCGGCTGCGTTGGACCTGGCACGTTGGTCACGGTCGTATTGGCGACCGTCGGGCCGGAGAACGGAAGCACGCTCGCTGCCTTAGCCGCCACACCGAGCAACGAGGTTGGCACTGTTCCGATCAGTTCGATCAGCTGACTCCGTGTCGACTGATCTGATTCCGAGCGGCTCCCCGCGGTCGACGCAGCGATCGCGGTGAGCCGGTCAAGCGGGTCGGCGATGTCTGTTCCGAGCGATTGCAACCGGCCGAACAACATGTTGCCTTTGCCGTCATTGGCGCTCGCGTCGCGCAGCGAGATCGGGCATGCCGCCACGAGCGATTCATCGGGAAGTTCCCCGTGGCCGTCCAGATAGTGGCGAAGGGCGCCGCCAACGTAGGCGAGCGCCACATCGTTGACTGTCGAGCCGCGCACGCGCGCCTTGATTTGCTTGAAGTCGTCGAGTTCATGGAACCGGGCCTCGAAAACTCGGTGCGCTGAGACCGTTTGGTTGAAACGCGTCTTGGGTGGAAACGACGGTGTGCCGATCTCGGCTATCCGGGACACACCGCTGACCAGCTTGCCGGGCAGGCCGGCCAAGCCGCGTACTGCCTTGGGGGCGCTTGAAGCAAGTATTGTGCTCGCCCGCAACGGATACAGCGTTGCCTTTATTGCCATGCGCGACAGTAAGTTCGCGGTAGTCGGCAGCGGGCCGGGGTGCCAAGGGCTATCGGGCGCAGCGGGGCGTGGGCTATCGGCAGCGAGGTCGTGCATGGCCGCGATCATCTGAACGCTGGCCATGCCGTCGACCGCGCAATGGTGCAATTTCAACGCCATCGCGAACGAGCCCTTCGGCACTCCCGGAACGGAATTCAGCCCCTCGATGACAGTGATCTCCCACGGCGGACGTCGCAGATCGATCTGGCGGGCATGCAGCCGCGCGACTTGGATGCACAGCTGCCGCCAGTCGCCAGGCTGGGGTAGCCCGATATGGCGGACGTGGTACTCGAGATCGAAGCTTGGATCATCTACCCAGTACGGGCGATCGAGACCGCCGGGCAGCTCGGTCAACCGCCTGCGAAAGACGTCGGCGAGATGCAGCCGCGCGTCGAGCTCTTCGAGAATCCCCTTGAAGGTCACCTTGCCGCCCGGGGCGGTCGAAGGGTCATAAATCAGAAGCATCTGGATTTGCAGTGGCGTCTCGGGCGTTTCGGCGCGCAGCAGCATGTCATCGGTCCAACCCAGCTGCTGCACGGACGGCCTTTCACCCACGCTGATCTCCCCAACACTAGGCTTCCCGCCGCTGTCCGGAGAACGTTTTTGGTTCGTCGCATCGCTGCCCAACCCGGTCCGCGAACGCGGCTGCATTGCTAGTTTGCTAGTAGTGGCCGTACAAGCATCGCGAGAGGTTGTCATCGAAGCGCCGCCGGAGGTGATTCTGGAGGCGCTGGCCGATGTCGGCTCGGTGCCGTCCTGGTCGTCGGTACACAAACGGGCCGAAGTCATCGATAACTATCCCGACGGACGCCCCCATCATGTGAAGGTCACCATCAGGGTCTCCGGCATCATCGACACCGAGGTGCTCGAATACCACTGGGGACCGGACTGGGTGGTGTGGGACGCCGACAAGACTTTGCAGCAGCACGCGCAGCACGTCGAGTACACGCTGCAGCGCGAAACCGAGGACAGGACGCGGGTGCGTTTCGAGATCACCCTCGAGCCCTCGGCGCCGATACCCGAGTTCCTGCTGAACCGGGCGCGCAGGAAAATCCTCTACGCCGCGACCGAGGGACTGCGACGGCGGGTCATCACGGGCGTTGCGTCGAACCGGTCGATGTAGCCGGCCCTTCGCGCAGTTGCCCGAGTCGGCGGATCGCTTCGTCAAGCGTGTCTTCCCGTTTGCAGAAGGTGAACCGCACCAAGTGATTCCACGCAGCCCAGTCTTCGGCAGCGGGATCACAGAATGCCGTCATCGGGATCGCGGCCACCCCGACCTGTTCGGGCAGCGCCGTGCAGAACGCGGTGCTGTCGTCGTACCCCAGCGGACGCGGATCGGCGCACAGGAAGTAACTGCCTGCGCTGTCATGCACTCGGAAGCCGATCTCGGTCAGCCCGCGCGCCAGCCGATCCCGCCTGTCCTGCAAGGAGCTCCGCAGCGTGGCCACCCACGCGTCCTCGGTGTTGAGAGCATCCGCCACCGCCGGCTGGAACGGGGCACCGCCGACGTAGCTCAGATACTGCTTGGCCGCGCGCACGCCGTGAATGAGTTCCGCTGGTCCGCACGCCCATCCGATCTTCCAGCCGGTGCAGTTGAACATCTTCGCTGCACTCGAGATCGTGATCGTTCGCTCGGCCATCCCATCGAGACCGGCCAACGGTATGTGTCGGTGGTCGTCGAACACCAGATGCTCGTAGACCTCGTCGGTAATGACCAGTAGGTCGGCCGACACGGCAACCTCCGAGATAGCCGCCAGCTCGGCCTCGCCGAACACAGCGCCGGTGGGATTGTGCGGAGAGTTGAGCATCAGCGCGCGGGTGCGCGGGGTCACCGAGCGCCGCAGCGCGTCGATGTCGAGCGTGAAGCCCCGACCGTCCGGAACCAGCGGCACGACGACCCGCTTACTGCCGGCTATCGCCACCACCGGGGAATAGGAGTCGTAGAACGGCTGGATCAAGATGACCTCGGAGCCGGGCTCGACCAGTCCGAACACGGCGGCCGCGATTGCCTCGGTAGCCCCGACCGTGACCAGTACCTCGGTCGCCGGGTCGTAGTCGACGCCGTACTTTCTCTTCCGCTGAGCCGCGACCGCTTCCCGCAGCGCCGGAATGCCGATGCCCGGCGGGTATTGGTTGTTGCCCTCGGCGATGGCGTCCTGGGCGGCCTTGAGCATCGCCGGCGGGCCGTCCTCGTCGGGGAACCCCTGGCCGAGGTTCACCGCGCCGACCCGCGCGGCCAGCGCTGACATCTCGGCGAAAACCGTGGTCGCATAGGGTTGCAGTCGCGACACCGTCATGGTCGTCGAGCCTAGATTGCCTGCCGAACGTGAAGTTGGCCGCACGTTGGGCGTCGAGCGTGCGACCAGCTTCACGCTGGGCAGCAGGGGCCATGCCAGCCCGTCCCAACCAACAGGTTGATCGGCTGCCCTGTTAGGGTGGCCGACAGAGGACTAGCGTCGGCAACGACAGGGTCCGTAGCCGGATCTGAAAATCAAATTGTTGAAGAGGAATCAGTCATGTCCGAAGAAGCCTTCATCTACGAGGCCATCCGCACGCCACGTGGCAAGCAGCGCCACGGCTCGCTGAACGAGGTCAAGCCGCTGAACCTGGTCGTCGGCCTGGTCGACGAGCTGCGCAGGCGGTTCCCCGACCTGGACGAGACCCTGATCAGCGACATGATCCTCGGCGTCGTGTCGCCGGTCGGCGACCAGGGCGGCGACATCGCCCGGACCGCGGTGCTGGCTGCCGGGCTCCCCGAGACCACCGGGGGTGTGCAGCTCAACCGGTTCTGCGCCTCGGGTCTGGAAGCCGTCAACACCGCCGCACAAAAGGTGCGCTCCGGCTGGGATGACCTGGTGCTGGCCGGTGGTGTCGAGTCGATGAGCCGTGTCCCGATGGGCTCCGACGGCGGCGCCTGGGCTACCGACCCCGAGACCAACTACCAGATCGGCTTCGTGCCGCAGGGCATCGGCGCCGACTTGATCGCTACCATCGAGGGCTTCTCCCGCGACGACGTGGACGCCTACGCGTTGCGCAGCCAGCACAAGGCCGCCGAGGCCTGGTCGGGCGGGTACTTCGCGAAATCGGTTGTGCCGGTTCTCGACCAGAATGGCCTGACCATCCTCGACCACGACGAGCACATGCGGCCCGACACCACGCTGGAAGGCCTGGGCAAGCTGAAGACCGCGTTCGACGGCATCGGCGAGATGGGCGGCTTCGACGACGTGGCGCTGACGAAGTACCACGCCGTCGAGAAGATCAACCACGTGCACACCGGCGGTAACAGCTCCGGCATCGTCGACGGCGCCGCGCTGGTGCTCGTCGGCTCCGAGGCGGCGGGCAAGTCGCAGGGCCTGACCCCGCGGGCGCGCGTGGTGGCCACCGCCACCAGCGGCTCTGACCCGGTCATCATGCTCACCGGTCCGACCCCGGCCACCCGCAGGGTGCTCGACCGCGCCGGTCTGACGATCGACGACATCGACCTGTTCGAGCTGAACGAGGCCTTCGCCTCCGTCGTGCTGAAGTTCCAGAAGGACCTCAACATCCCGGACGAGAAGCTCAACGTCAACGGCGGTGCCATCGCGATGGGACACCCGCTCGGTGCCACCGGCGCGATGATCACCGGCACCATGGTCGACGAGCTCGAGCGCCGCAACGCCCGTCGCGCGCTCATCACACTGTGCATCGGCGGCGGCATGGGTGTCGCCACCATCATCGAGAGGGTTTAAGGGTTTAGGGCCATGGCAGAGAACACCATTCATTGGGACAAGGATGCCGACGGCATTGTCACCTTGACGCTCGATGACCCCACCGGGTCGGCGAACGTGATGAACGAGCACTACGCGGAGTCGATGCACAACGCGGTGGAAAAGCTTGTCGCCGAGAAGGATTCGATCACCGGCGTGGTGATCACCAGCGCGAAGAAGACTTTCTTCGCCGGTGGCGACCTCAAGGGCATGATCAAGGCCCAGCCGGAGGACGCAGGCGAGTTCTTCAGCACCGTCGAGGGGATCAAGAAGGACCTGCGCACGCTGGAAACCCTCGGCAAGCCGGCGGTGGCCGCCCTCAACGGTGCCGCGCTCGGCGGTGGCCTGGAGATCGCGCTCGCGTGTCACCACCGAATCGCCGCCGACGTCAAGGGCCTCGTCGTCGGGTTCCCCGAGGTGACGCTCGGTCTGCTGCCGGGTGGCGGCGGCGTGACCCGCACCGTGCGGATGTTCGGCATCCAGAACGCTTTCATGAACATCCTGTCCCAGGGCAACCGGTTCAAGCCCGACAAAGCCAAGGAGACCGGCCTGATCGACGAGCTCGTAGGCTCGATCGATGAACTGGTGCCCGCCGCCAAGGCCTGGATCAAGGCCAACCCCGACTCGCACGAGCAGCCGTGGGACAAAAAGGGCTACAAGATGCCCGGCGGCACTCCGTCCAGCCCCGCGCTGGCCGGCGTCCTGCCGTCGTTCCCGGCACTGCTGAAGAAGCAGCTCAAGGGTGCGCCGATGCCGGCGCCGCGGGCCATCCTGGACGCGGCCGTCGAGGGTGCGCAGGTGGACTTCGACACCGCCAGCCGCATCGAGAGCCGGTACTTCACCCAGTTGGTCACCGGCCAGGTCGCCAAGAACATGATCCAGGCGTTCTTCCTGGACCTGCAGCACATCAACGGTGGCGGGTCGCGGCCCGACGGCATCGAACCGGTCAAGATCCACAAGATCGGCGTGCTGGGCGCGGGCATGATGGGCGCCGGCATCGCCTACGTCTCGGCCAAGGCCGGATACGACGTGGTGCTCAAGGACGTCAACATCGAGGCCGCGCAGAAGGGCAAGGGCTACGCCGAAAAGCTCGAGGCCAAAGCACTTCAGCGAGGCAAGACCACCGAAGAGAAGTCCAAGGCGCTGCTGGACCGAATCACTCCGGCCGCGGATCCAGCCGACCTCAAGGGCGTCGACTTCGTGGTCGAGGCCGTCTTCGAGAACCAGGATCTCAAGCACAAGGTATTCCAGGAGATCGAGGACGTCGTCGAGCCCAACGCGTTGCTCGGGTCGAACACCTCGACGTTGCCGATCACCGGTCTGGCTACCGGCGTGAAGCGCCAGGAGGATTTCATCGGGATCCACTTCTTCTCGCCGGTCGACAAGATGCCGCTGGTCGAGATCATCAAGGGCGAGAAGACTTCTGACGAGGCGCTGGCCCGGGTGTTCGACTACACGCTGGCCATCGGCAAGACGCCGATCGTCGTCAACGACAGCCGCGGCTTCTTCACCAGTCGGGTCATCGGCACCTTCGTGAACGAGGCACTGGCGATGCTGGGCGAGGGCGTTGAGCCCGCCAGCGTCGAGCACGCCGGTTCGCAGGCCGGTTACCCGGCTCCGCCGCTGCAGCTGTCCGACGAGCTCAACCTGGAGCTGATGCACAAGATCGCGACCGCGAGTCGCAAGGGCGTCGAGGACGCCGGTGGCAAGTACGAGCCGCACCCGGCCGAGGCGGTCGTCGAGAAGATGATCGAGCTCGAGCGTCCGTCACGGTTGAAAGGTGCCGGTTTCTACGAGTACGTCGATGGCAAGCGCACTCGGCTGTGGCCGGGCCTACGCGAGACGTTCAAGTCCGGTTCGACTGAGCTGCCGCTGCAGGACATGGTCGACCGGATGCTGTTCGCCGAGGCGCTGGAAACCCAGAAGTGCCTCGACGAAGGCGTGCTCACATCGACCGCCGACGCCAACATCGGCTCGATCATGGGTATCGGCTTCCCGCCCTACACCGGTGGCTCGGCGCAGTTCATCGTCGGCTACCAGGGTGCGCTCGGCACCGGCAAGGAAGCCTTCGTGGCGCGGGCCAAGGAGCTGGCGGCCAAGTACGGCGACCGGTTCCTGCCGCCGTCCTCGCTGACCAAATAGTTAACCGCCGCGCTGGAAGAGGTAGTGCCGAGTCGGGGTCTGTTCAGCGTCTAGTCCCCACTCGGCACCGGCGGACAGCAGTGTCCAGCCGTGGCTGAATCGTCGCGCCATCTCGGCGGGTTCGACGCCCCGCACGCCGAACCTGCCGCCGGGAGCGAATGCGACGATCAGCAACCGCGCGTCCGGGGCTGCCATGGCAATGACCTCGCGGACGTAAGCGTCACGGTCGCCGTCGCTCATGTTGTGCAGGCAGCCGTTGTCTACGATCAACCCGAAGTTGTTGCCGAGGCCGGCTGAGCTCAACCGGGTGACGTCGGCGCGGGCGAAGTTGATTACAACGCCGGCAGTTTCCGCCTTGGCGCGGGCTTTTTCCAACGCTTGCTTTACATAGTCGACAGCGGTGACCTGCCAGCCATGCTCGGCCAGATAGATCGAGCAGTCGCCGGTACCGCAACCGAGTTCGAGCGCCGCGCCGGCGGGTAGCGCATCGTTGCCTTCAATGAGAGTTCGCAGGCTTTGGGCCAGTGGGTGGCCATCCCAGGGTGTGAACCCGAGCCGGTAGAAGATCCGAAACAGCGTGTGCTTGGAGGACATAAACCTACGGTACTGGCCTAATCACATCTGCCACTCGGGTATCTCCGGGGAGGGGCACATCGGGTGCCGCCTCTCTGAGAGGCGGGTGTGACTCGCTAGGTGAGCGCCGCCGCGATTCGGCGCCACTGCTCGCGTGGATAGCCTTTCGGGTCGCTCAACAACACCTGGATGCACACGTGATCGGCGCCGGCCGAACGATGCTTGGAGACCCTACGCAGGATTGCCTCCTCGTCGCCCCACGCGATGATCGCGTTGAAGAGGCGATCACTCACGTGCGCCAGATCGTCTTCGGAGAAGCCGGAGCGCAGCAGATTGTTGGCGTAATTCGGCAAAGCCAAATACGAACGCAGCCAGTCGGTTCCGATAGCGCGTGCTTCGTCGGCGCTGTCGGTGAGAATCACGGTCTGCTCTGGCAGCAGCAAGGGTTCGTCGCCCAGAGTCCCACGGGCCACTGCGGTGTGCTCGGGGGTGACGAGGTGGGGGTGTGCCCCGGCGGCACGCCTCGCGGACAGCGACAGCATTTTCGGGCCGAGCGCGGCCAGCACGCGTCGATCGGTCGGCACCGGCTGTTCGGTGGCGTCGATGGCGTCCAGGAAGGCGGCGGTGGCCGCCAGCGGTTTGCGGTATCGCCCGGCCTCGCCGGCATCGATCAGCGGCGCGTGGCTGACCCCGATACCCAGCAGGAAACGATCGCCGTGGGCGGCAGTCAGTTCTGCGTACGACGCGGCGACGTCGCTCGGCGTATGCATCCAGAGATTCAGGATCCCGGTGGCGACCGTGGTTTGCTTGGTCGCGGCGAGCAGGTTGCCCACCGCGTCGAAGACCGCCCCGCCAACGTCGGGTATCCACAGTGCCCGGAACCCCAATTCGTCCAATTCCGCTGCTGCGTCGGCGGATTCAGCAGGGTTGCCGTAGCGAAGCTGGCTACTCCAGATCCCGATACCGGTGAGGTCCATCGACAATGATTCCTCTCGTGGCGGGCGGCCGCGGTTGATGTCTTCGGGGCATCGTCTCAGATGCTGACGTCGGGGTAGTCGGGTACCGCCATCGAGTCGTGCATTCGGACGCCCTTGGTGTTCAACCTTGCGACGGCCCTGGTGAATAGTGCGGGCAGCGACGAGACCAACTGCGCACCACGGGTGACGGCCCATACCCCCGCGCTGGAGCCGGGAAGGAGGGTCTTGGCGGCGCCTCGCGCGAAGACCCGGCTACCACTGACCTTCTCGGCCATCTCCTGCTGGTAGGCGGCGAATGCGCGCAGATGGTCTCCGCGAGCCGCGATGAGCTCGCCGGCCAGCACGTACGCCCCGATGACCGCCAGGCTGGTGCTGCCACCCACCGCGGGCCCGGGGCAGTATCCGGCATCGCCGACGAGGGTAGCTCGCCCGCGTGACCAGATATCCAGTGAGAGTTGGCTGATCGAGTCGAAATAGAAGGTGGGCGCGTGGTCGACTTCGGCCAGCCAGTGGTCTGCCTGCGCAGCCAACCCGGCGAGCGCGTCGCGCAGTAATTCCTTCTGCCGCACTGTGTCGCGGTAGTGGTAGTCCAGCTCAGTCTTGCTCCGAAACATGAACAGTGCCCGGGCGTCGTCAAGATGCTGCGCGGTGTAGATGCCCGCCATCCGGCCGACACCGGCGTGAATGATCATCTCGCCTTCGGGTGCAAGCGATTTGGGCACCGACACCACCGCGAGGTATCCGCCAATGAACCGGGTGAGCCCGGCCTCGTCACCGAACACCAGACGCCGGACATTCGAGTGCATCCCGTCGGCCCCGACGATGACGTCGAACCTGCGCGTCGCCGCATGTTCGAATGTCACCTCGCCGTCGGGGGCGATGGCCGTGATCGAGTCGCCGAACACATACTCGATGTGCTCGCGGCCGGCGTCGTAATAGACCTCGCTGAGATCGTCGCGCATGATCTCGACGTGCCGGTCGGATGCTGCGCCCACAATCTTGGTGAGGTCGACTCGTGCCGGACGACTCCTGCCCTCGCGGTACAGCGTCAGCCGATCCGTTCCGGTGGCAAGCGATTCGATGTGCGGCAGGACGCCCATCCTCGCCGAAATCTCCATCGACGGACGGAACAAGTCCACAGCGTGGCCGCCGGTCTTTCGCAGCGCCGGGGCGCGCTCGACGACGGTGACGTCGAAACCGCCGCGTGCGAGCCAATAAGCCAGCACCGGTCCGGCGATGCTGGCACCCGAGATAAGGATCCGCATCAGACCTCCCAACGGCCTGCCCGTCTCGTATCTTCGTCGGGCTAGAGTCCGAGGTTATGCGATTCGGATTTTTCATCCCGCAAGGCTGGCGTTTGGATCTGGTCGGCATCGACGTCGAGCGGCACTGGGCGGTGATGCGCGATCTGGCTGCCTACGCCGACGACAGTGCCTGGGACTCGGTATGGGTCTACGACCACTTCCACACCGTGCCGATGCCGACCAGCGAAGCCACCCATGAGGCATGGTCGCTGATGTCGGCGTATGCGGCGACGACGTCGCGGGTCAAGCTCGGCCAGATGTGCACGGCTATGAGCTACCGCAATCCCGCCTACCTCGCCAAAGTCGCCGCGACCGCCGACATCATCTCCGGTGGCCGCATCCAGATGGGCATCGGCGGTGGCTGGTATGAACACGAGTGGCGGGCATACGGTTACGGGTTTCCGTCGGCCGGTGAGCGACTGGGACGCCTCGACGAGGGCGTCCAGATCATGCGCGACGCCTGGCGGGACGGAAAAGTCAGCTTTGCAGGTAAGCACTATCAGGTCGACGGCGCAATCGTGGCACCGACACCGTTGCAGGACAACGGGATTCCGCTGTGGATCGCCGGCGGCGGCGAGCAGAAGACGCTGCGGATCGCGGCGAGGTATGCGCAGTACACCAACTTCACCGGCGAGCCGGCCGGGTTCGCCCACAAGTCCGACGTGCTCGCCGGTCACTGCCGCGACGTCGGCACCGATTTCGAAGCCATCGTTCGTTCGGTCAACGTCAACGCGATCGTGGACACCTCGGAGAAGAACGTTGACGACCGCGTGCAACGTATCCGCGATCGCCTAGTCGGCTACGTCCCGGAATCGGCCGCGGACGCGATGCTCGCTGGAACCAGCGGGCCGGATTCGGCTACCGGCACCACGGAGCAGGTGGTCGAGCGGCTCCAGAAGCTACGCGATCTCGGTTGTGAATACGTGATCTGCTACTTCCCCGAGGCCGCCTACGACCGTTCCGGTGTCGAACTCTTTGAGCGCGAGGTAATCTCGGCGCTGAGTTAGACGTCGCTGGCGATGTACCTGACCTTGACCGGGGGAGCAGCCAGCAGCGGCGGAAGCTGCGTGATCTTGCCCTCGCCGGCGCGAAAGGCGCGGTAGGCCTCGTCGGCTTCGACCGTCTCCCAGAGTTCGTAGATCAGCCAATGCGCCTCGTCGTCCTCATCGAAGAGCACATCGGTTCGCACGTTGCCGTCGAACGCACGGGTGTCCTGCAAAACCCGGCCCATCAGCTCGCGGCCCGCGGCGACCTCGTCGGGCTTGAATCTGAGTTCCAGCGTCACCGTGACTGTCATCGTCATCTCCTCGTGTCGTCAGGTCGTGCTACTCACCGGGAGCACACTGTTGAACCTACGGTCGACCCATTTGACGAAATCGGGCGCCTCCGGAATCTGTTCCGCGGTCGCGAACAGGTCAGCGAGCCGTTGCTCGGCAGCCACCACCTTGTCATCCAGCGGCACCGGCAACCGCTGGATCCGGCTCTGGGCCAGCGCGGAGATGGTGACGTTCAAACCTACGGCGGCTGAATACTTCTCGGCCCACTGCTCAGGGTTGGCCCGCGCCCACTGGGCCGCTCGTTCGTATCGGACCAGCAGATCGGACAACGCCGAATTGCGTTTCGGATCGGTCAGTGCCTTCACCGACGCGCTGCCGAACTGGTAGCCGTTGTCCGCGGACCCGATACTACGCACCGTCAGCGTCAGATTGGCTTGCGCCGTATAGGGATCCCAGATCACCCAGGCGTCGCCCTGTCCGTTGGCGAACGCCGACAGCGCGTCGGCGGGCTGCAGAAACACCAGCTTGACGTCTTTGGGCTTGAGCCCTGCATCGGCGAGGTGCTCGAGCACGTTGGCGTGGGCGGCGCTGCCCTTGGCCACCAGGATGGTCTTGCCCGTCAGATCGTGGACCGTCGCGATCGGCGAATTGGTGCGCACCAGAATCTGCTCACCGAGGCCTGCGCCGTCCCAGGCGGAAACCACCCGGGTCTTCGAGTTGGCCGCCGCGCCGAAGACCGGCGGTGTGTTGCCGGTGATCGCGAAATCGATGCGGCCCGCGTTCAACGCCTCGATCTGCGGCGGGCCCGAAGTGAACGTGGAGAATTCGATGCGATACGGCAGGCCGTCCAGGGCGTCGGCGGCGCGCAGCAGCGCTTCGGTGCCGCCCTTCTGGTCGCCGACGTGCAGGGTCAGCCCGGACATTTCTGCGGTCGGCACGGCCGCCGGCACCCCGATGGGCTGCGGCCCCTGGGATCGGGAGACGCACGCCGCCACGGCGGCGGTCAGTACCAGGACGATGCCGAGGTGAAAGGCAGTGCGCTGGATAGCCTTAGCTGTCAATGCCGAACGCCGAGCTTGTCGAGTAGGTCGGTGCGGTATTGGTCGTGCTCGGCAGTGCGCTCCGACGGCGCGGGCCGCGGAGATTCGATGGTGATGGAGTGGGCGACGCGGCCACGCTCGAGGACCAGCACCCGGTCGGCCAGTTCGATCGCCTCGTCCACGTCATGGGTGACCAGCAGGACGCCGAACCCGTGCCTGCGCCACAGGTCGAGCAGCAACGCCCGCATGGACAGCCGGGTGAGCGCGTCCAGTGCGCCGAACGGTTCGTCGAGCAGCAGCAACTGCGGTTCGGCCACCAGTGCGCGCGCCAGCGAAACCCGTTGCGCCTGACCGCCGGACAGTGTCAGCGGCCACGACTGGGCGTGATCGGTAAGACCGATCTCAGCCAGGGCCAGCTCGCTGCGGGCCCGGGCCGCCTCGCGGGATAGCGTGGTGCGGTTCAGTCCGTACTGCACGTTGGTCAGCACGTCGCGCCACGGGAACAGCCGCGGCTCCTGAAAGGCGACAGCAGGAGCGCCGCTGACCTCTCGGTTGCCGGCGTGGTCGTCGGAAAGCCCCGCCAGCACTCGTAACACGGTCGACTTGCCGCATCCGCTGCGACCGACCAGCGCGACGATCTCGTTCGCCCGGACCTCCAGCGAGATGTTATCGAGGATGCGCCGATCGCCGTAGAACTTGTTGACGTTGCTGAGCTTGCCGACGACGGTGGTTTGCCGGCCGGAGGTGATAGTCATGCGCGGTACCTCAGGGCTCGATGTTCCAGGGCTCGGACGCCGGCGTCGGTGGCGATGCCCAGCAACGCGTAGACGGCCAGGCAGAAGATGATGATGTCGATCCGCAGAAAGTCGCGCGCGTTGTTGATCAAGAAGCCAATGCCCTTGTCCGCGTTGATCTGTTCGGCGACGATCAGCGTCAACCACGCGATGGCCAACGACTGCCGAAGTCCGACCAGCACCTGTGCCGCCGCGCTCGGCAGCAGGATGATACGCAGTCGTTGCCAGAGTGAAAAGCCAAGAACATCAGCGGTTTCCAGCAGTGTGGCGTCGACTTGCCGGATCGCGGAGAAGGTATTGAGGTACAGCGGGAAAGCAACCCCGAGCGCGACGAGATTCACTTTGGCCAGTTCGCCGATGCCAAACCAGAGGATGAACAGCGGAATCAATCCCAGGTGCGGCAGCGCGCGCAACATCTGCAGGGGCGGATCGACGGTGGCCTCAACCCACGGCGACAGGCCGACGGCCACACCCAGGGCGACCCCGACGAGGCCGCCGAGCAGCAGGCCCTCGACGACGCGCAGCCCGGATACCTCGAGCGCCTCGACCAGCTTTCCATTCTCGATCAGTTGCAGCCCGGCATCGAAGATCAGCTGCGGTGCCGGCAGGACGTCACCGGGAATGAGCCCGGTGGCGCTGAACAGTTGCCACAACACGACGAGCAGCACCGGCGACGACCACCGCAGCATGCTCCACCGGTGGGTAGCCCAAATAGTGCCGACCGTCGGCGTCGCCGCGGCATCGGCGACCGTCTGGGCAGAACCACTCACCATTGCGAAGACGGTGGCAGACGTGGTCGTCGCGCTGAAGGGTTTGACTCCGTGTGAAGGGAAAACCGCTCGGGATCAGGCGCCGCAAACGACAATGAGAATGCGGTTTCCGCTTTTGCGGAACGCTGTTGTACGGTTTGGTGAGCGCATTATCACCAGCGGCGGCTGACGGAGGATCTCTCGATGCAGAAGGCAATCGACCCCACCATCTCTACCTGGCCTGATGACAACCCGCAGTTGATCGGTAGCCGATGCGGCGACTGCGCTGCCACCACCTTCCCGGTGCAGGAGCTCTGTCCTCGGTGCAGCGGTTCGTCGATGTCAGAGCACTTGCTGCCGCGCAGCGGAACCCTGGTCGCGTGGACCACCCAGGGCTTTCCGCCCGGGGCCCCGTACGCCGGTCCGACCGGTGACGATTTCGTGCCGTTCGGGGTGGGCTTGGTTCAGCTCGGTGACGTGATCCGCGTCGAGGGCCGGCTGACCGAAAATGATCCGGCCAAGCTGCAGTTTGGACAGCAGGTCGAGCTCACCATGATCCCGTTCACCACCGACGCGGACGGCAACGAGATCGTCACCTTCGCGTTCCAGCCGGTCTGAGGAGTCCGACATGACTAGTGATGTGGCCATCATCGGTGTGGGTCTGCACCCCTTCGGCAGGTTCGAGAAGACCGCGATGCAGATGGGTGCCGAAGCCATCCAGTTCGCGTTGAAAGATGCCGGAGTCGGCTGGAAAGACATCCAGTTCGGCTTCGGTGGCAGCCACGAGGTGTCCAACCCCGATGCGGTGACCCGGCTGGTCGGGCTGACGGGCATCACGTTCACCAACGTGTTCAATGCGTGCGCCACCGCGGCCAGTGCCATC
>DATAZN010000286.1:0-6077 GCA_036272035.1 Mycobacterium sp. | reverse complement strand
GAGGATCTACTCGACCAGGCGCGCAAGGCCCTGAGCGGACACGGGGCTGACGTCGAAACGCTGCGCTGCAACGTGACCTCCCCCGCCGACGTCGCCGCGGTCGCCGATCGGGTACGCGAGCTCGGGCGTCTGCGCTGCCTCGTGCATACCGCGGGTGTCTCACCGGAAATGGCCGATGCGGCGACAGTGCTCGACGTGGACCTGGCCGGATCGGTGCGCATCACCGACGCCTTGTTCCCTTTGGTTAACCCGGGCAGCTCCGCGATCCTGATCGGATCGATCGCCGGCTACAGCGACGTCCCCGCCACCGTCGAACCGTTGCTGGACGATCCGCTGGCCGATGGCTTCCTCGCCGCGATCGAAGCGGCCATCGGCCAGGAGCTCGACAGTGCCACGGCCTACGTCCTGGCCAAACGCGGCGTGACCCGGCTAGCGGAACGACTGGCCACGCCGTGGGGCAAAAAGGGCGGCCGCACCGTCGCGATTTCGCCCGGCCTGATCGATACGCCGATGGGCCGGCTGGAACTGGACCGTCAGGAGATCATCCCGGTGATGATCGAGATGACCCCAGTCAAGCGCCCGGATCGGCCGCTGCCGGGACGCCCCGAGGACATCGCCGCTGCGGTGGCCTTCCTGGAGTCCGATGCCGCGGCATTTATCTCCGGCTGCGACATACGCGTCGACGGCGGACTCGTGGGCGCGGGCAAGCATCTGATGGGTGTGGGTTGATGGCGGAGACTGATTCCGCATGGGTAGACCCGGAGATCGGCGAAAGTCTCCACGGATTCTCCGATTTCGACTTCTCGCTCGACAAACTTCCGGCCATGCGCGCCGGGGCGATGTTCGAGCCGCAGTCCGCACCCGACATCGAGCGTCTTGAGCTGACCACCGAACGCGATGACGTCGCACTGTCGGTGCTGCGACCCGTCGAATCCGCGGCCGAGCCGCCCGTCGTGTTCTGGATGCACGGCGGCGGGATGGTGATCGGCAACCGGCACATGGACGATGCCCGCCTGATCGAGTGGTGCCGCTGGCTGGGCTGCGTGTGCGTCAGCGTCGAATACCGGCTGGCGCCCGAATCGCCTTACCCCACGCCGCTGGACGACTGCGAGGCCGGGCTGCGCTTCGTCGTCGAGCACGCCCGTGAGCTAGAAATCAACCCACAGCAGGTCGGTATCGCCGGGCGCAGTGCCGGCGGGGCACTGGCGGCGGGCCTGGCCCTGCGGTGGCGCGATAATGCGAACGCCCCCTTAGCATTCCAATACTTGGAATATCCGATGCTCGATGACCGCGGCCTCACCACGCCGAGCCAGCTGGAAGGATTGCCAGTTTGGACTCGGGAATCCAACGCGTTCGGCTGGCGCAGTTATCTCGGCGACCGGTATCGCACCGAACACGTGCCAGGAGATGCGGCACCCGCGCGGGCAACCGAATTAAGGCGTCTGCCATCGACTTTCATCGGCGTCGGCACGGCTGACTGCCTGCGCGATGAGTCGATCGATTTCGCCGCGCGACTATGCCGGGCGGCGGTGCCTACCGAACTGCATGTCTACGCAGGCGCTGTGCATGGCTTCGACATGTTCGCCGACACCGCGGTGGCTCGAACCGCGGCACGCGACAGTGCGGACTGGCTGGCCCGCCAGTTCGGCCGGCGAACGGTTGTTTAGGCGGTAGCCGTTTCCAGCGCCGCCGCGAGCCGCTCGTGATGCAGATAGGGATCACCGAACAGGACCTGGTTGGCCTTGGCGCGGCGGTGATAGAGATGCAGGTCGTGTTCCCAGGTGAAGCCGATACCACCGTGCACCTGGAGGGCTTCACTGGTCAGAGCGGCGATCGCCCAAGAGGTGTAAGCCTTGGCGACGCTGGCAGCTTCCTCGGCATCGTCCGCATCGGCCGCCACCGCCATCGCCGCGTAGTAAGTGGCGGCCTTCGAGGCTTGCAGCCACATCCGCATCGTCGCGCATTTGTGTTTGACGGCCTGGAAGCTACCGATGGGGCGCCCGAACTGCACCCGCAGCTTCGCGTACTGGACGGTCATCTCGAGTACGGCCTCACCGACGCCGATGTTGTCGGCACTGACAAGCACTGCGCCACAACGGTTCTGGTACGCAACCGCCGCTTCTGCAGCTTCGCCGGCGTGCAGCAGCGTCGACGGCGCCACCACTACATCGTCTAAGGCAACCTCGTCGAGGCGCCTGGTGATGTCGAGGGTCCGTTGTCGCCGCACAGCCAGTCCGGCGCCCCGCCGGTCGACGAGGAACTGCGCCAGGCGGCCCCCCAGGTGCGCGGCGACCACAATCCAGCCGGCGCCGTCGGCGTCTTGCACAGCGGTCTTGATGCCCTGCAGTCGGAATCCGTCGGCGTGCTCGATGGCCACCGTGCACACGCCGTCGGCGCCCCACGGCTGGCGCGACTCAGCGAAAGCCCACGCAGCGACGACCTGGCCGCCAGCCAGCAGGGGCAGAATCTCCGAGCACAGGTCGTCGCGTCCCGATTGTGAGATTGCCACTGCCGCAAGGGTATTGCCGATGAGCGGGCCCGGCTGCACCGTCCTGCCGTGTTCTTCGGCAATCAGGGCGACGTCCACGAGATCGCGCCCCAAACCGTCGTACTCCTCGGCGACGAGCAATCCGGCCCAGCCGAGTTCGGCGCCCCGCTGCCACACGCGCTCGTCGTAGCCTTGCTCATCGGAATCGGCGAGTTCGCGCACGCGAATGATCGGCGACTCGCGTGCCAGCAACTTACGGCTGGTTTCGACCAGCATCCGTTGTTCATCGCTCATCGTGAAATCCACGACCCACCTCCGAAGACGTCAAGAACCGCGCGGTTCCCTGGGCAATCCGAGCGAGCGCTCGGCGATCATGTTGCGCAATACTTCGTTGGCGCCACCTGCGATGGTCAGAGCCCGCGAATACAGGAATGCGTCCTGCCACCAGCCGCCCGCGATCGCCTGGGGGTCATATTCGGTGAGCAGCGCATCGGTGCCTTGGAGCCCGAGTCCGAACTCCGTGAGCGCGAGATTGCTTTCGCTGTAGAGCACCTTGGCCAACGGAGCGTCGCCGGGATCGGCCTCGCCACTCAACGCGCGTGACAGGTTGTATTGGCCCAGCCGAACGTTGACCCGTGCGGCCGCGTAGAGCCGGCCGATGTCTTGGCGGACCGCATCGTTTTCTAGCGCAGGGCGGGATCCGCGCCGCAGTGACCGCGCCATCGTTACCGCGTCGCGCACCGCGCGCAGCATGACGATGCCCGCGGTGCCCACGCTGGACCGCTCCTCGACGAGGCTGGTGGTGGCGACCTTCCAGCCTTCGTCGACTTCGCCGAGCACGTTGTCTTTCGGTATCCGGACGCCATCGAAAAAGACTTCGTTGAAATCACTAGTGCCGGTGATCTCACGGAGCGGCCGCACGTCGACTCCCGGACTGGTCATATCCAGGATGAACGCGGTGATGCCGGCATGCTTGGGTACATCGGGGTTAGTTCGGGCCAATAGGTAGCCGAGCTGGGCGTGTTGGCCGTTAGTGGTCCACACCTTTTGGCCGTCGACGACGAAGTCATCGCCGTCGCGACGGGCGCGGGTGGACAGGCTGGCGAGGTCGCTGCCCGCGCTGGGCTCGCTGAACAGCTGGCACCAGATGTCCTCGCCGCTCCGGATCCGGGGCAGGTAGCGGTCCTGCTGATCGTGGCGCCCGCAGTGGATGAGGGCCGCGGCGGCCAGCAGGCCTGCGCCGATTGGCGTGGGCACCCTCGCCCGCGCCATCTCCTCACCGACGACGGTCGCACGAAGCGCGTCTTTGGCGCCGACGCCGCCCCATTCAACGGGCCAGTCACCGCCCACGTAGCCGGCTTCGAACAGCCGGGCGGTCCATGACCGGAGAGCGGGAATGTCCTCGGCTTCAGGTGCGCGTGTCCCGGCTCTGCCTTTCGTGCGTACCGCTGGGCGGTGCTTCTCCAGGAAACCTCTGACCTCGGCACGGAATTGATCGATCTTGGGGTCCTGTTCCAGCTTCATGCGTCCGTCCTCTGCATCAGTGCCCCTGTCTCAGCAGCAGTGCTCCCCCGGGGGTACCGCCGCCTGTGGTGACGACTGCAACCCGGGCGTCAGCGACCTGGCGCTGGGCCGCCTCGCCGCGCAGCTGCGCGATGGCCTCGGCCAAGAAGCCGAATCCGTGGGTCCGTCCCGCCGACAGCTGACCGCCGTGGGTATTCAGCGGTAACTTCCCGTCCAGCGCGATCGTCGCCCCGCCGTCGAGGAAATCTCCGGCCTCACCGAGGCCGCAGAACCCGAGCGCCTCCAGCCACGACACGGCGTTGAAGGTGAATCCGTCGTAGAGCTCGGCGACGTCGACATCTTCCGGCCGGAGGCTGGTCCTGGTCCAAAGGTGCGCGGCGGGTCCAAAAACCTGCGGTTCGTGCGTGAGAGTGTCCTGGTCCCAAGAGATCCGGTCGAGCACCTGGGTGCCGACGGCTTCAACCAGAACCGGAGGTTTCGGGCGGTCCCCCGCCGTGTCGATCGATGACACGATCACCGCGATCGCCCCGTCGCACGGCACGTCACAGTCGTAGAGGCCGAAGGGCGAGCTGATTATCCGCGCCGACAGATAATCGTCCAGGGTGAGGGGATCGCGGTAGATCGCGGCCGGATTGCGCGACGCGTTCGCGCGCGCCGTCAGGGCGATGGGCGCCAGCGTCGAGGCGCGGTCGCCACCGTAGCGCCAGAAGTAATGCGAGGCGTTGACCCCGATCCAGTTGGCGGCCGACATGGCGCCGAACGGCGCGCGCCACTCGAACATGCCCGACGCCCGACCCGCCCCGCCCGCGGACTTCGTCCGCCTGGCCAGGGTGGTATGAGTCGATTCCCATACCGTCCGAAAGCACAACACGTGCCGGCACAGCCCGGCCGCGACGGCGAGCATGGCGGACACGACGCTGCCGCTGGGTCCGGGAACTTCGGCCCCACCAGCGATCCAGGTGGGCCGAATGCGCAACGCCTCCTCGACCGCGCTGACGCCGCCCTCCGACATCCCCCCGGCAAGTCCGCCCGGATAGGTGGCCAGGCCGTCGATGTCGTCCTGCGTCAGACCCGCGTCGGCCACGGCGCGCAGGCACGCCGTAACGGTCAGTGATAACGGATCGACCATGAGGCGACGCCCGATCGTCGAGCTCCCGACCCCGGTGAGCGCCACCTTGTCTTCGAACTTGTGGGTGGACGACATGGGCCGCACATCGCGACTTAGATCACGGGGGCCTGGGACGCGCCCGGCACCGGCGGCCTCGGAATCCGGTTCGAACAATGGAATCCAGATATCGTCCTGCTGCTCGAACACCACCTTGACCTGCAGACCAATGGCGACGTCTTCGGGTTGGCAGCCGACGATGTTCGTGGTGAGCCGGGCCGACGGGTCTTCGGCGATGGCGACGACCGCGACGACGTAGGGCGGCGGGAAGCGTGGCAGCCACTGCTGATGATTCACGGTGAAACCGGCGACGGTCGCACGTCCCGACACCGGCATCATCGCTACCTCGACGCTGCGGCAGTGCGGACAGACAGGGAGCGAGGGGTGGTGGTATCGGCTGCACGCTTGGCATTGGGCGATCCGCAGACGCCCGTCGGCTCCGCTGGCCCAGAACGCCTCGCTGCCGATGCTCGGCTGGGGCAAGGGCCGCACAACCTGCTCGGCGGGGCCGGGCTCTGTCATCACACCTCCGGTCACAACCGACGAACAACCAACACGGACCG
This sequence comes from Mycobacterium sp., assembly GCA_036272035.1. Lineage (GTDB taxonomy): Bacteria > Actinomycetota > Actinomycetes > Mycobacteriales > Mycobacteriaceae > Mycobacterium. The sequence continues at coordinate 337 of DATAZN010000286.1, read as the reverse complement.
TAGCAGATTACGGATATGGCGTCCGCCGTCATAGTAGAAGGCCACTCTACTTATGTGTACTGTGATGACCTCGAAAGAGGACAATCAGTCGTCGCAGCAGACAGGGGTTCGCGTGAAGGTCAAGGACAGCGCCGCGGTGGTCGTCGGAGGCGCCTCGGGAATGGGACGGGCGACCGCCGAACAGCTGGCAGAGCGGGGCGCACGAGTCGCCGTACTGGACCTGCCGACGTCGGACGGAGCCGCTGTGGCCAAGGAACTGGGCGTTGGCTCGTCGTTTCACCCGTGCGACGTGACCGACAGCGACGGCGTGGAGACCGCGCTAGGGGCGGTCATCGAA
>DATAZN010000285.1:0-5274 GCA_036272035.1 Mycobacterium sp. | reverse complement strand
TTCTCGTCGACGCCCGGGCCCGACGCCGGTGCGGAACCAATGCAGATCAAGGCCGAGTGTGCCGAGGTGATCGCCGAGGTATGGAGCCTGCTCGATGGGGAGTGCACCCCGGAGACACAGGACAAGCTCCGGCAGCATCTCGAGGACTGCCCACCCTGCTTCCAGTTTTATGGGCTGGAGGAGCGGATCAAGGGCTTGATTGGCTCCAAGTGCCGCGGTGAGCGGGCTCCGGAGGGTCTGCGTGAGCGGCTACGGGTGGAGATCAGCCGGACCACGATCATCCGCGGTCGGTAAGTCTGGCCACTTCACAAGCCAAAAACAAAGACGCGGGCCGCCTGTCGGACGGTCCGCGTCTTTGTTGAATCGAGCGGTTGGTCAAGCGTTGGGCCGCTTGCCGTGATTGGCCTTGCTGTGCTTGCGGTCGCGCTTTTTCCGGCCTCGCTTGGCCATGACTGATCCTCCTTGCAGTTCTGCTTGTCGATCAGTCTTTCATGCCGTTGGCGATGTGAGCCAACTGCTACACCACCGGCACGTGCACCAGGGTGCCGCCGTTGGCGCTCGCCGACGAGACAGGACCCTGCTGGCCGGCCAGTGGGGCCTGCGCCGGCGCTACTGGGCCGAAGGCGCCGGGCGCCTGTCCTGGGAGCTGCCCGGGTAGTCCGCCGGGCGTCTGACCCGGGAGCTGGCCGGGAAGCCCGCCGGGGTAACCGGGGGTCTGGCCGGGAAGTCCGCCAGGCATCTGGCCGGGGAACCCGCCCGGGGTTTGCCCCGGCAATGTCTGCCCTGGAAGGCCGCCCGGGTAGCCGCCGAGCCCGGGGGCTTGACCCGGGATTCCGCCAGGAAGCCCACCCGGCATTCCGCCTGGAAGTCCACCCGGGACACCGCCGGGCAACCCACCCGGGAGTCCGCCGGGCAGTCCGCCGAGCCCGCCGGGCAGGCCGCCCGGAAGGCCCCCGCCGCCGCCGAGCGCGCCAGTGGCAGGCATCAGCAGGTCCCCGGCACCCGGGATGACGTTGTTCATCAGCCCGCTCAACGAGCCGAAGAGCGAGTTGGCGATGTTCACCGCGCTGCCCGCACCCGGCATGCCCGGGATGGGGTCATCGGCGGCAAAAGGTTGCTGGGGAGCGGCAGCGGCGGCACCGGCGCCAAGCCCGATCGTGGCGATTGCTGCCAGCGTCACCCCGATTCCGGTTGCCACTCGGGTGAGTGGTCGGCGAGTTGTCGAATGCGCAAACGTGTTGTCGGACAACGGAATACTCCTCAAATTTGGCTGTTTCACTCGATGACCTTCAGGCACTCAAGTCACTTTGGACACTCTGCTTGCCAAATGTCACATTTCGAACACGACACGATCACGGAAGAAGCTCTATAGGTTCTCTTAGTGATCTTGGAGTTTGCTTATCGATATCTCCGTGACATCAATCGTGACCTTTCAGCTGCACAAATGGGCCGCCGGAGGCCGCCGCTAACGCCGACACGGCCCACGGTTGCGCCAAGCTCTGAGTGCAACTGGGGAAATCGATTGTGGTTCGATGAAGCGACGCAATTGCGCAAACCGACTGGCTGACGAACGGGGTGACTATGGCCGAGGACGTCCGGGCAGAAATCGTGGCCAGCGTGCTCGAAGTCGTGGTCCGCGAGGGCGACCAGATCAGCGAGGGCGACACCCTGGTGCTGCTGGAATCGATGAAGATGGAGATCCCGGTCCTGGCCGAGGTCGCCGGCACCGTGACCAAGGTCAGCGTGTCGGTGGGAGACGTCATCCAAGCCGGCGATCTCATCGCCGTGATCAGCTAGTCATCTGAGCTTGATAGCGGGAGTCGCCGATGTCCACCCTCGGTGACCTGCTCGCCGAACACACCGTTCTGCCGGGCAGCGCCGTCGATCACCTGCATGCCGTCGTGGGCGAGTGGCAGCTGCTGGCCGATCTCTCGTTCGCCGACTACTTGATGTGGGTTCGCCGCGACGACGGCTCGCTGGTCTGCGTCGCGCAGTGCCGACCTAATACCGCGCCCACTGTTCTGCTGCGTGACGCGGTGGGAACCGTCGTCGACGTCGATCGCATGCCACTGATTGCAGCGGCCTTTGAGTCGGGCGACATTGGCTTGGAACGCGATGCGGGCCAACAGTATTCGTGGCAGCAGACCGGCGTGAACATCGAAGCTGTGCCGGTGCGACACGACGACTCGGTGGTCGCGGTGCTGACGCATCAGACCGCCGTCGCGGACACCCCGAAGTCCAGCCCGCTGGAGACCGCATACGTCGACTGCGCCGCGGACCTCGTCCACATGCTCTCCGAGGGCACCTTTCCCAACGTGGGGGATGTGGCGATGTCGCGTTCCAGCCCGCGCGCCGGTGACGGCTTCATTCGGCTCGACGTCAACGGAGTCGTCTCCTACGCCAGCCCGAACGCGCTGTCGGCGTACCACCGGATGGGCCTGACCTCGGAGCTGGAAGGCCAAAACCTGATCGCGGTCACCCGGCCGCTGATCTCCGATCCGTTCGAGGCCCGGGAACTCGCCGAGCATGTGCTCGACTCCCTGGCCGGTGGGGCCAGCATGCGCATCGAGGTCGATGCCGGTGGCGCCACAGTGCTGTTGCGCACGCTGCCGTTGGTGGTGCAGGGCACGGCGGCCGGCGCTGCGGTGCTGGCTCGCGACGTCACCGAAATCAAGCGGCGCGATCGCGCGCTGATTTCCAAGGACGCCACGATCCGGGAAATCCATCACCGGGTGAAGAACAACCTTCAGACCGTCGCGGCGCTGCTGCGTCTGCAGGCTCGCCGGACGACCAACGCCGAGGGCCGGGAGGCGCTCATCGAGTCGGTACGACGGGTGTCGTCGATCGCGCTGGTGCACGACGCGCTGTCGATGTCGGTGGACGAGGAAGTCAACCTCGACGACGTGATCGACCGGATCCTGCCGATCATGAATGACGTGGCGACGGTGGACACGCCGATCCGGATCAACCGGGCGGGCATGCTCGGTGTCTTGGACTCTGATCGTGCGACCGCGCTGATCATGGTGATCACCGAGCTCGTACAAAACGCCATCGAGCATGCGTTCGACCCGGCTGCCTGCGAGGACGCCGCCTTGGGCGGTTCGGTGACGATCCGCGCCGAACGGTCGGCTCGCTGGCTCGACGTGGTGGTCCACGACAACGGTCGCGGGCTGCCCGAGGGTTTCAGCGTCGAGAAGTCCGACCGGTTGGGCCTGCAGATCGTCCGGACCCTGGTGTCCGCCGAGCTCGACGCCACGCTGCAAATGCAGGACGCCCCCGAAGGCGGGACTGACGTGGTGTTACGCGTGCCGATCGGTCGTCGTGCGCGCGCTCTGCAGTAGCGCCCACACAACGGTGCGGCCCCGACAATTCGTCGGAGCCGCACCGTTGAGAAGGCCTGGTCAGACTCCGGTGCGGGCCTTCGTTCGAGCGTTGCGACGCTTGAGTGCACGTCGCTCGTCTTCGCTCATTCCGCCCCACACGCCAGAGTCTTGCCCGGTGTTGAGCGCCCACGACAGGCACTCGGTGGTCACCGAACAGCGGTTACAGACCAGTTTCGCGTCGGCGATCTGTGCGAGGGCCGGACCACTGTTCCCGACAGGGAAGAACAGCTCCGGGTCCTCGTCGCGACAGACCGCAGTGTGGCGCCAATCCATAAGTCGTTACTCCTCACTGTGTGCGCAGCAAAGTGCGCACGAATGATTTTCTTCGGCTGTTAACGCAGGCACAAGTAATGTTTCCGTACTGTTGCATGCAATTGTTCGATCGTTTCACAGGCTCAACAGATGTCAAGAGCGGCTCGTTGGTCCGTGGGCAATGTCACTTCAGAGATCTGTTACTAAATCCCTTAATCGTTTGTACTACACTCCTTCGGGGCCTGACCAGTGCTTTTCGCCACATTCTACGATCGCCGCAGGTCAGGAAGTCTTTTTAGAGGCGGAGCGATGACGTCCAGGGCGTCGGGAACGGCCCGGAAAGTCATTCGTTCGCGCACGCCGAGGTAGTCGCCGTCGAATTGGCTCGGCATGGGTGGATCGGCGCATGTCACCCGCACGCAGTCCGCGTTGTCGTCGCGAACGACCTGGTCACCCTCGATCTTGGGCTGCTTGGAGAACATCTGTGCGACCAGCCTCAGGCTCGGCACGACCTTCAACCGGGTGACGCCGAAGACGCCGAGTCCGGCTTCGAAGCGGGTGCCGGGGTTGGTGCACATCGGCCGGTCATCGGCATAGGTCCACGGGCTGGAGTTGGACACGAAGACGAAGTAGACCCCGGAAATCGGCTTGCGCCCGGGCAGCTCCACGGTCAACCGCGGCTGCTTGCGGGAGTAAGCGATCGTCGCGCGCACCGCTGCGGTGATGTAGCGCGTCGGCGTGACTTTTTTGCCCTTCTCCCGCTGGGCCTCCACTTTGGCGACCGCCTCGGCGTCGACTCCCATGCCGGCGTTCAGCACCGCCCACTGCTCGCCGCAGTCGATCAGTCCGATCCGGCGCCAGTTCTTTTCCTGGCCATATTTGTCGAGCAGCCAGATGAGCTGGTTGGTGGCGTCGATCGGGCCCGGCGGGATGCCCAACGAGCGTGCTGTCACATTCGCCGATCCGCCGGGGACGATCGCCAACGCCGGCACATGCCCGGTGGGCAGCTGCCCGGGTTTGCCGAGCAGGCCGTTCACCACGTTGCTCACCGTGCCGTCGCCGCCGTGCACGACGACGAGATCGACACCGTCCTGAACCGCGGCCTGGGCGATTTCGCCGCCGTGGCCGCGGTGCCGGGTGTGCTCGACGGTCAAATCCAGGCGGCTTTTGAGTGCGTTCGCCAGCAGATCGCGGCCTGCCGTGGTGGTCGAGGTCGCGGTTGGGTTGACGATCAGCACGGCGCGCATGAGGCCAGAGCCTACGGGAGCGGCGACGATGCGGGCCGCGCTGCGGCCTGGGGAGGAGCGCGACTTTGGGGTGAGTCTGTGTGGTTACGCTGAAACGGTGATCACGCGTCCTCCGGCCACTGTCCGCGGCGCGGGATTGATCGTTGCAGTTCAGGGAGCGGCAGGTTTGCTGGTCGCCGCGGTTCTGGTGATTCGGGCGATCGGCGGCGCAGATCAGCGGGTGGCCAACGGTTTCGGGACCGCGGTGTGGTTCGCCGTGGCCGGTGGTGCTGTGCTGGCTGCCGGCTGGGCCCTGCTGACCGGCAGGCGCTGGGGACGCGGGCTCGCGGTGTTCGCCGAGCTGTTGCTGCTGCCGGTGGCGTGGTACCTGACCGTGGGCTCGCACCGCGCGC
>DATAZN010000284.1:0-2901 GCA_036272035.1 Mycobacterium sp. | reverse complement strand
AGGTCCTCGCCTGCCCACGCTGCGGGCAACCATTGGCCATGATCGCGGCGGCCATGCCCTGCACCGGCGGCCCCCTGATCCATCAACGCGACTACTGCCCCGACGAGACTCGCCACGGACCCGTGCCGGACGTCGAGTTCGACTTCGAGTCCGCCCAGCAGCCCGACATCAATTCCGCGTCGACTCCGCTCAGCCGCCCCATGTGGCGGGCGATGTCATGATGGAGCAGCGAGCAAGCCCCCACGAATGCACCGGCCGATGCGGGGAGGACCTGCACGTCGACGACTTCCTCGAGCCGAGCGGATTCCTCGCAGGCAACCAGCGAGATTTGATAAACCACTACGCCCCGCCCTACATCGCTCAGGGATGGCAGGTGATCGCCGTCGAAGCCGCCCCCTGGCTCACCCGCAACAGCAACACCGACGCAGTCACTGTCGTCTTCTTAGAAGCAAACCCCAGTTCCTTCGTCAACCGCCTATTCAGCTGAGGGCGGTACCGGTACCGGCGGTACCGCCCTCATCGGGCTGATTGCGCGCGCCGCTATCAACGAGTAGACCTGAAGCTATATCCGAATAGCTGTACGGATGACAGGTTGTTGTGTTGAAGTTGGGGATATAGATGAGCTTTGTGGGCGGAGCGTGGCACGGGCTAGACGAGGCGTTCTTCATGTTCTGGACCACCTTGTGGGCGCTGGTCTTAGGTTTTGCGCTTTCCGGTGCGGTCCAAGCGTTCGTGTCGCGCACCGAGATGCGGGCCGCGCTGGGCGATCACCGCCCGGCAACGTTGGCCAGGACGTCGTTCTTCGGGGTGGTCAGTTCCTCGTGCTCGTATGCGTCGTCGGCGCTGGCGAAGTCGCTGTTCGCCCGTGGCGCGGACTTCACGTCGGCGATGGTGTTCATGGTGGCTTCGACCAACCTGGTCGTCGAACTCGGGATCGTGCTCTGGCTGCTGATCGGCTGGCAATTCGCGCTCGCTGAATTCGTCGGCGGCGCGATCATGATCGCGCTGCTCGGTTTGGTCATCCCCCGGGTCATCCCGGCGCGATGGATCGCCGCTGCACACAAGCGGCTCGGCGACGAGGGTGACTCGGGTGATCGCGCGGATGACCCTGAAGCACCTGCACGCGCGCCCTGGGGGCAGCGGATCCGCAGCCGTGCCGGTTGGGGCGACGCGGCCGGCTACACGATCAGCGATCTCACCATGCTGCGCACGGAATTGGGCATCGGCTTTCTCGTGGCCGGCTTCCTCGCCGCACTGGTGCCGACCGCGTTCTGGCAGTCGCTGTTTCTCACCGGTCACGGCTTCGCGTCCTCGCTGGAGAACGTGATCCTGGGCCCGCTGCTCGCGATCATCAGCTTTGTGTGCTCGGTCGGCAATGTGCCGCTCGCGGCGGCGCTGTGGCAGGGCGGTATCAGTTTCGGTGGCGTCGTGTCGTTCGTGTTCGCCGACCTGATCACGTTGCCGCTGCTGTCGATCTACCGCAAGTACTACGGCACTGCAATTACGCTGCGGCTGCTCGGCGTGTTCTGGGCGGTAATGAGCATCGCCGGTCTGAGCGTGGACTACCTCTTTCGCGCCGTACACATTCCCGACCCGACCCGGCCCCGACTGGTCGTCCAGACCGGACTTCAGTTCGACTACACCACCGTATTGAACATCATCGCGCTGATCGCATTCGCGGTGATCTACTGGCTCTACCGGCAGCGCGACACCGACTCCGGCGGCTACGCGAAAGACCCGATCTGCGGCATGCAGGTCGAGCTCGACCAATCACCGGCCCGACGCCAACAGGACGGTCGGACGCTGTATTTCTGTTCCGACCACTGCGCGCATCGATTCGACGCCGACGCCGAGAACGTCGCCGCGGCCGGGCGACGATGAGCACCGATCACGCGCACCCCGTCGACGCCGAACGGGTCGCCCACGCCCGATCACGGCTACCGAGCGCCGAAGACGCCGCCCGCCTGACCAGCCTGCTCTCACTGATGGCCGACCCGGTACGGCTACGCCTGATCTATGCCCTCGACGTCAGCGAGGAGCTATGCGTCGGGGACCTGGCGCTCGCCCTGGATGTCAGTGAGGACTCGGTGTCCTATGCGCTGCGCCTGCTCCGCACCGCCGGCCTACTGGTTACCCGCAAGCAGGGCCGGGTCGTGTTCAACCGGCTCGCCGCAGACTTCCCGGCGCCGCTGCGCGACCACTGCCTGCGCCAACTCGTCGCGCTCACCCACACCGGCGACCGCGACGACGAACCCAGCTGATGCCAGCACTGTGGCTGATCACGCTCGCATGGATCGCCATCGCGACGGCGTTCGTCAGCGCGATCGTCATCCTCGCCGACATCTACGGGCGCGGGTACCGGCTCAAGATGCCGGTCATGGAAGCCGTCTGGCCCGTCACCGCGCTCTACTTCGGCCCAGCCGCGATCTGGGCCTACCGGCGATTCGGACGCCCCACCAGCACAAAATGGCTCGCCGAACATCAGTACGACCACCCGCCGGACAAGCCGGGCTGGGCCACCGTCGCCGTCGGCGTCAGCCACTGCGGCGCCGGCTGCACACTCGGTGACATCGGCGCCGAGTTCGCCGTCTTCGGACTCGGACTCACCGTCGCCGGCACCGCTTTACCCTACGAATACGCCGGCGACTACATTCTGGCCATCGCGCTCGGGCTGCTCTTCCAATACTTCGCGATCGCACCCATGCGGGGGCTCGGAGTGCGCGACGGAATCAAGGCGGCCGCGAAAGCCGACATCCTTTCCTTGACGGCATTCGAGGTGGGACTGTTCGCCTGGATGGCGCTGATGGCGTTTGTCCTCTTCCCCGACCCGCACCTGCATCCGACCAGCCCGGTCTACTGGTTCCTGATGCAAATCGGGATGATCATCGGTTTCGGCACCGC
>DATAZN010000283.1:0-28391 GCA_036272035.1 Mycobacterium sp. | reverse complement strand
GCCGCCAGTGCCGCACTCGCCTCTACCGGCTGCACCCCCGCCAGGCACGGATAGCTATGGCCATGTCAGACGAACGAAGACGAGCGCCATCTGGGTTGGTCTAATCGCGGCTGCCCTCGTGCTGGTTGCTCTCCTGATTTTCATCGGCCAGAACTCGAACAGCGTGACCGTTCACTATCTGGGCGCTAGCGGACGCGTGCCCTTGGCAGTTGCGCTGTTGTTGTCTGCTGTCGCAGGCCTGCTGATCGCTGCCATTCCCGGGACAGTGCGGATCTTGCAACTACGGAGGGCGATCAAGAAGAGCGCTCAGTCCTCCTAATGCATGTGTCGTCCGGCCATGACGCGGGTATCGACGCCTTGAGGCCTCAGCGAAGTCGCTGCGCACAAACCGAGAACGGAGAACGAGATGAGCGGAGTCGACAAGGCCAAGAACGCGGTCGAGGATCTGGGCGGCAAGGCCAAGGAAGCTATCGGCAAAGTCAGCGGTGATCACGACACCGAAGTCGAAGGGGAGGCTGACCAGAGAAAGGCCGATCTGAAGAACGCGGGCGAGAAAGTGAAGGATGCTTTCAAGAACTGACCTCCGCGAACGCCCCGTCCCTCAACGGGGCGGGGCGTTCTCTCTGCGCCCTGCGGCGGGAGCGACCACGGGCAGCGCCTAGCGGCAACCAACGCGCAGTACCGTGGCCGGCGGATACGAGCAGCGCGGTGACGCGGCAAGGTCGCAAGCTGCTCGAGGCTTCATCCGGCAGCACCCTCATTGGTGACAGCATGAAGGTAGGTGGCGAAGCCTCCGGTCGCCCGTCCTTGGAGACGCGCACTGGTGAGCACCGGGAGTGTCGCCGTACGAACGATGCTCGCGCCCGCTTCGACCGCGCGCTGCACGAGCGCTGCGTCTTCCCCTACAGATAGAGGGGCGAAGCCGCCGATCGCGAGGTACGTGTCCGCGCGGAGGCCCATGTTGGCGCCATGAATGTGGGGATGTCCCTCGATAAGCCGGTGGCGCTGAAGCCAGCGGTCTAGCACCGATGTGGGCAAGTCGTCGGGTAGGACTGTCCCCAGGACGAGGTCGACGTGATCGTCGGCGAATCCAAGCATCGCGGCCAGCCAGTCGCTGGGTACCCGGGAGTCGGCGTCCGCGTTGGCGACCCAGACGCGGTCCGGTCTGGGCCCCCGGTCCAGCACATGCGCGATTGCCATGGCGCGGGCGGCACCCACGCATCTGAGATGGCAGCTGATTGCTCCAACATTGGGGTGAGCCAACACCCGTGCGGCTGTCTGGTCGTCGCAAGCGTCCAGCACGACCAGCGTTTCCACAGTGATCGTTGGTCGGGACTCATGCAAGTGTCTAACCGCTTCGTCGAGAGCGTCCAGGCAATCGTCGATCAACGCCTCTTCGTTGCAGGCGGGAACAGCAACGACGATCGAGTCGATCCTGGGCCGCGTACAGCGCATGACCGTTCCTTCCGCGTCGGCTGGGAATCTCATACCCACCACGGGAGCTTCACAACCGGCTGTAAGTCGTAGCCATCAGGAGGGGATGCCGGGTTCGACAGGCGCTTAATTGGGCATAGCGGAGTCATGCTGATGGATATCGTGATTGCGATCGTGATCGTCGTGGTGGCTGCCGCGTTGGGATTGACGGTGCACCCGCTGTTGTGGTTCATCGTCATCGTCGCCGTGCTGTGGCTATTCGTGCGCCGCGGTAGCTGGTCGAGTCGTTAACCTAACGGTCACTTGGCGATCCATGTCGGGACGTCAGGCTGGAGCTACCCGCACTGGAATGGGGTGCTCTACCCGCCCGGGACTTCATCCGCCGGCCGGCTTGACGTCTATACGAAGCGGTTCGACACGGTTGAACTCAACGCGAGCTTTTATCACTGGCCCCGCGACAGTGGATTCACGAGCTGGCGGCAGCGGCTACCGACCGGTTTTCAAATGTCGGTCAAGGCACCGCGCGGATTAACCCATGGCCGGCGCCTGCGCGAACCCGAAGCCTGGGTCGACCGAATCGCCTCATGCTGGCACGCATTGGGCGATCGGCGGGGAGTTCTGCTGGTCCAGCTAGCCCCGGCCGACGAACGTGACGACGCGCGGCTGGACTACTTCTTAAGTCGCGTTCCTCCCTGGATCCGGGTCGCGATGGAGTTCCGCCATCCGAGCTGGCACAACGAGCAGGTCTTTGCACTGCTAGAACGCCACGGGGCTGCTTATTGCGTGATGAGCGGCGCCGCCCTGCCCTGCATCCTGCGCGCCACCGCCGACTTCGTCTACGTTCGACTCCACGGACCAGACTCCAACGCGCTGTACGCCGGCTCCTACGCCCCGGACGACCTGCGATGGTGGGCCGACCGCATCCTTGAATGGACAGCTAGCGGCAAAGACGTGTACGCCTACTTCAACAACGACGGACACGGCCACGCCGTCCGCAACGCGGACACCCTGCGCAAACTCCTTGACATCTGAGGCTTTGAGCAACGGCCTGCAGCAGGTCGTGTCCGACGCCGCCAACCAAACCCAGCGGACGTCCACACAACCAGCGTTTGACCTGGACAGCGCGAGGGTAATAGCCCCCCGTCCTCGGATATTCCCGTGGGCGCTACGGACATCTGCCAGGGGGTCAATGATGGCGATCGAGCTCAGCGAAGACACCTCGTCGGAACAACTCCAGATAACCTTCACCATTTCCGACGGCGGAGACGATACCGCGGTGTCGGTCGTCGGATCGTTTAACGACTGGCTCGCTGGAGCAGACACGCTCACCGCCCGGGGCGACGGCCTCCTAGGCGTCACCGTCACCCTGGCTTCTGACGACGACGTGCACTTCCGCTACCTTCGCGCGGGCGGCATATGGTTCGACGATGACGAAGCCGATGAGATTACGCCCTTCGGCTCCGTCATCAGGTCGCCGCGTCAACGCCTCAGCTCGTCGACCTCCGCACCCGCCGACGAGCCCGACCTGGCGTCGGCCACACGCAGCGAGGACCCGGCGTCTACGCCAGCCAGTTCGGGAACCCGTGCCGCGTCCAAATCATCGAAAGCCGACTCTAGCGGAACATGACTACGACGGTCGTAGCGCCGGAACCAACTCGACGATGGACCTCTTACCCGTCACTCGTTGACGAGCATCGACCAGCTGGCGCATAACCCAGGGCTAGCTGCTGCAGTTGAACGAGGGTGATGTTGCCGAGTTCGCTCGGTTTCGCTGCGCGACGTTCACTCGCTGAGGACTGATTCCGCACACGCGCGGTCGGCGCCCCTCTAACATGAGTAACGGCTGGGGGATGACCCAACAGCTCGGCAGTCATGCACCGACCCTTACTTGGCGGGCGTCCGCCGATGATGCCGGCCTCGCTTCGGCGCCTCCGTGTGAGCTGTCGGGAAGCTGGCGGGCGGCGAGTTCGACTCGCTCGCGCTCGTCATCATCGAGTTTGCGTGTGTCGCGGACTTCAACGAAGGGTTCGACCTCTTCCGGCAGGCCGGCCTCGATGGCGCGTTGGTGTTCGACTTCGGCGTTGAATTCGGCGCCGAGCAAGATGGCGATGTTCGTGATCCAGAGCCAGACCAAGAAGATGATGATTGACGCCAGCGAGCCGTAGGTCTTGTTATATGACCCGGCGAACGAAACGTAGAGCCCGAAGCCACCGGACGCGATGAGCCAGATAACGACGGCGAGCGCCCCGCCCGGGGTGTACCAGCGAAAGCCCGGCTGCTTGACGTTCGGGCAGGCCCAGTAGAGCAGCGACAGCATGAGGCTGACGATGACCAGTAGGACGGGCCATTTGGCGAAGTCCCACACAAGTACGGCGGTGTGGCCTATGCCGAGAGCTTTTCCGACTTGGGACGCGATGGACCCGGTCACGACCACCATCAGGACGGTGACGATGAGCATCACCACGATGGCGACGGTAACGGCGAGTCGAATTGGCGCGGTCTTCCAGATCGGTCGGCCTTCGTCGACACTGTAGATCTGGTTGGTTGCGCGCATGAACGCGGCGATGTAGCCGGAGGCGGACCAGATCGCCAGGACAACACCGATTGCGGTTGCCGCGCCGGCGGTGCCGGGTCGGTTTTGGGTCTGTTCGATGGCGGTGGTGAGGAAGGATTTCACGCTGCCTGGCGCCAAGGATTCGACGTTGGCCAAGAACCGGTTCGTCGTGCTGCGACCAAGCAGGCCGAGAATCGACACGACCACGATAAGCCCCGGAAAGATAGCCAGGACGCCGAAGTAGGTCAGGGCGGCGGCGCGGTCGGTGATCGCGTCGTGTTTGAACTGTTGCAACGCTCGACGCAGGATGTCGCGCCATCCTGGTGCAGGGATCTCGGTAGGACTAGCGGGGTTCTCCTGCGGCGCTGCTTGTCCTGCGCCGCTACTCGTCGTGTCGGGTGCGCCGGCCGACGGGATGGTCGTTGCGAGTGCATTGCGGGTCACGGTAGCCGGCCAGACTCGGCGAACCAGCACGGTCGCAATCACGCCGCCCAGGACGGCAACGATAACGCCTCCTGCTTTGTCGCGAAGATTCACGAACGGCGCCAACGGCGCGCGGCGACGACCGCGAGCAGCCCCCCGATGCCTACGAGCAGGAGCGGACGCCGATGCGACCTCGCTTGGGTCACCACGGTGCTGATCGCCGGGCGGACCTGCTGTGCGGTCGAGTCGATGCCGTGACGTATTGGGTCCGGCATCGCGTCGTGAGCGTGCCCGACCGCGTCGGTGAGCGACGCGGCGGACTCGTGTACCTTCCCGCTCAGGTCGTGGGCCTTGGCCTTGGCTTGTTTCTTCACATCAAGCTTGTCGGTCAATTCTTCTAAGGTATCGGTGAGGTCGCTACGGGTCTGCTCGACCTGCTCACGGGCTCTCTCAACCGTCGCGGGCGCGGTGTCGCCTGTGTCATCGGAATCGGTCATCGGTGTAGTCCTTCCTTGACCGCGGCAATGTCGGCTTGCACCTCGTGCGCGGTGACGGTGGGAGCTGGCGGCAGGGCTTGGCTTGTCTCGCGTTTGCCGGCTAGCGCCACCGCAACGGCAATCAGTAGGAGGGCGGCGCCGACGATGACTGCCGCGAGCCAGGCCGCAACGGTCGTGGCGAGACCGAGAATGGCGGCCGCAATCAACGCGCCGAGTGCGAAAGACCCGATGACTGCGCTAGTGCCAAATAGGCCCACGCCGAGCCCGGCTTTCTTGCCCTTGTCGGCGAGTTCAAGTTTGGCCAGTTGGAGTTCTCCCCGGATGAGCTGGCTGAACTGCATCTCGGCCTGCTTGAACAGCTGAGCAGCCGACAGATTCTCGGCAACGGGCTGGGCGGGATCGGACACTTAGTCTCCGTGATCGGCAGGTTGGACAGGATTCAGGGGCTGGCCTCGCGGTTGAGGCGTGCCGCGCCGCTGCGGCTGTAGCACAGCTTTACCCCTGCTGGTCAGGAAGGAAACCCGTTTGTGCCAACTGTCCGGCGCCGGGATGGTCCGTTCGCGTACGTCTTACCGCCGATTGGCACGCGAGCAACGCGGGTACAGCCAGGCGGACATGAAAATTGCAATCACGGGAGCATCCGGCAACGTCGGCACGGCACTGCTCCGCCGGCTTAGCACCGACGGCGACGCAGACATCGTCGGGATCAGCCGCCGCCCTCCCCCGCGGATCGAGCCTTATGCCTCGGCGGAGTGGCGTGCCATCGATATCAGCAAACCCAGCTGCGAGCAGCAGCTTCGCGAGGCCTTCAGAGGAGTCGACGCGGTCGTCCATGCTGCCTGGGCCATCCAGCCCAGCCACGACCGCGGCCTTTTACGCGCCACTAATCAAGGCGGCAGCCGCGCTGTCGCCACCGCCGCCCGGGACGTCGGCGTGCGGCACTTAGTGCACATGTCCTCGGTGGGCACGTACGCTGCCGCGCCCGGTCAGTGGAAGGACGAGAGCTGGCCGGCAGCTGGCGTCGCGACCTCGTCCTACAGTGTTGACAAGGCTGCCTGCGAGGCCATGCTGGACGGGATCACCGACCTGCTGATTACCCGTGTACGGCCGGCGCTGATCTTGCAGCCGGCCGCGGCCAGCGAAATATCGCGGTACTTCATCGGGAACCTCGTCCCGGTCACGCTGCTTCGGCCCAAGTTTCTCCGCCTCGCGCCGCTGCCTCGCCAGGTTGCAGTGCAGTTCGTGCACGCCGAAGACGTCGCTGACGCAGTCGTACGCATCCTGCGGACCCAATCCGGTGGCGCCTTCAATCTTGCCGCCGATCCGATACTTGATCGCGACGAATTCGCGGCGATATTCGGCGGCGTAGGCCCCCCGGCACCGCCAGCGTTGCTCCGCACGATGGCGGAGTTGACCTGGCGGGTGCGATTGCAGCCGACCGACGCGGGATGGATCGATCTCGGCTTGTCGGTGCCGCTGATGACGACTGCGCGCGCCCGCGACTCTCTCGGCTGGAGGCCGAGGCATACGCTTCCCGATATTTTGCGTACCTTCGTCGACGCGCTGCAACGCGGGGCGGGCGCGGCCGGCCCAGTGCTCTATCCGCGCAAGCGACGGCCCGGTGAGCGGTAGTGGCTGACGTGGGGGCGAGCTTCGACCAGGTGGTCGGCGAGCTGAACTACCCGATGTACATCGCGACAACGTCCGCTGCCGGTGTCAACGCCGGCTGCCTGGTCGGCTTCACGACCCAGGTCAGCATCAATCCACCCCGGTTCCTGGTCTGTTTATCTCTGAAGAACTACACGACCACGGTCGCGGCCGCAGCGACGCATCTCGCCATCCACCTGCTCCGCGCCGACGATGCTGAGCTCGCGCAGCTGTTCGGCGAAGAAACCGGGGATCGCACCGACAAGTTCACCCGCTGCCGCTGGTCGGTCGGGCCCCACGACGTGCCCGTCCTTGGCGATGCGGCGGCCTGGTTCGTCGGACGGATCGAGGCGCGCCTCGAGTTCGGCGACCACGTGGGACATCTGCTGGCGCCCGAGGAGGTCGAACTTCGTCGGCCGCTTGACTCGCTTCTCAGTTTCGCCGACGTGCGCGAGTTCGACCCCGGTCACGACCCCTGACCTCGATGGCCCGGCCGGGCGGCGACGTCGCTCAGAGCAACGGGGCCAGGCGGCTACCGCTCAGCTGGGCGAGCAGGTCGGCGGCGTCGTGGTAGACGTCTTCCGCGCCGGCGGCGCGAAGCTCACCTTCGCTAATGCCGCCGCTGAGGACGCCGACGCTGCCGACCCCGGCCCGGGCGCAGGCCTGCATGTCCCAGATGGCGTCGCCCACGAGAACCACCCGATCGGACGGGCAGCCCGAGCGGTGCACGGCGACGTGAATCAGGTCGGGCTCGGGTTTCGCCGTGCCGACGTCGTCGGCGTTGGTGACCGCGGTAATCAGGTCATCGACATCGAGGACTGAACGTAAGAGGTCGAGTTCGTCCGGTGGCGCTGAGGTCGCGAGCACGACGGTGACTCCACGCTCGGCCAGGACGCGGAGCAACTCCCGCGCACCTGGCAAGGGCTTTAGAAGGTGAGTTGTCTCGGAGTACGCACGCTGGTGCTCGTGCTTGGCGGCGTCGCCAAGCGCGGAAGCGGCCGGGCCGAGCAGTTCCGCGAGAAGCCGCGACGAGTCCATGCCTATCGCTCGGTGGATGCGCCACGCCGGCACCGGCTGTCCGATCGCGTCGAAGGCCCGCAGCCACGCCGCGACGTGCAGGTAGTTGGAGTCGACCAGCGTGCCATCGACATCAAACAGCACAGCTGACCCGTCACTGCTTGCATTGTTCATCACTGCACCCGTAGGGCCGGCAGTAGCTCGTGCTCGGCCCAGTCCAGAAAGCCGGTCTGGGTGTCGCCCCCGATTTGGACGACGGCGACGTCGGTAAAGCCGGCATCGATGAACTTCTGCACCGCTTTCACATGCTCGCCGACATCCGGGCCACACGAGATTGCGTCGGCGATGTCGTCCTTGCGGACGAATTGGCTCGCGGCGGCGAAACCGGCGGTTCCGGGTATCTCGGCGTTAACTTTCCAGCCGCCACCGAACCAGCGGAACTGGTCGTGCGCGCGGTCGATGGACACCTGACGGTCGCGATCCCAGCTGATAGGCACTTGACCGATCCGCGGCTTGCCTGTTCCGCCGGCGGCGTCGAACTTCGCCCCGAGGTCAGGGTCGGGTTCGACTGCGATCATCGCGTCGGCGTAGCGGCCGGCGAGCGCGCAGGATTGTTCTCCCGATACGGCGATGCCGATGCGCGGCGCCGGTGTGCCCACGTCCCAGAGCTTGGCCGAGTCGACGCTGAAGTGCGTGCCGCGGTAGTTGACGTAGTCGCCGCGGAACAGGGCGGTGATGATCTCGACCGCTTCGGTGAGCATCTCGTGCCGGACGTTGGCCGGTTGCCACCCTCGCCCGACGACGTGTTCGTTGAGGTTCTCTCCCGCGCCGAGGCCGAGGGTGAACCGGCCGTCGCTGAGCAGGCCCACGGTCGCCGCTTGCTGCGCGACGACGGTGGGGTGGTAGCGGATGGTCGGGCAGGTCACATACGTCATCAGATCGACTCGGTCGGTTACCTGGGCGACGGCGCCGAGTGTGGCCCAGGCGTTCGGTGCGTGCCCTTGGCTGTCGAGCCAGGGGAAGTAGTGGTCGCTGATTACCTCGAAGTCAAACCCCGCCTGCTCGGCTCGAGCGGCGTCGCGCACGAGTTCACGCGGTCCGGCCTGCTCGCACATCAGGGTGTATCCGAATCGCGTCATGAGACCTCCAGTTCGGTCAGGATCGCCGGGAGTTCCGGGAGTAGTTCGCGGGCCAGAAAGCCCAGGCGGCCGATGCGCGACGCGAGGTGGTCGCCGGCGACCGCGTGTAGGTACGTTGCCCAGCAGGTTGCCTGCGCCGGTGTGGCGCCGCGAGCGAGTAGGCCGGTGATTGCGCCGGCCAATACGTCGCCGCTGCCCGAGGTGCCCAGGCCGGCGTTTCCGGCGGCGATGAACCAGCGGCCATCGTGGGGGTCGGCGACGTGTCGTTGGTAGGCCACGACGGCGCCGTAGCGGTGGGCCAGCTCGACCGCGACGGCCGCCGCGTCGGCGATATCGACGCGGTCGGAGTCGTCGGGTCCCTCGGCCAGGAGGCGGCGTGCTTCCTCGTCGTTCGGAGTCAGAATCAGCTCAGCCGGTAGTGCGTCCCGGTCGATCAGATGGTCGGGATCGGCGAGAACCCCGAGTGCAAAGGCGTCGAGGACGGCCGGGGAATCTGTCACCTGTTCGGCGAGGAGGCTCAGCAGCCGTGCGGTGCTCAACGGTTCGTCCAGGCCGGGGCCGAGCAGGACGGCATCGACGTCGGCCAGCCGGTCGGCCAATTCGCGGGCTGCGCCTCCCTCGGCATCGCTGTATGACACCCCGAGGACGGACGCCTCCGGGACGGCAACCGCCAGCGTCGGCGCGACCGATTCGTCCGCGGCAAGGGCCAGCACACCGGCGCCGACCCGCAGCGCTGCGAGCCCAGCGAGCATGACCGCGCCCGGGGTCGAGCGGGCGCCGCCGATGACAAGGACGTGGCCGCGGCTGTGTTTCGATGATCCGGGCCCGGGCAGCGGCCAGTCTCGTAGGAGGCCGGGGCTGACCGTCTCAGCGCGGGTCGACGTCATGTTCGGCTTCGTGGGCGGTCGGCACGCTTCCGTGCTCGATCAAGTGTTGTTGGACGTTGTCAAGGTCGAGCGTCCAGGCGTCGGTCGCGTCATCGCGCACGAGGCGGGTGATCGAGGCGTTGCCGACCGATCGAGTCCGGGCGATATCGAGCAGGGTCGCCTCGTCGAGTTCCTGGCAGATGTAGCGCAGGAGAAGCACTACCGCGTCGTGGGCGACGATCAGCACGACACCGTCGCTCAGGTCGTCGCTGATGTCGCCGAGAAAGCTACGCAGCCGCAGGACGACATCAGCCCACGACTCACCACCAGGCGGGCGGTAGTAGAACTTGCCGAGATATCGCCGTCGTTCCGCTTCACCCGGATATCGGGCCTGGACACCGCGGGCGGTGAGCCGGTCGAGCACCCCGAGCTCGCGGTCGCGCAAGCGCTCGTCCACTCGGAGCGGGCAGTTCAAAGCCGCCTCGGCAAGGGCCAGCTCAGCGGTCTGCCGGGCCCGCCGGTAGGACGACGCCCAGGCCCGCGTCGGCTGCCGGACTGGGGGCAACTCAGCCAGCCATTGTCCGAACGCCGCAGCCTGCCCCTCCCCGAGCGGACTCAATGCGACATCGGCGTCGCGAACGTCGATCGCGATCGTCTCTGAATCTGACGCCTCGGATGCCTCCCGCGCGACGTTGCCGAGGCTCTCGGCGTGGCGGACGAGCAGCAGCTGCGCCGAATCGTGTCTGGTCATGACGAGCTAGCCGTACCCACATCTCGGCTGCCCCACGCATCAGGCCGGCAGAGGTTGGCAGCGCGGGCACCACAGTGAAGTGCGGCCGCCGATTCGGGTGCGGCAGATGGTCGTGCCGCAACGGGGACACGGCGCCGGGTCGGGGTAGTCGCGTCGCGAGTTGAGCCAGCTGCGCGTCCGCGGGATGTGGCCAGCTCGTACCGCCGCCCGTAGTACCTGGCGCAGCTGCCCGGCCAGCCGCGTGAGTTCATCGTCGGTGAGATTGGGGATCGACGAGGCAGGGTGCAGATGTGCCCGCCAGCAGACTTCGTCGCTGAGCATGTTGCCGAGCCCGGCAATGACCGTCTGGTCCATCAGCGTCGGTTTGAGTCGCCCTTGCCGACCGTGCATGGCGTCGATGAAGGCCGCGACCGAGATAGGCCACGCATCTTGGCCGTGGGGTCCGATCACGTTGGTCACTTCAGGCTCGGTGGCGGCCAGCCAGACGCCGCGCAGCTTCCGCAGATCGGAATAGTGAAGTTCGCCATCGTCGGTAGTGATAACGAGCCGGTCGTACCGGTCTGGTTCCTCGCCGGGATCGGCAAGATAGGGCCGGCCAGTCATGCCGTTGTGAATCAGGACGCTTGGCCCGTCGGTAGGCAGAATAAGCCACTTGCCAGTCCGGGCGGGTTCGGCGAATTGTCGACCGGTTAACTGCTGGGTGAATTGACTCGGCGTCCGATTTCGAAGCACACCGGGGTCGAGCACCGTGACGTCAACGACGCGACGGCCCGCGAGCCCCTTGGCGAGAGCACGCCGGAACCCCTCGACGTCAGGCAATTCCGGCATGCGAGTGGTTTGCCCAGCCTGACTGCCGGGTAATCCGCGGTCATGGTTCGCTACGTCGGAGCGCAACCGTTCGTACCCGCGAGTTCGCAGCTACGTGTGCTCGCCGCGGCCGCCGAAGGCTGCGAAGGTTGCGATCTTTACGCCCGGGCGACGCAGGTGGTCTTCGGCGCCGGCAGGCGGACGGCCCGGGTGATGATGATCGGCGAACAACCCGGTGACGTCGAAGATCGGCAGGGTGCACCGTTCGTGGGGCCAGCCGGCGGTGTCCTCGATCGCGCGCTGGCCGACGCGGGCCTCGACCGTCGTGCGCTTTACCTCACGAACGCGGTGAAGCATTTTCGGTGGAAGAGCACTGCGCGCAGCAGCCGTCGACTTCATGAGAAGCCGTCTGGGTCGCAGATGACCGCCTGCCAGCCCTGGCTCGCGGCGGAGTTGACGGCCGTCAAGCCCCGAGTGGTGGTCACGCTGGGGGCCACGGCGGCGGCATCGCTGATCGGTCCGTCATTTCGGCTCAGCGCCCACCGCGGTGAGCAGCTGCAGTGGCCGCCGGTGGACGGCCCGTTCGCCGAAAGTCGGGTCCGGATCGAGGCGGTGATCGCGACCATCCACCCGTCGGCGGTGCTGCGGGCAAGCAGCGAGGATCGAGCGTCGACGTATCAGGGGCTGGTCGAAGACTTACGCCTCGCTTCGGGTTAACGGTGGCCCAAGGCAGCGGCTGCCTAGGTACGCAGCGACATTCCGTGGCCGAGGGCGCGGCGGTCCGGTGCCAGCTGGCCGTCCACGACCTCGGGCGATCCTTCGACGAGGCGCGGCTCGAGTCGCGCGTGGTCGGCGAACCACTCGACGTGGCGCAGGTTGCTGACGGCGGCTGCGACCGGCGCGTGCAGCGCGGGGGCGCAGTGCGCCGATACCTGGAGGTTCTGCGCGCGGGCCATCGCGGCGCCGACGAGGAAGCCGGTGTAACCGCCGCAGCGGGTGGCGTCGAGTTGAAGGCAGTCGACGACGGGCAGCAGGTGATCGACCTCGTAGGCGTCGGCGGCGTACTCACCGGCGGTCACGTCGCAGTGCACGGCTGCTCGGATGGACGCGAGTCCGGCGACATCGTCGCTGCTGACCGGTTCTTCGAACCAGACCACTCCCAGGTCATCTAGTTCGGCGCCGATCCGTCGAGCCTGGGCGACGGTGTAGCCGCCGTTGGCGTCGACCATCAGAGCCACGTCGTCGCCGGCGAGCTGTCGCAGCTGCTGCACGCGCTTCAGGTCGCGATCGAGGCGGGTACCCCAGTCCTGGCCGATCTTGATCTTCATGGCGGTGCAGCCGACCGATTGCCACCAGGCCACCTGTTCTTCGAGCTGGGCTCGGCTGAAGTTGGTGAAGCCACCTGAGCCGTAGATCGGCACCCGGTCGCGCGTCGCCCCGAACAGGTCCACGAGGCTCACCTCGAGCAGGCGTGCTTTGAGATCCCACCAGGCGATGTCGACCGCGCTGAGCGCCTGCATCACCAGCCCGCGGGTGCCCAGATTGCGTGCGGCCCCGTGCATCGCCTGCCAGCCGGCGTCGACATCGAGTGCGTCGCGGCCGTGAACCACATCGGTGAAGTGTTCGGTGATGACCAAGGCCGCGGCTGGGCTGCTGTAGGTCCAACCGAGGCCAATGTGGCCACCTCCGCCGAGGGTCACTGTGACCGCGGTGGTCGCGTCCCAGGTCAGCGTGCCGTCGGACTCGGGTTCGGGCAGCGGGAATCGGTGCACCGCCACGGTAATCGAATCGATCGTCGTCATGAGCCGACTGCTGCGCGCTCGGTTAGGCCGCGGCGTCCCACTGCGATCAGTCGAGCCGCGGCGCGGGCGGCCAGCGCCATGATCGTCAGGGCTGGGTTCGCCGCGCCCTGAGTCGGCAGCACGCTGCCGTCGACGACGTAGAGGTTCGGCACCCCGAACACCCGGTGCTCGGAATCGACCACACCGTCGGACGGGCGGGCCGCCATGCGAGCCCCGCCGACCAGATGGGCGTAGCGGTTGATGGTGATGACCTCTTCGGCTCCGGCGGCCTTCAGGATCGTTTCTAACGATTCGGTGGCGGACTTCGTGAGCAGTTTGTCGTTGTCGCATTGCGAGTACGCAAAGTGCGCGACCGGCAGACCGTGGCGGTCTTTCTCAGCCGCAAGGGTGACCCGGTTGTCGGGTTGCGGGAGGTACTCGCAGAGCGCGCCGAGCGTGGCCCAGTGGATGTAATCGCGCATGTACTCGCGCAACGGCGCCCCCCAATGCCCCTGAGCGGTGACGTGCTCGGCCCACGTGATCGGCAGCGGGCTGACGTTCTGAATCGACCAACCGCGTTTGTACGGCTTGGTCGGATCAGTTTCGTAGAACTGCTCACTCGAAACCTCGGGTGGGGGCGCCTTGTACATGCGGATCTCGTCGGCGAAGCGTCCGGCCGTCTGCGGAGCTCCCTGCACCATGAGATAACGACCGAGCTGATCGTGGTCGTTGCCGAGGCCCTCCGGGTGTTGTTTCGTAGCTGACAGCAGCAGCAGCCTCGGCGTCTCGATCGAATACCCGGCGACGGCGACGGCCCGGGCCCGCTGGTAATGCGCACGTCCGCCGCGCTGGTATTCGACTCCTGTGGTCAGTCCTGTCCGAGGGTCCACGACGACGCGAGTGACCATGCTGTCCGCACGTACCTCGGCCCCGTTGGCGAGAGCGTCAGGGATGTGGGTGATCAGCGGGCTGGCCTTGGCATTGACCTTGCAGCCTTGGAGGCAGAAGCCCCGATAGATGCAGTGGGGCCGGTTGCCGAAGCGGCCGTTCGGTATCGCCACTGGACCGACGTGCGCTTCGATCCCAGCCGAACGGGCGCCGCGCAAGAAGATCTCCCCGTTGCCGCCGACGGGGTGCGGGTGGTGCGGGTAGCTGTGCGGATCGCCCCACGGCCACGCATCGCCAGCCACCGGCAGTTCCTGCTCGAGTGCGGCGTAGAACGGGCGCAGGTCGTCGTAGCTGATCGGCCAGTCCGCGCCAACACCGTCGTAGGTGCGGGTGCGGAAGTCGGACGGGTGCAGGCGCGGGGTGTAGCCGGCGTAATGCACCATCGAGCCGCCCACGCCTCGGCCGGAGTTGTTCGAGCCGAGCGGCACCGGGTCGGTCCCGCCGATCTGACGGGGCTCGGTCCAATACAGGGTGTGCGCGCCACGTTCGTCGCTGACCCAGTCGGTGTCGGGGTCCCAGAAGGGGCCCGCGTCCAGGCAGACGACCCGCCAGCCGGCCCGGGCCAGCCGCTGGGTCAGCACCGCTCCCCCAGCACCGGCGCCGACAATGACGAGGTCGACCTCGTCGCCATCGGCGTAGCGCCGCATGTCAGCGCGGAGCTGGTGGTCGGTGCGTGTGCCGTCGTTGGGAATGAGCCAGGCGGACTCGTTACGCGAACGTAAGTCGCGGTGGTTCGTGCGCATTACTGCGTCAGCTGCTCATGTTCGCGGCGTGCCTGCTCAACCCGCTCGGCGAAAGACACCGGATCTCCGTCTGCGGCGGGACCGGTCTCCCAGCGTTCGCGCGAGTTGATGCCCGGGTTGAGGTAGCCGCGGGGGTAGGCCGGCCCCGGAAAGCCGATCTCGTTCCACGCCCACGGGTGTGAATAGAACGCGGTGCACGCATAGCGGGTCCATAGGCTCCAGATGTGTTCCGCCGGCCAGTCGTGCCAGGTTTCCTTGCTGTGAACGCGGTCCTGGACGGCTTGAATGAGAGCAGCCTGTTCGTCGCTGATCAGCGCGGCGAAGGGCCGTCCGCTATGGGTCGTGCGGGCGTCCTCATCGAGGAAGCCAAGCGAATCCCGCCAGGCCGCAGCGTCCTCCGGCAGTTCGTCGTAGTGCCATCCGTCGGTCTCACCGACCGCGAGCCGTTCGTCGATCAGGGCGAGCACCGGTACCCGGGGTTCTCCGTCTTGGGCTAGAAGCAGGTCGAGAAGCGGGCCGACGATGGCGACCTCGGAGGGAGTGAAGAACGAGAGGTCGCCCGCCCCAGCCACCTGGGCCAGCCGGGCCAGCACGACTCCGGCGGTGACGTCGTCCCAGGCGTCGACGCTGTCAAGGACGTCGAAGCCGGGATACCGGCCGCGACCTTGCGGGGTGACCGCGCGTTGCCGGCGGCTGCGGTAAGGCATCAGGCGGCGCCGACATCACCCTGGGGCGGGCGGCCTTCGCGACGTAGGACCGCCGCGAGCAAGCCCATGCCACCGACCACCGATGCGAGTAAAGGGGCAAAGACGGGTGGCCCCGCTTCGAGGTTATAGCGGGTGATCCCGCCCGGGCGTTGAGCGACGCCGCGCAGATGTAGGTAGGTGCCCTGTAGTCCGTTGATGACGATCGCGGCCGAGGCGAGCGGCAGCACCGTGTGCGCGGCGCGCCGCGAAAAGATCGCGGCGATACCGGCCGGGACCGCGGTTGGCACGACGACGAGTGGCCACCACATCATCTTGTTTCCGAAGCTGGCGCCGTCGTGCGACAAGTAGATCTCACCTGCGGTAACGGCGGCGCCGGCCGCGGTAAGGGCGGACAGGCTGCGTTCGAAGCGACCGGTGCGGATATCGCCGACGGCCCGAGCCAGCAGCGACATTTCAGCGCTCGCCACTGGTCGAGGCGTGGCCGGGCAGGAACTCCTGGGCCTTTTCCTTGATGCCCTGTTTAGCAAATCCCCACCGGTTCTCGTCGCCGTGCAGGAACGCCGACAGGGTCGCCTTCACCTGCTCGAACGTCGAGTGCGGAGGAATCGGGGGCACGTCGGGATCGCAGCGGATGTCAAGGACTGTCGGACGGTCAGCACTCAGGGCCTGCGTCCAGGCGCCGGCGATTGCCTCTGGGGTGTCGATATTCAGTCCGCCCAGGCCGAGGCTGCGGGCGAACGCGGCGTAATCGACGTCGGGCAATGTTTGGGATTCGGCGAACTTCGGGGCGCCCTCCATAGCCCGCATCTCCCAGGTCACTTGGTTGAGATCGTTGTTGTGCAGGATGGCCACAATCAAACGCGGGTCCGACCACTGCTGCCAGTAATGCGCCACGGTGATGAGTTCGGCCAGGCCGTTCATCTGCATCGCGCCGTCGCCGACGAGTGCGATCGTCGGTCGGTCCGGATGGGCCCACTTCGCGCCGATCACGTAGGGGACGCCTGGGCCCATGGTCGCGAGCGTGCCTGACAGCGAGCCCCGCATGTTGCCCCGGAAGCGCAGGTGGCGGGCGTACCAGTTCGCGGCACTGCCCGAATCGGCGGCGACGATCGCGTTGTCGGGCAACTGCAACGACAGTTCGTGGAAGATCCGCATCGGGTTGACCGGGTCGGCCTCGGTGAGCGCTTGGCGTTCCATGACCTGCCACCAGTCGGAGACGTTGCCCTCGATCTCCTGCCGCCAAGACCGGTCGTCCTTGCGGTTGAGCAGCGGGATAAGCGCCTGCAGTGTCGCCTTGGCGTCGCCGACGATGTTGAGTTCGTACGGGTACCGCATCCCGATCCACTTCGCCGAACGATCAATCTGGATCGCGCGGGCCTGGTCGAGCTCAGGCATGAACTGGGTGTAGGGGAAGTTCGATCCGATGGTCAGTAGCGTGTCGCAGTCCATCATCATTTTGTACGACGCGGTAGTGCCCAGCAGACCGATTGAACCGGTGACCCAGGGAAGGTCGTCGGCAAGCACATCCTTGCCGAGCAGCGCCTTCGCCGCTCCCGCCCCGAGCAGGTCCGCGACCTGCGTCAGCTCAGCCACGCACCCCCGCGCCCCTTGGCCCACTAGCAACGCCACCTTCTGGCCCGAGTTCAAGATCTCGGCCGCCTGGGCGAGCGCGTCGTCGGCTGGACGTGCGGACCCCCAGGCGGTACCCACGCTCGAGGGCACCTGCTTAAACGCGTGCGCCGGCGCCTCATACGGCAGCTCGAACACGTCCGACGGGACGATGATGCACGTCGGCGCGCTCTCGGCCTGAGCGACGCGAATCGCGCGGTCAATCAGGTTCGGCAGCTGCTGCGGCACTATGCACATCTGCACATAGTCACTGCACACATCCTTGAACAAGCTCAGCAGATCGACCTCCTGCTGATACGACCCGCCCATCGCCGAGCGCGATGTCTGGCCAACGATCGCAACGACCGGCACGTGGTCAAGCTTGGCGTCGTAGAGCCCGTTGAGCAGATGGATGGCACCCGGGCCGCTGGTCGCCGCACAAACCCCGACCTGGCCCGAGAACTTGGCGTAGCCCACCGCCTCGAACGCGGCCATCTCTTCATGCCGGGCCTGGACGAATTGCGGATCGTTGTTGGTGCGACCCCAAGCCGCGAGCAACCCGTTGATTCCGTCGCCGGGGTAGGCAAAGACCTGGCCGACTCCCCACTCGCGCAACCGGGCCAGCAGGACATCAGCGACGGTGTCAGCCATAGAGATCTCCTTCAGTCAGCCGACACCTACCCGTTCGGGCCTCGTTTCTAATCGTCGCAACGAGCAATGTTTGCGAGGTGCACAGGTTTGGGTAAACGCCGGCTCATGGCAGCACTGCGAGACGCCGACGCCGTGCTGGCGTCATGCCGCGTGCTGGTCGCACTGAGCGCCCGGTCGGTCGCCGCAGTAGCCGACATCGCTGATCCGACCCAGGTGCGAGTGCTGGTCATCGCCGCGAGCCGGGCGCCCATTTCTCTGGGCGATCTGGCCGACGCGGCGAACCTGACGCCATCGACCGCGAGTCGACTGTGCGACCGGATGGTCGTCCGCGGGCTGCTAGATCGAAGTGACGACCCGACCAACCGGCGGGCCCTGCACCTCACTCTCACCCCGGACGGGCGCACTGTGGTCGACACGATGGTCGCTCACCGGCGGACCGAGATCGAGGCGATCCTGCTTCGAATGCCTCGCCGGCGACGGGCCGAATTGGCACAGGTGCTCAACGAGTTCAGCGCCGCCGGCGGTCAGCCGGTCGGGCACGATCTCTGGTCGATGGGCTGGACCACCGAGGCGGTCAGCTGATGACCGTGAGCCCACGAGTTGTCGTCGTGACCGGGGCCAGCGCCGGCGTCGGCCGAGCAACGGCCATCGAGTTCGGCCGCCGCGGCGCCTCGGTCGCGCTGCTGGCGCGCGGCGAAAAAGGCCTCGCCGCAGCCGCCGCCGAGGTCGAGCGGGCCGGCGGACGGGCGCTCCCGATCACCATCGACGTCGCTGACCCCGACGCCGTGGACGCCGCGGCCGAGCGGGTCGAACACGAACTCGGCGCCATCGATGTGTGGGTCAACGTCGCGTTCACGTCGGTGTTCGCGCCGTTACACCAGATCGCCGCTGACGAGTTCCGGCGGGTTACCGAAGTCAGTTACCTCGGATACGTCTACGGCACGATGGCGGCGCTAAAGCACATGAAGCCGCGCGACCGCGGCACGATCGTGCAGGTCGGCTCAGCCCTGGCCTACCGAGGCATCCCGCTGCAGACCGCGTACTGCGGCGCGAAGCACGCGATCCAGGGCTTCACGGAGGCACTGCGGTGCGAACTCCTGCACGACAAGAGCAACATCCACGTGACCATGCCGCAGCTACCAGCGGTGAACACGCCGCAATTCTCGTGGGTCCTATCACGACTGCCGCGCCGAGCACAGCCGGTCCCCCCGATCTTTCAACCAGAATTCATCGCCCAGGCGATCTGCTTCGCCGCCGACCATCCGCAGCGCCGTGAGTACTGGATCGGCTCGAGCACCGCACTCACCCTGGCCGCCAACGCGATCGCCCCGGGAATTCTCGACCGCTACCTCGCCAAGACCGGATTCGAGTCTCAGCAAACCAACACCACCCGGCCTGACACCGACCCGGTGAACCTGTGGGAGCCGGCAGACGGCCCGGGAGGACGCGACTTCGGCGCCCATGGCGGCTTCGACGCTCAGTCACATGACCACGACCCGCAGCTCTGGGCCTCACACCACCATGGCGTTCTCGGCGCCGCGGGTGCGGCCGTCGCCGCGGGGGCGGCACTAATGCTCAGTCGAGCGGTGGGACGGCGCCAATGAGGTCGGCGCCACCGGTCCGGCTCCACGCGTTGCAGCAGTACGCCCTGCTGAGCGACGGCGAACGCGGCGCGGTGGTGGGGCCCTGCGGCGAGATCGTCTGGATGTGCGCGCCGCGGTGGGACAGCGACTCGATCTTCAGCGCCCTTGCCGGCGGCCTGGGCCATTACAGCGTCACGCCGACGGATCCCTTCGTTTGGGGCGGCTGCTACGACGAAGGCTCAATGATCTGGACCAGCCGCTGGAGCACTAACAGCGGTACCACTGAGTGCCGGGACGCGCTCGCCTTTCCCGGTGATCCACGCCGCGTGGTACTGCTGCGTCGGCTACGAGCTGAGGACGGACCCGGTTCGGTTGACGTCGCGCTGACTCCCAGAGCCGGCTACGACCGTCACCTGATGTCGGACGTGCATCGCCACGGCGAGGTGTGGACGGCCCGATGCGGCCAACTCCACCTGCGGTGGACCGGTGCGGTTGCAGCCCATGCCCGTGACAGCGGCCAGCAGTTGACGACGCACATAGACCTCCAGCCGGGCCAGCAGCACGACCTCATCCTCGAAGTGTCCGACGAACCGCTACCCGACGAGCTGGTCGTCGCCGACATCGCTTGGCGAGTCACCGAAAACGCATGGGCGACTGCTGTGCCGCAGTTAGGCGACTGCCTCGCCCCGCGTGACGCCCGCGCCAGCTACGCGGTCCTTCGCGGTCTGACCAGCCACACCGGCGGAATGGTCGCGGCCGCGACGACGAGCCTGCCCGAGCGGGCCGAAGCCGGCCGCAACTACGACTACCGCTACGTCTGGATCCGCGACCTTTGCTTCGCTGGCATCGCAGCGGCGGCGATCGGTGACGACCATCTGCTCGATCAGAGCGTCAGATTTGTCACGGAGCGGCTGCTCGAACACGGTGATCAGCTCACGCCGGCATACACGACAACCGGCGCCCCCGTCCCGCGCCAACGTCACCTCGACCTGCCCGGCTACCCCGGTGGGTTCGACATCGTCGGCAACCAGGTCAAGACCCAGTTTCAGCTCGACATCTTCGGCGAAGCGCTGCAGCTGTACGCGGTCGCCGCCCAGCGCGACCGGCTCGACCCCGAGCAATGGAAAGCGGCCCAAGCCGCCGCCACCGCGATCGGGCGCAGGTGGGAGGAACCCGATGCCGGCATCTGGGAACTCGAAAACCGCGCGTGGACGCACAGCCGGCTCACCGTCGCCGGCGGTCTCAAGGCGATCGCGGCCAGTCGCCCCGGAACCGACACCGCCGAGTGGCTCACATTGGCCGACCGCATCATCGCCGACACCTCCGCCTCAAGCCTTGACCCGAGCGGCCAGTGGCGACGCTCCCCCGACGACCCCGCGGTTGACGCGTCGCTGCTGTTCGCCGGCATCCGCGGCGCCCTGCCGGTGGACGACCCACGCACCCGCGCGACCCTCGAGGCGTGCCTGCGTGATCTGACGGTCGACGGTTACGCCTACCGCTTCCGCCACGACAACCGGCCGCTCGAAGAAGCCGAAGGGTCCTTCCTGCTGTGCGGCTTCCTCGTCACCCTCGCCCTGCACCAAAGCGGACGATCGCTGGAGGCGCGAGGCTGGTACGAACGCACCCGCGCGTCCTGCGGTCCACCCCTGCTGTTCAGCGAGGAATTCGACACCCGGCAACGGCAGATGCGCGGCAACCTACCCCAAGCGTTCGTTCACGCGCTGATGCTCGAAACCTCCGCCCGGCTAGCGAACTAAGAAAGACTCGCCGATGGACAACGACTCGACCCTCGCCGACGTCAAGCCCGGCAACTGCACCTTCGCGTCGATCTGGGGCCGCCGAGCCGGCCTGACCCTGCTACTGGTTGTTGTCCTCGCCGGAGCCTTCGGCGTCTTCGGCGTGCACTCCCGCACCGTCACCACCCACGCCAACGGCTACACCCTCGAAGTCCTCTACCCGCAAACCGCCCGCGCCGGTCTCGACGTACCGGTCCGATTCACCGTCCACAAGCCCGGCGGATTCGACCAAGGCATCACCCTCGCCGTCTCCACCGACTACTTCCGCATGTTCGAAACCCAGGGCTTCTACCCCGACGCCGACAGCAGCACCAACGACGGGAACTTCGTCTACTTCAACTTCGACCAACCCAACGGAGACGAATTCGTCATGGACTACGACGCGTACATCCAGCCCTCCGCCCAGATCGGCAAGACAGCCACGGTCCGGCTGATCGTCGGCGGCATCATCGAGGCCTCGACCTCGATTCACACCTGGCTAGTGCCCTGATGGAAGTCGTCTACCGCGCCCTATTCATCTTCGGATTCCTCTGGTTCATCACCCGAGTTACCGGCCGCGCCACCCTGGGCGAACTGAGCACCTTCCAGCTTCTGCTCTACGTCACGATGGGCGACCTCGTCCAGCAAGCGGTAACCCAACAGGACTACTCCGTCACCGCGTCCGTTCTCGCCATCGGTGTATTCGCACTTCTGACCGCGCTGCTGTCCTGGCTCAACACCCGCTACCGGCGACTACGACCACTTACCCACGGCACCCCGGTCATCGTCATCGACCAAGGCGAACCCGTGATGGACAACCTGCGGGGCGAGCACGTATCGATGGACGACCTCATGGCCGCAGCCCGCAACGAAGGCATCGAGCGGTTCTCCCAGATCCGGCTCGCGGTTCTAGAAACCAACGGTCGCATCTCGTTCTTCACCGCTGATCCGCATTCAGGGGCAGCCGAGTCCCCCGCGGTCGGCTGACCTAATTCACCCGAAAGGCAGTCATGACTAATTGGTTTCACCGACAAGCCACCGCCTACAAGAACGGCAACGACCGCCCCCTCGGCGGCTACCTCGTACTAATGGGCATCTACGGCGGCGGCACGGCGCTCGCCGCGGTCGGCGCCCGAGCGTTCGGCCGCAAGCCGCCAGCGGGCATTGGGCCGTGGGATCTAGCTCAGCTCACTGTCGCCACCCAGAAGCTGGCTCGCCTCATCGCCAAGGATCCGATCACCAGCCCGATCCGCGCGCCGTTCACCACGTATGAAGGCACCAGCGCACCGGCCGAACTCAAGGAAGAAGTACGCGGACACGGACTGCAGCACTCCATCGGCGAACTCCTGACCTGCCCGATGTGCCTAGGCCAGTGGGTAGCCACGGCATTCATGCTTGGGTTAGTCGTCGCGCCGAAGGCAACGCGCGTGGCGACTGCGACCCTCACTGCCGTGTCGGGCGCCGACTTCCTGCAGTACCTCTACGCCCAAACCCAGCAAGCGACCGAGTAAGCAGCGATCAGTCGTTGTCTCGCTTTGCCTCGCTCCGTCGTTCGGCCCCGGTCTCGCCGGCGTACCCCACGTCATCCCCGGCCACACGGCCGACGTATTCCGGGGTATTCGACGTGCCTGTCGTACTCGCTTCATCCAGCGCGTTCGCATCCCCGGTGTCGCCACCAGTTGCACGGCTCGTCGCAACCTGAGGGTCGTCCGCCACGTCTGATTCACCCTTATCGGAAGTCACACCGTCCATGTGCCCGCCGTTGGCGGCTTTCAATCGGACAGACGACCGCCGGTTTTGGGTAAGCCAGGTTCGGGCGCTGCTTCACCGTTGACCATGACGACCACTGGAGACCTAGATGAAGATTGGCTATTTCCTGTCCTGCGAGGAGTACGGTCCCGCCGATCTGCTCGAGCAGGCAAAACGGGCCGAGCAGGCCGGATTCGAGGCGCTGTGGATCTCCGATCACTTCCACCCCTGGAACGACGAGCAGGGCCAAAGCCCGTTCGTCTGGTCGATGATCGGTGCGCTGTCGCAGGTCTGCAGCCTGCCAATCACCACTGCGGTGACATGCCCGATGATCAGGATCCATCCCGCGATCATCGCCCAGGCCGCCGCCACCAGTGCCGTCCTGTCGAACGGGCGGTTCACTCTGGGCATCGGAACCGGCGAGGCGCTCAACGAACACGTCACCGGCGCCCGCTTCCCGACCATCGAACAGCGCCTGGAGATGCTCGAGGAATCGGTCGAGATCATGCGCCGGCTCTGGACCGAGGACTTCGTGACCCATCACGGCGAGCACTACACCGTCGAGAACGCCCGCATCTACACCAAGCCCGAGACGCCGCCGCAGGTCTTCGTGTCCGGCTTCGGCCCCAAGTCCGCTGAAGTAGCGGGACGGATCGGCGATGGTTTCATCACGACCACCCCCGACCAGGAAACCCTCGACGCGTTCCGCCGCAACGGGGGCGCGGGTAAGCCAACCCAGGCTGGCTACAAGGTGTGCTGGAGTACCGACGACGACGCGGCCGTGGCGACCGCGCATCGGCTGTGGGCCAACTCCGGAATACCGGGCGAGGTATCCCAGGTGCTGCCGAGTCCCAAGCACTTCGAGCAGGCGAGCCAACTGGTTACTGAGCAGATGACTCGAGACTCGATCGCCTACGGCAGCGACGTTAAGCGGCACCTCGACGCGTTCGCGCCCTACGCTGATGCCGGCTTCGACGAGATCTACATCTCGCAAATGGGCGGCAGCGAGGAACAGACCAGCGCTGAGGGCTTTTTCGACTTCTATGCCCGCAGCGTGTTGCCGAAGCTCAAGAGCTAAGCCGGTTTGCGGCGGCCCGACTGTGGGCATACATCGAACGTCAGTTCGATAGAGGAGTGATCATGAGCGAACCAGCCGCGCCGAACATCGAGCACAACCCGCAGCGGGACCCCGACGAGTGGCTCACCGGTGACGAACCATCCACCGGCCCGCAGGAGTCCTACCTGCACACCCTTGCGCAGGAGGCGGGCGAGGACGTGCCGAGCGGGCTCAGCAAGGCCGACGCCAGCAAAGAGATCGAGCGGCTCCAGCGCATCACCGGGCGTGGCCACGGATAGCGCGCCGCTGGCCAACTGGTGGAAGCGGGCCGTCATCTATCAGATCTTTCCCGCCAGCTTTGCCGACTCCAACGGTGACGGCTTCGGCGATCTAAACGGCATCGTCGCCAAACTCGACTATCTCGAAGCGCTCGGTGTCGACGCGCTTTGGCTCACACCGGTCTATCCCACACCGTGGGACGACAGCGGCTACGACGTCGCCGACTACGAGGACATCGATCCCCGTTTTGGCACGCTCGCCGACTTCGACGCCCTCCTCGCGGCGGTCCACCACCGGGGCATGAAGCTGATCATGGACTTGGTCGCCAATCACACCTCCGA
Source organism: Mycobacterium sp. (assembly GCA_036272035.1). Classification (GTDB taxonomy): domain Bacteria; phylum Actinomycetota; class Actinomycetes; order Mycobacteriales; family Mycobacteriaceae; genus Mycobacterium. Next base: position 4,034 of record DATAZN010000283.1, on the reverse strand, counting down.
CCAGCACCCCTGGTTCGTCCAGTCACGATCAAACCGCACCAACCCTCGACGTGACTGGTACTGGTGGCGTCCACCCCGCCCTGGCTATGTGCCGGGCACGCCCGGTGCCGAACCGACCAACTGGCGCTCGGAGTTCCACCAACCAGCCTGGCAGTACGACGTGCATACGGGCGAGTACTACCTGCATCTGTACTCAGCCAAGCAGCCCGACCTCAATTGGGAAAATCCTCAGGTACGTCGCGCTATCCACACGATGATGCGGTGGTGGCTTGACCGCGGGGTCGACGGGTTTCGCATGGACGTCATCAACAAGATCTCGAAGATCGCGTCATTGCCCGACGCACCGAGTTCCGCCGGCCAGCTCTACCGGTCGGCTCGGCAGTTCTACGTGAACGGTCCGCGCCTGCACGAGTTCCTGCAAGAAGTGCACCACGAGGTGATCTCTCACTATGAGGACCGGTTGCTGATGGTAGGCGAAGCCAGCGGGGCAACGGTCGAAGACGGCGTGAAACTGACCGACCCGGACCGCCACGAACTCGATATGGTGTTCACATTCGAGCACGTCCGCGTCGATCAGGGCGCCAGCACGTTCGATCCGGTGCCGTTGGACCTAATCGCCCTCAAGACCATCATGGGCCGTTGGCAGGACGGCCTCGCCGATGTCGGCTGGAACAGCCTGTACTGGTGCAATCATGATCAGCCGCGAATCGTCTCTCGCTGGGGCGACGACGACCGGTACCGGGTCGAAGCAGCCACGATGCTTGCCACCGTGCTGCATCTGCACCGGGGCACGCCGTTCATCTACCAGGGTGAGGAGATCGGCATGACCAACACTCCGATCGCCAGCCTGGACGACGTCGTTGATATCGAGTCCCGAAACTATTGGGCCGCAGCGACCGCGGCCGGCATCGATCCCCGTCAGATCCTCGCCGGCGTGCAGGGCATGGGTCGCGACAACGCGCGCACGCCGATGCAATGGGACACGTCGGGCAACGGCGGCTTCAGCGACACCAACCCGTGGATGCCAGCCAACCCGAACTACGTTGCCATCAACGCCGCGGCCGCGTTCATCGACCCGGCATCGGTATGGCATCACTACCGCCGTCTCATCGAGCTGCGACACAACGACCCCGTGGTGACCTACGGCCGATTCCGAATGCTGTTGCCTCAGCACCAACACATCTACGCCTATGTACGTGAACTCGGCACCCAGGCGCTGCTCGTGCTGGGCAACTTCTCGAGTAAGTCGCAACCGCTCGAGCTTCCCGATCGCTGGGCCGACGCACCTCTAGAACTCGGTAACTACACGCTCGCCGACGCCGCCGCGGCGGCCAGGCTGCGGCCCTGGGAAAGCCGGATTCATCGCATACGAGATATTGCCAACGACGATGACGCCCACACCGATGCTGCCCACCCGGCTGCCCTCCCGCACAAAATCTAGCCTCGATTCAACGACCCATCAGGTGTGAGTTCGTCGGTCGGGCTCGAGGGCGCGTCGGGAACGGCGCTGGGGTCGGCGCTCGGATTCGGCTGCGTGCGATGGTCGGGATGTGTGCATACGCATCCCGAGTCCGCCGCTGATTAGCAGGACGATCATCAAGAACAGGGACACGCCACTACCCATCCGTGCTCCGCGCACTGCTACGGATGCCCCCCGCCATCGGGATTCACGCCTAAGCGCGACGCTCGCCGCGCTATCGAGCGAGTCACTGACCGTGAGCAGGTCGGTCACAGACGAGACGCGGAGAGGTTACAGGGGATTGCGGGCCGGGTCGTCAGCTGCCGGCGTGTTTCCGATGACCGGATCGTCGCTGCCTGTCAGCGCAGCTTCGGTAGCCGACTCGCTCGCTGCTGCCGGACCACCGACACTCTGCCCACCGGTAGGCGCGGCCGGGCGGATGCGCCCACCCCCGTCGCTGTCGACGAGCTGTTCAACGGTGTCACTGGTTTCCTGCGGGTCGGTCATGGGCTTCCTGCCGTCGTCGAGGGTGACTTAGTCGCTGGGTGGTTGCGTCGGGTCGTGCGGTCCGCCGCCGTCCGGATCAGGTGGCAGGGGTGAGCTGGGGTCCGGGTTCGTAGGTCCGTGCGGGTCTGTCGTCATACCGAAGTGGTTACCCATATCCGATTGACGGAAACCCAAGGCGGGAATGGCCTTTCGTATGATCGAAGAGCACAGTGCCTGGCCTGGCATCCCAATGCCCACCATCCTGCACGACGATGCGCCGTGGTTCAGCAACCGCGATCCAGAGACCAGCGGCGACGCTGGACCCGTCTTCGGCGAAGCCGAACGCGACGCGGCCAAGCCAGACGTCGACGAACCGATCTCTGACTATGCGCGCCAGCTGTGGCGCACCTTGAACGCGGTGGTGCAGTATCTCCGCGATGATGTGGCGCGGGGCGGGGCCGGACCGCTTTTAGCGAACAAGGTGCCACTGCTGAAAACAGAGGAGCAGTGGCAGGCCTGGATGGTAGTAGTCGCCCCAGCACTAAGCACACTGGCCGGACCCGCCGGAGACGAAGGTTACGGCGAACAGGAAGTGCGTCTGGAGTATCAGAACGACTATGTGTATCGAAAAGACTAGGAGAAAATCGCGACAGCGCCGCGAACCCCCAAGCCCGCGTGGCTAAGCGCCGCAGGAACCGGGCGGCTAAGTCTGATCGGCCATGGGGGTGGGGTCAAAATCGTCTCCGTCGCCCGGCCTTGGAATATCGGAGTACGGATTCACGGGCGACCCGTCGCCTTCTTGGACCTGGCCAACGCCGGCTCGCTTGTTGTACTCACCCTCAGCATCGCTCAGCTTCGCGCCGGGACTTTGTTGTTCAACATTTGCCTCGTACGTGTCACGAACACCCTCGCCCTCGGTCAGAGTCTCCTGAATCGGCTCGTTCGGTGGCCTCCGCGGCGCGTCGCTCGATGGTGTCGTCATGGGGCTCTCATACCCGCCGCGACGTGAATCTACCCAGGCGCGCGAGCCGCTACCGGCGATGCAGTGCGCCCATCCGCCCACAGTTGGCCACGACCACATCGCGAGTACCACCTCTGACACCTACGGCGCCTCCGCGGGGTCGCTGCCGGTTGGAATCGCCGCAGAACTGGGTACGGATGCCGGCATAGGGCAATGCCCCGGTACCAATCCACCACTCAGCAGAGCGCCGACAGACGCAAGGGACTCGACATGAAAGCAGTGACTTGGCAGGGCAAGCGTGACGTGCGAGTCGAGGACGTTCCTGACCCTCGTATCGAGAAGCCCTCGGACGCGATCATCAAGGTGACGAGTACCAACATTTGCGGTTCGGACTTGCATCTGTACGAGACACTCGGCGCTTTCATGACCCCAGGAGACGTCCTCGGTCACGAGGCAATGGGGACGGTGGTCGAGGTCGGTGCCGAGGTGAGCGCGATCGGGGTGGGCGACCGGGTGGTAATCCCGTTTCAGATGTCGTGCGGGCATTGCTTCATGTGTAACGAGCGGCTGTATTCCCAATGTGAGACGACGCAGGTGACCGAGTACGGCACGGGCGCTGCGTTGTTTGGTTACTCCAAGCTCTACGGCGAGGTGCCGGGTGGTCAGGCGGAATACCTGCGGGTTCCGCAGGCGCAGTTCACCCATATTAAGGTTCCCGACGGGCTACCGGACGAACGATTCGTTTATCTCTCCGACGTGCTGCCCACAGCGTGGCAGGCCGTCGAATACGCCGCGGTTCCGAAGGGCGGCACGTTGGTGGTGCTGGGTCTCGGGCCGATCGGGGACATGGCGGCCCGGGTCGCGCTGCACCACGGCTTTCGGGTCATCGGGGTAGATCTGGTGCCTGAGCGCCTGGAGAGGGTTCGGGCCCGCGGGGCGGAGGTCTTGGATCTGCGTGAGCATGAGAAGGATCTGGGCGAGGTGATTCGCGGATTGACCGGGGGCCGCGGCGCGGACTCCGTTATCGACGCGGTTGGTATGGAGGCTCACGGTTCGCCCGTGGCCAAAGCGGCGCAGGCGATGGCGGGGATGCTGCCGAGCAAGGTAGCCGCGCCGTTGATGCAGCGC
>DATAZN010000282.1:0-3034 GCA_036272035.1 Mycobacterium sp. | reverse complement strand
GCTGACCGGCTCGGAATCACCGCCGTCAACGAGTTCAACGACGTTGTCCCGCTGTTCTTTTCGCACACCGCATTCAAGTCGTATCCGGCCGCGCTGATCGACAAGAAGCGCTTCGACCTGATGACCAAGTGGCTGGACAAGCTGACCAGCTACGACTTGTCCGCCGTCGACACCACCGATTGCACCGGGATCGATGACTGGATCGAGCGGCTCGACGCGCGGACCCCGCTGGAAGTCATCACCTCCAGCGGCACCACCGGCACCATCTCGATCCTTCCCAAGGACAAGCACGGCGCCGAAGACGGCATGGTGCTGTGGAAGATCTGCCTGTTCCAGACTTTCGGACACGAGCCCACCGACGAGCAACTCAACCCGTCGGTCGATGTGGTGTGGCCGAACTTCGCCGACGGCAAGCTGGGCCATCTGCGCATTGCCAACATGATCAAGCGCGGCTTCACCGGCGGCGACGAATCCAAATTTCACGCCCTCTACCCGTTCGCGGTCGACACCGATCTGATGTTCCTTGCGTCCAAGATGCGGGCGGCGGCCTCCCGTGGCGAGCTCGACCGGCTGGAGATCGACCCGGCCCTGGCCGCGCGTAAAGATGAGTTCATCGCCATGCAGGCACGGCAGGCCCAGGATATGGATGCGTTCTTCACCCGGATCACCGAACAACTGCGTGGCAAACGGGTATTCATGCTCGGCACTTACCACCTGATGTATGACATCGCCAAGGCCGGCCTCGAGCGAGGAGTGCGGAATGTCTTTTCGCCCGACTCGGCGATTCTCACCGGCGGCGGAATGAAAGGTGTTGCGCTGCCAGATGATTTCATGGACGTCATCACGGACTTTCTCGGCGTCGATCGCATCCAGGTCGGATACGGTTTCTCCGAATCCAGCACCTTTCACTGGGGTTGCAGCGAGGGTCGCTATCACGTGGCGCCTTGGGTCATTCCGTTCGTGCTCGATCCCGAGACCAGCGAGCCGCTCCCCCGTACCGGCGTCCAGACCGGCCGCGCCGCCGTCTATGACATTCTGCTGCGGGCCCACTGGGGCGGCGTCATCTCCGGCGACGAGGTCACCGTCAACTGGGACCTGCAATGCCCCTGCGGGCAAGCCAGCGTGGCGTTCGAACCGGGCATCATGCGCTACAGCGAAAAGCAGGGCGTTGAGGACGACCGCATTACTTGCGCCGCAACACAAGAAGTACACAACGAAGCGGTGAACTTCATGAAGGGCGTCGAACTATGATCGCCTACACGGTTCCACTGTTCCTGCGCGGGCGCGTCATCACCGATGACCTCGTGCCGTTCGATACCCGCGTGGGCGCCGCACAGTTCCAGGCACCGGACATGAGCAAATACGTCGGGCAACTGCCACTCAAGAGCCCGGCCGACATGAGCGATCTCTACGAGTTGAGCTTCGACGAGATCCTCGACGTACTCGAGGCCCTGGGCAACGCGCTGGATTTCGACTCGAACGCTCACCTGCAGGAGGCCTATGAAGCCTCGTTGGTGGCCAACGTGCTGCCGCCGGAGATGATGCAGAACAGCTATCGCATTCTGCGGCCGCTGTTTTCCCGTGACAACGTCACCGAAATCGCCGACACCCAGGTTGGGTTGAATTACCTCAATGGATGGGTGCCGCACACCTTGCGGGACGGCCGCGAACTACGTGTGCGCGCGTTCGGATCCCGAGTGCTGCATATCCCGGCCGGCAACGGCGGATTAGTGTCGGCAGTCACCATCCTGCGGTCGGTGATCACCCGATCGGACGTGATCATCAAGGCGCCCTCGAACGACCCGCTGACCGCGATCGCGATCGCCCGCACACTCGCCGATGTGGCGCCCAACCACCCGATCACCAAGCACCTGGCGGTCGGATATTGGAAGGGTGGCGACTTAGCTGTCGAGGAGAACCTCTACAAGCCGCAGCACATCGAAAAGATTGTGGCGTGGGGGGGACTTGCGTCGGTCAAGCACGTAACCCGTTACATTCAGCCCGGTTTGGAGCTCATCGCGCTGGATCCCAAGCGCAGCGCGACGATTATCGGCCGCGAGGCGTTCGATGACGACGACACGATGCGCGAAGTGGCCCGCCGCGCCGCGACCGACATCGGCGTGGCCAACCAAGAGGGGTGTGCGAACGCGCGGGTCATCTACGTGCTCAGCGGCACCGACGCCGACGGTCTCGCGGACGCGAACCGGTTGGGCGAATTGATCTATCGAGAGCTGATGTCGCTGCCCGCCGTCGTCAGCACCCCGCCGCGCTACCCCAACCGCGAACTGCTCGACCACCTGGAGTCCTCCCGGATGAACGACGACTTCTACCGCGTAATCGGCGGTGAGCAACGCGAGGGCGCAATCGTCGTCTCCCAACTCGACGAGCCCGTCGACTATTCGCCGATGCTGTCGGGGCGCGTTGCCAACATCGTGCCGGTGGATAGCATCGACAAGGTGACCGCCGCGGTGAACGCGTACACCCAGACGATCGGCATCTACCCCGAATCGCTCAAGCGCCGGCTGCGAGACACGTTGCCGCTGTTTGGTGCCCAACGACTGACCAGTTTGGGCTACGCATGCAATGTCGCGATCGCCGCACCCCAGGACGCCATCGAGCCGATTCGCCGCATGTGCAAGTGGATCGTCGACGAGGAATGCGAAGCTAGCGTCGTCATCCCGCTGTGGAAGCTTGCGCCCGCATGACCGCGTCGCGCAGCGCTCTGGACGTCGTCGAGGGTATCGACCTGTCGGGTAAGACCTGTGTAATCACCGGGGCGTCGTCGGGGCTGGGCCGCGAGTCGGCTCGTGCGCTGGCCGCAGCCGGCGCGCGGGTGATTCTGGCCGCCCGCAGCACCGATGCCCTGGGCGAGGCGGACAAGTGGATTCACGCCGAGGTGCCCGACGCGAAGACCTTGACGGTGCAACTCGATCTGACCTCCCTGACCAGCGTGCGCACCGCGGCCGCAAAGATTCGCGAGGCCGCCCCGGTCGTCGATGTTTTGATGAACAACGCGGGTGTCATGTTCACGCCG
>DATAZN010000281.1:0-12903 GCA_036272035.1 Mycobacterium sp. | reverse complement strand
GAGTGGACGGTGCCCACCCGGCTGGCGCTGGTGCGCCGGATGGGCTCGGTCGAGCTGGATCTGGTCAAGGCCAGGTTCGCCGGGCCAGTGGTCGTCATCGAACTGGACATGCGGTTCGGCTCGGTCGAGATTCGATTGCCCGACGGCGCGAGCGCGTCGATCGACGACGTCGAGGTCTACGGCGGCAGCGCCAGCGACCGGCGGAAGATCGCACCGGCAGAGGGCACCCCGCACGTGGTGTTGACCGGCCGAGTGGTGTGCGGCTCGGTCAAGATCAAAGGCCCGCGCCGGTCACTCGTGCGCCGCCGTGGCCGTGCCTGACCCCGCCGGATACAGATACCCTGGCACCATGCCTGTTCGTTCTGCACTGTCGGCCGGCCTGGTCTCACCGACGCTGCCGGTGCCCAAGTCAATCCCACGCCCGGAATACGTCGGCAAGCCGACGGCGCGGGAGGGCACAGAGCCATGGGTGCAGACGCCCGAGGTGATCGAGAAGATGCGGGTTGCCGGGCAAATCGCTGCCAGGGCACTTGATGAGGCGGGCAAGGCCGTCGCGCCCGGTGTGACGACCGATGCGCTGGACCGCATCGCGCACGACTACATGGTCGACCAAGGCGCCTATCCATCGACGTTGGGCTACAAGGGTTATCCCAAGTCGTGCTGCACGTCGCTGAACGAAGTCATCTGCCACGGCATCCCCGACTCGACGGTGATCGAAGACGGTGACATCGTCAACATCGACGTCACCGCCTACATCGACGGTGTGCACGGCGACACCAACGCGACATTTCTGGCCGGTGACGTCTCCGAGGAGCACCGCCTGCTCGTCGAGCGGACCCACGAAGCGACGATGCGGGCGATCAAAGCCGTCAAGCCGGGCCGTGCGCTGTCGGTGGTCGGCCGCGTCATCGAGTCGTACGCAAACCGGTTCGGCTACAACGTGGTTCGCGACTTCACCGGCCACGGCATCGGTACCACCTTCCACAACGGGCTGGTCGTGCTGCACTACGACCAGCCTGCCGTCACCACCACCCTCGTACCGGGAATGACGTTCACCATCGAACCGATGATCAACCTCGGGGCGCTGGACTACGAAATCTGGGACGACGACTGGACGGTTGTCACCACAGACCGCAAGTGGACCGCGCAGTTCGAACACACCCTGCTGGTCACCGACTCCGGCGCGGAAATCCTCACCCTTCCGTGAACCGCCGGCCGTGAGCGGCGCGCTGCTGGTCGCCGGCACCACATCCGACGCCGGCAAATCTATGGTGGTCGCCGGGCTCTGCCGGTTGCTGGTGCGCAAAGGGATTCGGGTTGCGCCGTTCAAGGCGCAGAACATGTCGAACAACTCCGCGGTGACCGTCGAGGGCGGCGAAATCGGCCGCGCCCAGGCGATGCAGGCCCGCGCTGCCGGCTTGGCGCCCAGTGTGCGATTCAACCCGATTCTGCTCAAACCCGGCAGCGACATGACCTCGCAGCTGGTGATCCGGGGACAGGTCGCCGGGGTGGCCACCGCCGCCGAGTACTGGTCAGATCGCAACAAACTCTCGGCTGTCGTGCAGGACGAATTAACGCAATTACGTGGCGAATTCGACGTGGTGATCTGCGAGGGCGCCGGTTCTCCGGCTGAAATCAACTTGCGCGCAACGGACTTGGTGAACATGGGTCTAGCCCGCGCCGCGAACCTGCCGGTGGTCATCGTCGGCGACATCGATCGCGGCGGGCTGCTCGCGCACTTGTTCGGGACGGTGGCAGTGCTCGACCCGCAAGATCAGGCGCTGATCGCCGGATTCATCGTGAACAAATTCCGCGGCGACGTCTCGCTGCTGGAACCCGGGCTGCGCCAACTCGCCGAACTCAGCGGCCGTCCCACCTACGGGGTGCTGCCCTACACCGACGATCTGTGGCTCGACACCGAGGACGCGGTCCCGGTACTGGCGCACCGCGTACTGGGCACACCGACACCGCCTCGGGGCGACCGGTGGCTTCGGATCGCGGTGCTGCGGTTGCCCCGAATCTCCAACTCTACCGACGTCGAGGCGCTGGCCTGCGAACCCGGCGTGCTGGTGCGCTGGGTCCGGGAACCCGCCGACTTGGCCGATACCGACGTGATCGTGGTGCCGGGTACCAAATCCACCGTCGCCGATTTGGGCTGGATGCGGGAGCGGGGCCTGGACCAGGCCATTCGCACCCATGCTGCCTCGGGTCGGGCCGTGCTGGGCCTTTGCGGTGGCTTCCAGATGCTGTGCCGGTCGATCGACGACACGGTCGAAAGCCGGTCGGGCCGGGTCGAGGCGATGGGGATGCTGGACGCTGACATCGTGTTCGCGCCCGACAAGGTGCTGCGCCGCCGGCAGGGATCGCTGCACGGCTACGAGATCCACAACGGGCGGGTGGCCCGCTGCTCGGAGGCCACCTGGTTCGAGGTGGACGGATCCCCACAGGGGTATCAGCGCGGCCAGGTATTCGGGACGCATTGGCACGGCCTGTTCGACAACGACGACTTCCGAAGGAAGTGGTTGACCCTCGTCGCGGCGGCAGCGGGCCGGGACGGATTCGTCGTCGCCGATGACGTCAATGTGGTCGCGCGCCGGGATGCTCAGCTCGATCTGATTGCCGATCTGCTCGATGCCCACCTCGACGTCGATGCGATCGCCGGACTGCTCGACACCGGGCCGCCGCCGCGTCCGACAATCGTTTCTGCGCTGCGCTGACCACAACGAATGTCGGTTATCGGCCCGATGTTGCCAGAACATTTCTAATAGCCACACAGCTAACGATCCGCACGAAAATGGCCCGCACGCGGGGCAATTCACTGTAATTTGCTGTAGTGCCTTCGACGATGATGACTACCGTCGACGGGTTTCCCATCCAGGTCTGTGACACCGGTCCGGAGAAGGGCTCCGTCGTGGTGCTCTTGTGTGCGGCTCAGCGGGCACTCACCGCGTACGAGGCGGTCTGCGAGCGTCTGCACACGGCGTCGCTACGCACGATTGTCATCGGCCCGGACCCACGCCTGACGCCGAAGTCGGTGGTCGGCATTCTCGACGTGCTCGACGTCAGTTGGGGCGTGCTGGTCGGCGACCGCGACGGCGCCGAACTGGCGTGGGAGCTGGCCGCGACGAGGCTGGACCGGTTCACCGGCCTGGTAGTCATCGACCGTGGCCACCCACGGGTCGCCGACCCCGCCGGCGTGGTTCGCGACGACCACTGCCCACCCGTCGAGATCAACACAACCGCCCTGGTCAGCAACTCCGCCGCGCACTCCGTGGCGCGCGCCAGCCAGCGGTTCGTGTACGGCGATTACCGGGTGGTGGAGTTGCTGGGACGACGCAATGCGCATGAGTCGACGGCCCAGCTTGCCGCCGAGATTGTCCTGCGCACCAGTACCTGGTGACGGACACGGCCAACGGAATGAGCTTGTCGCGAGACGAACTCGAGCGACTCGTCGCTGCCGGTGAAGTCGACACGGTCATCGTCGCATTCAGCGACATGCTGGGCCGGCTGATGGGCAAGCGGGTGTCGGGGCGATTCTTCATCGACGAGGTGGCCGAGTCCGGCGCCGAATGCTGCAACTACTTGTTCGCGGTCGACGTCGAGATGAACACCGTGGCGGGTTACGCGATGGCGGGCTGGGATTCCGGATACGGCGACATGGTGATGCGGCCGGACCTGTCGACACTGCGGCGGGCGCCGTGGCTGCCAGGCACGGCGCTGGTGCTCGCCGATTTGATGCGGCACGACGGAAGCCCTATCGAACCCTCGCCGCGCCAGGTCTTGCGCCGCCAGCTGGACCGCCTGAACCAGCGCGGTCTGCGGGCCCACGTCGCGACCGAACTGGAATTCATGGTCTTCGATGACACCTACCGCCAGGCCTGGGCGAGCGGATACCGCGAGCTGACGCCGGCCAGCGACTACAACCTGGACTACGCGGTGATGGCCTCGAGCCGCCTCGAGCCGCTGTTGCGGGATATCCGCCAGCACATGCAAGGCGCGGGACTGCATTGGGAGGCCGTCAAGGGGGAGTGCAACAAGGGACAGCAAGAGCTCGGGTTCCGCTACGACGAGGCGCTGGTCAGCTGTGACAACCACGGCGTCTACAAGAACGGCGCGAAGGAAATCGCCGACCAGCACGGCAAATCGCTGACGTTCATGGCGAAATACGATGAGCACGAAGGCAACAGCTGCCACATTCACATGTCGCTGCGGTCGGTCGATGGATCCGCGGTGGCCGCCGAGGACGGTCAACCGTTCGGTATTTCACCGACGTTCCGCAGCTTTATCGCGGGCCAGTTGGCCACGTTGCGGGAGCTGACACTGCAGTATGCGCCGAACATCAACTCCTACAAGCGGTTCGCCGATCGCAGCTTCGCACCCACGGTAGTGGCGTGGGGCTTGGACAACCGGACCTGCGCACTGCGCGTTGTCGGTCACGGAGACAACTTGCGGGTGGAATGCCGGGTGCCCGGCGGTGACGTCAACCAGTACCTGGCCGTCGCGGCGCTCATCGCCGGCGGACTGCACGGTGTCGAAAACGGCCTGGAGTTGCCGGAACCGTGTTCCGGCAATGCGTACGAGACGGCGGGCGACGTCGAGCGTCTGCCCGGTACGCTGGCCGAAGCGCTGACGCTGTTCGATGCGTCGGCAATCGCCCGAGAGGCATTCGGGGATGTGGTGGTTAACCACTACGTCAACTACGCCCGCGTCGAGGTGGACGCGTTCAATGCGGCAGTCACCGATTGGGAGAGGGTTCGCGGGTTTGAGCGGTTCTGACACGCCTCCGGTCATCGGCCTGACCACCTATCTATCCCAAGCCCGGCTCGGAGTCTGGGACGTGCCCGCCAGTTTTCTGCCCGCGGCCTACTTTCAAGGCGTGACGGCGGCCGGTGGCGTGGCGACGTTACTGCCGCCGCAGCCGGTACATGCCGACATCGCCGAGCGGGTGCTCGACGGCCTGGACGGGCTGCTGATCACCGGTGGCAACGACGTCGACCCGGCCGTCTACGGCCAGCCGCCGCATCCGAGCACCGACAAGCCCGGCCAGCAGCGCGACGCCTGGGAGTTCGCGCTGCTCGACGCCGCGCTCAAGCGAGGGCTGCCGGTGCTGGGCATCTGCCGCGGCGCGCAAGTGCTCAACGTCGCACTGGGCGGGACGCTGCATCAGCATCTGCCCGATGTCATCGGCCACAGCGGACACCGGGCCGGCAACGCCGAATTCAGCACGCTGCCGGTGCGCACCGTGGCCGGCACGCGGCTGGCTGCGTTGGTCGGCGAATCCGTTGACGCGCGGTGCTATCACCACCAGGCCATCGCCGATCTCGGCGAGGGACTCGTGGTCAGCGGCTGGGATGCCGATGGTGTGATCGAGGCGCTGGAGTTGCCTGGGCAGAGCTTCGTGCTCGCAGTGCAGTGGCATCCGGAGGAAAGTCTGGACGACCTGCGGCTGTTCTCGGCGATCGTCGAGGCGGCACAGGCATACGCGAGCGAGGAGGAGCGGCGCTGATGCGCGCCGGCGACGATGCAGTGGGGGCACCTCCCGCTTGCGGGGGACGAAGCGATGAGGAGGAGTGGCGCTAAATGAGTGTGGACCTGAGTCGGCGGCTGGCCGGCAAGATCGCCGTGGTGACGGGCGGCGGCAGCGGTATCGGGCTGGCGTCGGCACGACGTCTTCATGCCGAAGGGGCCACCGTGGTCATCGGCGACATCGACGAGCGGACGGGTACCGCGGCGGCTGACGAATTGGGCGGACTTTTTGTGCCAGTTGACGTTTCGGATGAAGCCTCGGTCAACGGGCTCTACGACACCGCGGCCGATCGCTACGGTTCGATCGACATCGCGGTCAACAACGCCGGCATCTCGCCACCGGATGACGACCTGATCGAAAACACCGAGCTACCGGCGTGGCAGAAGGTGCAAGACGTCAACCTGAAATCGGTGTACCTGTGCTGCCGGGCTGTGCTGCGGCACATGGCGCCCGTAGGGCACGGGTCGATCGTCAACATCGCCTCGTTCGTCGCGGTGATGGGATCGGCCACCTCGCAGATCTCTTACACCGCGTCCAAAGGCGGGGTGTTGGCGATGTCACGAGAACTCGGTGTGCAGTTCGCCCGCCAGGGCATCCGGGTCAACGCGCTGTGCCCCGGGCCGGTGAATACTCCACTGCTGCAAGAACTTTTCGCCAAGGACCCCGAACGTGCGGCCCGGCGGATGGTGCACGTGCCGATGGGCCGATTCGGTGAAGCCGATGAAATTGCGGCTGTCGTGGCCTTTTTGGCCAGCGATGACGCATCGTTCATCACCGCGGCGACCTACTTGGTCGACGGCGGTATCAGCGCCGCCTACACCACCCCGCTGTAGCGCTGCCGGTTAGCCCGCTGACGGTGGGTGTGCCATCACCGTCGGGCGGAGCCCATATCGGGGAGTGACGGCGCCGAAGCGGTTTCCGCCCGCATTGGCGAACGGCATCCCGGGTATGCCGGCCGCGACTGCGGGCGGAGCTGCCGGCGGCATGCCTCCCAGCGCCGCCCCGGATAGCCCGGGCAGCGGGCTTACCGTGGGGGGGACCACAGTCCAACTAGGCGGCACCGCCAACGCTCCGATCGCCGTACCCCGGCCCAGGGCGGCTGACACCGCGCCGGCACCGCCCAATTCGCCGGCTCCCGCGGCGGGGGCTGCCAGCGCGCCGCCGACTCCGGCGGCCGCGGCACCGTCCCCGGCGGCCTCCGAAGCCGCGCCGGCACCCCCGGCGGCCTCCGAAGCCACACCGGCACTTCCGAGCCCGACGAAATCCGACATGGTGCCCAGAAAGTTGCCGGGCATGTAGAAACCCGAGGAGAACATCGTATTGAGGCCGTTGTCGTTCAAGAAGGCGCCCAACGGGGACCCATCGGCTCCGGACAGAAAATTCAGGATTCCGGCTGGGGTGGTGAGGTTCGATCCACCTAGTCCGAGCCAGTTCATGATGCCGTTGAGACCCGACCCCGCCGACGTCGCAGGCGAGGCGAGCCCTTGCAGTGCAGCGGGGACCGAAGTCACCAACTGCGACAGTGGCGCCGATGTTCCCGTGCCAGCTGCCTGACCGACAGTGGTGGTCGCCGGCGGCACGGCGAACGGCGTCAATGTCGATGCGGCCGCGGAAGATCCGGCGTAGCCGTACATCGCCGCGGCGTCTTGGGCCCACATCTCGGCGTAGTGGGCTTCGGTCGCCGCGATCGCCGGGGTGTTCTGGCCGAGGATGTTGGAGGCGACCAATGACGCCAACAACGTGCGGTTAGCTGCGATGACCGGCGGCGCAACCGTCGCGGTGAACGCGGCTTCGTAGGCACTGGCCGCCGCTTTGGCTTGGTCGGCGGCCTGTTCGGCTTGCGCGGAGGTGGCATTCATCCACGAAACGTATGGTGCGGCGGCGGCCACCATGGATGCCGAGGCCGGACCTCGCCAGGGACCACTGGTGAGGCCAGAGATCACCGACCCGTAATCGCCTGCCGCCGAGGACACCTCGGCCGCCAGGCTGTCCCAGGAGGCGGCCGCTGCGGTTATCGGCCCAGAACCTGGACCGGCGTACATCAGTCCGGAGTTGACTTCTGGCGGTAATGTTGCGAAATCCACTGCAAAACCCCTTATCCGGCCGCAACCGCGTTGGCGGCCTCGGTGGTGGCATACGAGTCGGCGCCAGCCGCCAACATCGTCACGAACATCTGGTGAATCGCCGCAGCCTGTGCGCTAACCACCTGGTAGGCGTGTGCATGTGCAGTGAATTGCATTGCTGTCAATGCGGATACCTCGTCGGAGGCGGGTGGGATCAGACCGGTGGTCGGCGCCACCGCTGCGATGTTCTGCGCTTGAAGTCTCAAGCCGACCGATTGAAGGTTGTCCGCTGCGGTGGAGAGCATTTCCGGTACGATGGATACGAACGACATTGGGTTTCTCCTTTTGAATCAGGGCGCACGACGACGACGCAAGCCCAAGGCGCGGGCCTGCGTGAAAAATGTTTCGGCGCAAACTGATTGCAGACAGCAAGCACCGCAACGGGGACCGGATGGAAATCTGCGGTCATCGGTGTGTCGGCGGCGAAAGCCACCGGCTCAGCTCAGGGCTGTAACGATCTGGGGTTCCGCACCCGGGCCGGGCGCGGTGGTGATCGCGACCTGGGGTGAACCCAAGTCGACTTGTTGTCGACGCGTCTCAGCCGGCGCGCTCGGCCTGCACCGTCCACTTCTCCTCGATGCGCCCGTAGCGCCAGATCAGCAAGGCGCCGGCCCAGGTGACCACGAACAGGCCGACGATGAGAAAACCAATTGCGTTGAGATCGATGCCGCCAAGCCAGCTCCAGAATCCACTGCTCCAGCCGAACTGCTCGGCCAGCAGTCCGAGTAATTCGACGGTGCCGATGAGCAGCGCGACGACCACCGACAGGCCAGTGATGGTGATGTTGTAGTAGGCCTTGCGAACCGGATTCGAAAAGGCCCAGCCATAAGCGAAATTCATGAACGAGCCGTCGATGGTGTCCAGCAGACACATCCCCGCGGTGAACAACACCGGCAGGCACAAGATGGCATACCACGGCAGTCCGGCCGCGGCGCTGGTGCCGGCCAGCACCAGCAGCGCGACTTCGGTCGCGGTGTCAAAGCCCAGGCCGAACAACACGCCGATCGGATACATCTGCCATGACGCGGTAACCGATTTGGTGAAGCGGCCGAGCAACCGATTGAGCAGTCCGCGATTGTTCAGCTGCGCTTCGAGCTCGTCTTCGTCGTAGTGGCCGCGGCGCATCTGCACGAACACGCGCAGGATGCCCACCAGGATAACCACATTGATGATGGCGATCAGGTACAAGAAAACGCCCGAGACGCTGGTGCCGATCAGGCTGGTGTAGTGATGCAGGGCTGAAGAGTCCTGCGCGACGGGCCCGATTATTGCCTTGAGCCCGAATGCGATGAGCAGTGCCAGCCCGAACACCACCGACGAGTGGCCGAGGGAGAAGAAGAAGCCGACGCCAAGCGGCCGCTGCCCGTCGTTCATCAGCTTGCGGGTGGTGTTGTCGATCGCGGCGATGTGGTCGGCGTCGAATGCGTGGCGTAGCCCCAGTGTGTAGGCGGTCAGGCCGATGCCGATACCGAACGCTTTGTCCCCGATGCTCAAATGCGCCGGCTCGACGACGAGTATCAGTGTGCCCCAACCGATCACATGGAGCGCGATAATGATCGCGAACATCGACCCCAGGCGCAGCCACTCGTCGGGCGTCAGAGCGCCGCGTAGTCGAGAGCGCGATGATGGTTGCCTGCTGAGTATGTCAGCGGCCATGTCGCGTCCCATCTGGATATGAACCCCGGCCGATATCGACGGTAGACCCCTGCCGAACGTCTTGCAGATGATTCGCAGGAATTCTGCGAATATTTTGCAGGTGGAAATTCGGGCAATCGGGGTATGGTGCAGCGCCTCGGTCAGCCCTGGAAGGTGATCAGCGGGATTGCCGTCTCGACCGGGTCGCCGGCTCCATGGAAGCCGATGAGCTGCGCCACTTCGGGCGGCTCGTGGGCGCTGGCCAGCACCGCCGTGTCACCCTGACAGCTGACGACGACGTCGCCGATCCGCGGCAGGTGATCGGGTAGCACGGATCCGAAGAGCCCGGCCGCGACGGCATCGTCGCGGCTACGCACGTCGGCTCGCCCCTTCAACAGCTCGCTCCAGGCGGCGATCACGTCGGAAGCCGCACCCAGCTCGGTGTGCAGGTAGCGCACCCGCGGATCGCCGGCAACGACTCGCACCCCGGCACTCAACCGCGAATCGGCGTCAAGGTCGATCCGCTGAGATTCCGGCACGTTCAACCCGCCGTGGTCCGCGGTGATCAGCAGTGCGGCATCCGGTGGCAACGCCTCGACCATCCGGGCGAGCAGCGCATCCACATAGGCCCCCGCGGCGTGCCACTCGGGTGAGCCGACACCGCACAGGTGCGCCGCGGTGTCGAGTGCGGCGGTGTATGCGTAGACCAATCCGGGCTCAGCCCGTAGCTGGTCGACCACGAGCTGGGCGTAATCGTCGTCGTTGCTCGCCGCCTGCAATTGGGCGCCGCGGTATGCCGCCTCGGTGAGGCCGCTGCCGAGAAACGCCGCGGGCAGCACGGCACGAGCACTGATGCCGGCCCAATGCAGCCGTTCGAACCATGTTGGGATGGGCTGCCATTGGCTGGGCGGCGGATCATCGCGCCACCCGATGTGGTTGAGCACTCGATCGGTCTCGGGCAGCTTGACGGTGAAACCGAGAATCCCGTGCTGGCCAGGTGCGACCCCGGTGGCCAACGACGCCAGGCTGGTCGGTGTGGTGGAGGGGAATGTGCAGGCGAGTTCGTCAAGCCGGCCGGCGTCACCGGCCAGCACCGCCGCCAGCAGCGGTGCGTCGGCGGCCAGTTCGGGTAGCAGGTGCCAGCCCATCCCGTCGACGAGAACGACTACGACGCGCCGTACGTCGCCGACCCGTGCGGTCACCCCTAATGCGTCGTTCGCTCCGTCGACGGATAGCAGCGCAGCCGCAGCGGGTAGCACATCGCAGATCGAACCTCGCGACAAATCGGGCACGACATCAGTCTGACAGCGGCCGATCCGGTCATTGGGTGCGATTCGGCGATCGGCTGCGTGATACTGGATGAGTGGCCAGCCCCTCGGCTTTGGATCCGGCCGTCATCGAGCGGATCGGCGAGCTGCTGCGCGCTCATGGGCTGCGGCGGATGGCCTCCCGGATCGCAGTCTTGGCAGTGCTGGAGCCGGTCCACGGTCATCTGTCGGTTGCCGAGATCGATCAGCGGCTGCACGAGTGCCTGCCGGCCCAAGACCAGCCGCCGGACCTGGCGACGATCTACCGTACAGTGATCACCCTGGTCGACCAGGGTGTGCTGCATGCGCTGACCCTGGAGGGCGGGGTGACCACCTACGGTCTGGCCGCCGACCCGCACCATCACGCGGTGTGCACACGCTGCGGCTCGATCATCGAGGTGCCCGCGGGACGACTGGCCTCTGCGCTGCAACATGCGATGGCCGGCAGTTCGTTCACGCTGTCCGAGCGTGCCGGCCTTACCCTGCACGGGCTGTGCCCGCAGTGTCAGCGTGACGGACCAGGGGACGCCGGCCGGCCACGACGCTAGACGTGCGTCAGCCGCTGATTCGTCGCGTGGAGCTGACGGGTGGTGCTGTCGACCAGCGCCTGGATCTGGCCGGATTGCAACCGGCCACACAGCCGGCCCCAGTGGATCGCAATCTCGTCGCCGACGGCCACGTCGGGCACCGCGCTGTAGCCGTCGGCCCAGACGTCGAGTCGGCGTGCAGACGGCTCGGACAGGGTGAGCGCTTGACCATCCCAGGCCAGCCCCTGACACATCACCTCAACGCCATCCCCATCGCGGGAACGCACTGTGCCCCAGGTGATCCGGCAATTGTCCAACACATTCAGCGGCTGCTCGTCCATGCCGCGGCCTAAAAACCGCGTCCACGGATAAACGCCGAATACATGAAAGCAGTGATTGCCTGCCGCCTCACCCGCCAGCTCGGGCGTGAGATGCGACCAGTACTGGCCTGCCTGCGGCCCGATGATGGCCAGCAACGCGTCGAAAAATTCGCCCGCGTCCAGGTTGGCGCCGACTCCGCCACCCAGCCAATACGATTCGACAAGCCGGTAGTCCAGCGGATCGCTGATGCCGGTCATCTTCGCGAGCACCCGCAAGTACGGCCAGGCGCCGGAAAACTGCGTCGCGGCGCGGCGCACATCCTCGACCGAGCCGTCCCGCAAGGTGGCGCCCAGTGGGGGACCGCAATAGCCCAGCGCATTGGGCGCGTGGGCGTACCGAGCGAACATCTCGGCGCCGCGGCTCTCCGGGTCCAACTGTCACGCCCGCCCGGTTTGCCCCACCAGCTTGGCGGCGTCGCGATGCATGCGCCCGAAGTTGTAGTAGGCCGCACATGCTCCCTCGGGTGACACCATGCAGGTGCCGATTGGCGTCTCCGGGGTGCAGGCGGTACCGAAAACCTTGCATTCCCAAGGCTTGAGCACACCTTTGAGCACCTCGCCGCACTGGCACGCCTTGGGGTCGGCGACCCGAACGCCGGGCATCGAGAATCGGAGTTCGGCGTCGAACTCCGCGAAGTCGTCGTGCAGTCGCAACGCGCTCTGCGAGATGAATCCCAGCCCGCGCCATTCGAAGTGCGGACGCAACGTGAACACCGTGCCCATCAGCGCCAGTGCTGCCGGGTTGCCGTTTTCGGGCACCACGCGTTTGTACTGGTTCTCCACCTCGCAGCGGCCTTCACGGATCTGGCGTAGCAGCATCGTGACCGCAGCCAGGATATCCAGTGGCTCAAATCCAGCCACCACCAACGGCTTTCCGTACACGTCAGGCACGAACCGGTACGGCCGGTTGCCCACTACCGTCGAGACGTGTCCGGGGCCGATGAAGCCGGACAGCCGCAGGTCCGGTGATTCCAGGATGGCCTTGATCGGCGGCACGATGGTGACGTGGTTGCAGAACACACTGAAATTTCGCAGGCCAAGGTCGCGGGCACGAACCAGCGTCACCGCGGTCGACGGGGCCGTGGTCTCGAAGCCAATGGCGAAGAACACCACGTGTTTGTCGGGGTTGTCGACGGCGATCTTGAGTGCGTCGAGCGGGGAGTAGACGAACCGGACATCGGCGCCGCATGCCTTGGCGTCCAGCAGACTGCCGGCCGACCCGGGCACCCGCATCATGTCGCCAAAACAGGTGAAGATCACGTCGGGCTGGCCGGCCAGCCACATCGCGTCGTCGATACGACCCATCGGGATGACGCAGACCGGGCACCCCGGGCCGTGGACCAATTCGACGTTGTCGGGCAGCAGGTGTTCGATGCCGTGCCGGTAAATGGTGTGGGTGTGGCC
>DATAZN010000280.1:0-4193 GCA_036272035.1 Mycobacterium sp. | reverse complement strand
GCGGTCAGCGCCCAAGCTGCGGCGATCCACGAGATGTTCGTCAACACATTGGGCACCAGCGCCGGTTCCTATGCGGCTACCGAGGCTGCCAACGCAGCCGCTGCCGGCTGAGTGTTGTCGATGAAGACCGTCCCACTGTGGTGCCACTCCCTGTGGCTACCAGTTAGCGGGAAAGGGGGGTTCAGCCGTGCTTTTCAGGTCGGCGGTTGCCCCAGGTAACCAGTCCGACTACCACGTTCGTTGCAGTCGATCACTACTCAAGCAAGGAGAAAGATATGCCTACGCGTTTTATGACTGACCCGCACGAGATGCGGTCGATGGCGGGCCGTTTCGATGTGCACGCGCAGACGGTTGAGGACGAGGCCCGCAAGATGTGGGCGTCGAGCCAGAACATCGCTGGGGCAAGCTGGAGCGGTACCGCTCAGGCCACCTCCTACGACACCATGGGCCAGATGAACACCGCGTTCCGCAACATCGTCAACATGCTGCACGGGGTTCGGGACGGCTTGATCCGCGACGCAAACAACTACGAGTCGCAAGAACAGGCCTCTCAGCAGATTCTGAGCAGCTAGCCCCTCTGGCAGCGTAAACTTCCACAATCAGGAGGACAGATAATGTCGATCAGTTACCAGTTCGGTGATGTCGACGCCCACGGCGCGTTGATCCGTTCCCAGGCCGCTTCGCTGGAGGCCGAGCACCAGTCCATCGTGCGCGATGTGCTGGCTGCCGGTGACTTCTGGGGTGGCTCGGGTTCGGTGGCTTGCCAGGAGTTCATCACCCAGTTGGGTCGGAACTTCCAGGTGATCTACCAGCAGGCCAACTCCCACGGCCAGAAGGTGCAGACGGCAGGCAATAACATGTCGAGCACCGACTCAGCCGTCGGCGGCAGCTGGGCCTGATAATCAGCACAGGGCGCGGCAGCACACCGATTCAGGTGTGCTGCCGTGTCGTGCGATAGCCGAAAACACCTACCCGAGAGAAGCGAATGGATCAGAGCACACGCACGGACATCACCGTCAATGTCGAGGGCTTCTGGATGTTGCAAGCGTTGCTGGACATTCGCCACGTCGCACCGGAATTGCGGTGTCGACCATTCGTCTCCACCGATTCCATGGACTGGCTCAACCAGCACCCGGGCATGGCGATCATGCGCGAACAGGGCATCGTGGAGGGCGAGACAGTTAATGAGGCGGTAGCCGCCCGAATGCGTGTCCTCGCCGCGCCCGATCTTGAAATCGTTGCGCTGTTGTCCCGTGGCAAACTGCTCTACGGCGTCAAGGAAAAAGACGAGGGGGGCGCCGAGGAGCAGGTGGGCTCCCGCGACATCCCGGACAACGAATTTCGCGTGCTGCTGGCGCGTCGCGGCCAGCACTGGGTGTCGGCCGTCCGAGTCGGCGACGAGATCACGGTCGACGACGTCGCGATCGCCGACACGACCTCGATCGCGACCCTGGTCTTCGATGCGCTGGAGTCGATCCACCACGCCGAGCCGGCCGCGATCAACGCGGTCAACGTACCGCTCGATGAAATGCTTGAAATCACAAAAGCCTGGCAGAGCTCTGGGTTCAACGTCTTCTCCGGCGGAGATCTGCGCCGGCTGGGCATCAGCGCAGCGACCGTGGCCGCTCTCGGCCAAGCGCTGTCGGACCCGGGCGCCGAAGCTGCGGTCTACGCCCGCCAATATCGCGACGACGACAAGGCGCCGAGCGCCTCGGTGCTCTCCCTGAAGGACGGATCAGGCGGCCGGATCGCGATGTATCAGCAGGCGCGGACCGCAGGCTCGAACGAGGCCTGGCTCGCGATCTGCCCAGCAACTCCGCAGTTGGTACAGGTCGGCGTGAAGACCGTCCTGGAAACCCTTCCCTACGGAGAGTGGAAGACGCACAGCAGAGTTTAACTAATCTTTACGCAGAGACCGAGCGCGCCAACGATTTTCGATGCAGCATTTAGCGAAGATGCGAATGCCGCAAAATCGTCTTAGAATCTGCTCAACAATTGCGACGCGACGTCGTAATTCCAAATAGCGAGGCAAGATACATGGACCCACAATTCGTCGACAGAGGGGTGCAGCGATGACCGCAATAGCTGAGGCGCAAGCGCCACAGCCGGGCACAGAGGCGATTTCGTCGCCTCAATCGGCCGTGATCGGCATCATCGCCGGCGAGGGCGTACAGATCGGCGTTCTACTGGACGCCAATGCCCCGGTTTCGGTGATGGTGGACCCTCTGTTGAAGGTCGTCAACGTCCGACTGCGGGAGCTGGGCCTTGCGGCTCTGGAAGCCCCGCAGCGCGGCCGGTGGGCCCTGTGCCTGGTTGACGGCACGCCGCTGCGGGCCACCCAGTCGCTGACCGAGCAGGACGTCTACGACGGCGACCGCCTGTGGCTGCGCTTCGTCGAAGACACCGAGCACCGGTCGCAAGTCATCGAGCACATCTCGACCGCCGTCTCGGTCAACCTCAGCAAGCGGTTCTCCTCGATCAATCCGCCGGTGGCCATCCAGGTCGGTGCGGCGATGGTCGGCACCGGTGTGCTGTTGGCGTCGCTGCTGCTCGGCTGGTTCCGTCTGCGCCACGACTCCTGGGTCCCGGCGCCTTACGCCTTCGTGATCGCGGTGCTGGTGTTCACGGTGGCGCTGCTGATCCTGAACCGCGCCCACACCGTACAGAACCGACGCGGCGGAGACATGCTGCTGTGGAGCGGGATCGCGCCGCTTTCGGTGGCCGCCGCGTCGGCACCCCCCGGACCGGTTGGTTCGCCCCACGCGGTGATGGGTTTCGCGGTCGCCGGCGTCGCAGCGATGCTGATCATGCGGTTCACTGGCCGCCGGTTGGGAACTGGTACCGCGATCGTCACCGTCACGCTGGCAGCGACGGTAGCCAGCCTGGCGCGGATGGCATTCAATACCGGAGCGGTGACGCTGCTGACCACCATCCTGCTGGTTTGTGTGTTCAGCTACCACAGCGCGCCGGCGATGTCTCGCTGGTTGTCCGGTATCCGGCTACCGGTCTTCCCTTCGGCCACCAGCCGCTGGGTGTTCGAGGCCCGGCCTGACCTGCCGACCACCGTGACGCACGGCGTCGACGGTGGCCGTCCGACACTGGCCGGCCCTGAGTCCATCCAGGACGTCATCCTGCGGGCCGAGCGCGCCCGATCGTTCCTGACCGGTCTCCTGGTCGGTCTCGGGATCCTGACGATCGTGTCTTTGGCCGGGGTCTCCGACCCCCGCACAGCGAACCGCTGGCTGCCGCTGCTGCTGGTCGCCAGCACCGCCGGCTTCCTGATGCTGCGTGGCCGCTCGTACGTGGACCGTTGGCAGGCAATCATCCTGGCGGTGACGTCGGTCCTGATCGTGGGCTCCGTCATCGTGCGCTACTCGCTGGTGTTGTCCTCGACGGCCGCGGTGTCTGTGACAGCCGGCCTCGCGGTGCTCATTCCCGCGGCGGGACTGACCGCAGCGGCGACAGTGCCCAACACCATCTACAGCCCGCTGTTCCGCAAGCTCGTTGAGTGGGTTGAATACCTCTGCCTGATGCCGATCTTCCCGCTGGCATTGTGGCTGATGAATGTCTATGCAGCGATTCGCTATCGGTAGTCGGAAACTGCGGCCGCTTCGTGCGGCCGCAGTAACCGCCACCACACTGATCGTGGCTTCGGTCGCACTGTCCGGGTCGCCCGCTTACGCGATCAATCCGCCGGGGATCGACCCGGCGGCAGTGCCGCCGGACAGCCCGCCTGGACCCTCCCAGACGATGAAGCAGAACTCGTACTGCACCGAGGTTGGGGTGTTGCCCGGCAGCGACTTTCGGATTCAACCGAAGTACATGGACATGCTCAACCTGTCCGAGGCGTGGCGCTTCGGACGAGGTGCCGGGGTGAAGGTTGCCGTCATCGACACCGGCGTGACCCCGCACCCGCGGTTACCGCACCTGATTCCTGGCGGCGACTACGTGATGGGCGGCGGTGACGGGCTGTCCGACTGCGACGCGCACGGCACGCTCGTGGCGTCGATGATCGCCGCCTTGCCAGGTGGCGCTGAAATTCCTGAAGCGCCGGGACCGCGGCGGCCACCTCCAGTTCCGACCAGGGAACCACCGCCGGTGGCGCCGCCACCACAGACGATCAGCGTGGCACCGCCTCCAC
Source organism: Mycobacterium sp. (assembly GCA_036272035.1). GTDB lineage: Bacteria > Actinomycetota > Actinomycetes > Mycobacteriales > Mycobacteriaceae > Mycobacterium. The sequence continues at coordinate 52 of DATAZN010000280.1, read as the reverse complement.
CCCAGACCATCACGATGGTTCCGGCGCCACCGCCGGCGTCGGAGGAAGGTCC
>DATAZN010000279.1:0-6619 GCA_036272035.1 Mycobacterium sp. | reverse complement strand
CAACGTATGTGGCGCAGGTGGTGCGTCGCTCCCCCACGGGGGACTAGCCGACAACAGCCGCAAAGCCATGGTCGCAAGCATGGTGCGTGCTCAGCTGAATTCGGCGACCAGGAGCCGATAGCCGAGGTCGAGTTCTGTTCTGTGCAGGAGATCTGCGTTGCGCCTTTGCCATTCCCCGCTTGTTAGGTCGGCTCTTAGGCGCGCCAACCCTTCCTGTACATGTTGTTCGGGTGTCATCGAGAACAGTGACATGCCTTGTTGAATGACGGCGTCGAGGTATGCGTCTGGCCGACGCCAGTAGGCGCCACCGAAGCCGTCGACGCAATCGTGGGGCACCGGGATGGTCACGATGGATACGGTGTCGCGCCCGAGCAGGGAAACCAGGTCGTGGATCGGGACCGCTAGCCGCGCATCAGTTTCTCCTGCCGCCGGCAAGTAGTCACGCAGCAACCAGAAGCCTTTGATGACATTGTGGTCCCACGTCAAGACGATCGCCCGGTCGCGCGCGACGCGCCGCATCTCACTGATCCCCGCGGCGAGGTCGGTCCAATGGTGAACAGTCAGAACCGCCAGAGCGGCCTCAACCGCGCCCGTCCGAAGTGGCAGGGCTTCGGCGGCGGCCTGGATGGCAGGAGCTCCCCCAGTGGGCCGCTGACCGATCATGACACGACTCGGCTCCACCGCCACCACCGTATTCGCGGGCTCGTACGAACCGGATCCCGCACCGATATTGGCCAAGGATGCGGCACCGCGAACGGCCCGGTTTATAGCGGCGGCAATTCGCGGATCGGCACGTCGGGTCTGCGAGTATGTGATACCGGTTTGGTCGTAGGGTGTCATACACGGCCTGGTCGGGTTGGAGGACGCCTTAGTCGGCGTGCACAGTTTGTGTGGACCATTCGCCGCTCTCGGATCGCGAGCTGACCTGGACGACAACTCCCGAAGCCATCGCTCCGTTGCAGCGCCCCGACTCACGTGGTGTCCCGCTGGCGGTGGTGACGAGTGATCGTTGCTGGGATCTACTGTGCACGCAAAAATTTACATAACACGGCGGTGCTGAAGTTGATGCCAGCCGATCGGCGCTATACGGAGGAACGCGGGGTGCCGTTGCGACCACCTGCTGGCCCTCGGTGACACTGACCTCGTAAGCGGTGTCATCACCGAGATTCGCGACATATGCGTGGCGGGCGTCGGTATCCCACCGGCCAGCCTGCCAGCGCGCACTAGGCGGATGCCGCGCAGGCTCTGGCGTCGGCGCTCGCATTTTCATCGAACGGCGCTTATAGCCGGCAAAGAACACCATCAGCACGGCCCCAACGACGCCGCAGCTTGCGAAGACCAAAAACGGCAGGGTCGCCTGACCTTCCAGAATTGACAGCGTGAGACCTTTCACAGCTAAAGCGTAGGCCGCAAAACCACACCTCAAACCGTTATCGCCGATGCAGACGAGGAGCGCTCCCCCGCTGTGCGAATGATGGTTCTTGCCATGGATGTCGGCGGCGATCGCGCCTCCGACGGTCACCTGGCCCGGGAACCCCGCACTCCGGAGCCGTGGGTGCCGATATTGCCCGGAACGCGAGCAGCTCGGCGTCCCATTCCGCTGAAACAAAGGCAGCAGCACGACCAATGACGCGGCCGGGGCCGGGTTCTTGGTAGACGCACGGGCGCGTCAGGAATATGCAGGAATCGAATATGGAGACTTACCGGCAAACTGCTGCATATTCACAAATGCTTTGTGTGACCACGTAATTCGAGCACTCGCTGCCAGGCGGTCGACCGATGGAGGCCTGCCCGTGGCGCCCCCGGCCAGTGCGGTCGAAGCGGCAGTTGCAGGCTTCGCATCGCCAGCTCTTGCCGGGTTCATCGGTCGTGCGGTTCGAAGATGTTGTGGCGCAGTGGTTGTGGTGATTGACCGGGTTCGATGAACCACTCTCGGCCAAAGATGAGACCGAATGTATGCGGCGGTACTCGAAGGAGTAGCCCGAACAGCCGTGCGTTGCGTCCGCTCCCGATCTGAGAGCGATGGGCGGCGAACGCGTCTCGCTTCTGCCGCGCGAATCGGCGGACGTTGATTCGGTGGGTGATCGCCGCTCGCGGCGCATATCCCGCCGCCAGCTCGTCTTGGCCATATGGTGCTGGCAACCGCAGCCAACGGCACAGGTTACCGACTCGGCGCAGTAATTCACGTGGCATCGTCGCTTCAAGCACGCGCGGGGTGCCGGCTAATTCGGCAGCTCGCCTGCCGACGCGGTGCACCTGCACGTGATCACGGTGGCCGTAGCCGCCGTTGGCTTCATAGCTCAGCAGCAGCTGCGCGTTTTCGGCGCGAAGTATGTTCGTTAGTTGGTGCGCCGCTTCGTCGATACTGGCTCGTGCAAACCTGATCCTCCCAGGAGGATCGTCATAGAGATCGGCCCATAGCCGCTATCGGCGTAGCCAAGGCATTCAACCCGACTTGCACCGAGAATTTCAGCACTAGAACGCAATTCATTCATTCGCGTTCGATCGAGCTCGTTGCCCATACGTCCATCGGTCGCGGTCACAATTACCACACGATGACCCGCCGCAGCCGCCCTCGCTAACGTTCCACCCGTCAGCACCGCTTCATCGTCGGGATGTGCGTGAAAAGCAACCACGGTGGCCATAGCTGGGAGTATGCCGTCACGATTCTGAACAGAGAAAGCCTGCGGCTGACCGGCACGGCGCTGCCTAGCACTCACTGTTAGGCGAGCTGCGGTGTTCGTGCTGGTCGTCGGGCGCCCAGTTGAGCTGAAAGTCGGGCGAATCCACGCAGATTGACCAGGCCGCGCCGTTGTGGGGAGGCCGTCAGCTCTAGATCAGGGAATGTCTCGAACAATGCGCGTAGTGCAGTGAGGCCTTCGATGCGCGCTAGCGCCGCACCGAGGCAGACGTGGATGCCGGTGCTAAATGCCAGATGCTCGCGAGCATTCGGACGGGTGATGTCGAATCGGGTCGGGTCGGTGAAGACGCCGGGGTCGTGGTTGGCTCCGCCGAGCAGCAGGACGACCATGTCGCCAGCAGTGATCTGATTGCCGGCAATGTTGACGTCGCACCCAGCGGTGCGTGCCGTCATTTGCACGGGGCTGTCGATCCGTAGGATCTCCTCGATCGCAGCGGGCCACAGGTCGGGCTGCTCACGCAGCAGGGCCAGCTGCTCGGGGTGGGTCAGCAGGGCGACGATGCCGTTCCCGATCAGGTTGACGGTGGTTTCGAACCCCGCGCCAACGAGCAGGGCGGCGTTGGCGGTCAGTTCACGCTCGGTGAGGTCGCCGCCGGCAGCAAGCTGGCTAAACGGATTATCGCCGGGCTTGCCGGCCCGAATCTGCTGTACGTGGGCTGCCAGTTCGCGATCGGCTCCGCGCAGGCCGTCGATAGCGGCCCGGTATGTCCGCCAAGGGATGCCGACATCGAGCAGCGGTGCGCCGCTGTTTCCCCAGGCCAACATGTGCGGCCGTATGGCAGGAGGAAGATCAAGGATTTCAGCGATGATCGCCACCGGCAGTTGCGCGGCGAAGTCACCGATCAGGTCAGGATGGGGGATGGCGGCCATACGATCGAGCAGTTCATAGGTCACCTCGGCCACGCGGGTCCTCAGGGCTTCGATAGCGCGCGGGGTAAAGCTCTGCGCAACCAGCTGTCGGTAGCGGGTGTGATCAGGCGGGTCGACGATCACCATGGCAGGTGGTTCGACCGGGTTGGCCACCCGTGGATCGGTCCGCGATATCAGCGCCCGCAGCGGAGCGGGCAGTTCCATCGCGGTCGGGTCAGTGACGCCGAACCGATTGTCGCGCAGGATCTCTCGGCACACAGAATGGTCAGCGGTGGCCCAGGCGAACCGCTTGCGCACCAGCGGGCCACCCGCCCTGATCTTATCCATCACCGGATACGGGTCCGCGCCGCGGCCGTGATTGGCGATCAGCCGACCGAGCGGATCCCCGCGGCGGGCCTGCACTGCCATAAAGGCCCGCGGAACTCCGTGCATTGCTAGCCAGCGGCTCCACAAACTGATCCTCATGACGCACCTTCCCCGCGCCGATCCTCCATGAGACGAATGAGACGGTGATACTCTTTCCGTCTCTGCCGCATACGTGTGACGATACGACCGTCTGGCCCAGCCGGCAAGGAGGAAGGAGGAATGTGATGGCATCGAGCCGCACATCAGAGTTCGTGCAGCGACTGGCCACTCCCGATCCCGCCGTCTTGGCCCAGATCGAGAACCCCGACCGGATCACCGAGCGCATCCTGGCCGCCGCGCTGGCTCAAGCCGAAGAAGTCGGCATGCGCCGCAGCACCATGGATGATGTCGCCAGCCGCAGCGGCGTCGGCCGCGCCACCCTCTACCGTCGCTTCCCCACCAAAGCCGCACTCAACGACGCGATCGTGCTCTCCGAGGTCCGCCGCTTTTTCGAAGGCAGCGCCAAGGCCCGCGCCCGCGGCGAAACACTCGAGGACCGCCTCGTCCACGGCACCGTGTTCACCGTGACATTCATGCGCGAACACGTCCTGCTCAAAAAACTTCTCCGCACCGAACCCGAAACGATCCTGCCCAGCCTGACCGTCGATGCCGGCCCCCTTCTCGACTTCGCCACCGATCAATCAATAGCCATGCTGCGCAACGATCTTCACCCAGACCGCCTCACAACACCTGCTCAAGAACGACACCTGCGTACCATCGCGGAACTGCACACCCGACTCACGCTCTCATTCATCATCACCCCGCACTCCAGCATCAAACTCGCCAACCTCGACGACGCCCGCGCCTACGTCCGCACCTACCTCCTACCGATGATGGTCGCCGAGTCCAATCGATAAGCGCGCTGGCTCCCACTTGTGGCTCAGTTACCAAAGACCATCGGGACGTGACGGGGTCCGCGGATGGCGGGAGTATCGCGCCACGTTGCCGGTGCGGTCATTGTTGGTGTCCGGGCGAAGATGTGGCGCAGGGCCACTGTTATCTCTAGTCGTGCCAGAGCTGAGCCGAGGCAGTAGTGCGTGCCGTATCCGAATGCTAAAGGTGCGGCCCCGCGGCGGTCTGGCCGAAAGTCGGCCGGCAGGTCGAAGATCTTCGGGTCGCGGTTAGCGGCAGCCAGGACGACGAGGGCCTGTTGGCCGGTGGTGATTTCCGCGCCGCCGACGCGCTGATCCTGGGTGGCGGTGCGGGCGCTTGCTTGGACTGGCCCGTCGAGGCGTAGTAGCTCGGTGAGCACTGCTGGATCGTTGATGTCGAGAGTGTCGACGCGCCGAGAGCCGGCCGGGTCGGGTTGCAGGAGCCGAATCATGGCCGCACCCAGGAGGTTTGCGGTGGTTTCGTGTCCTGCGACGGCGATCAGGATGGCGTTGATGATGACGTCGTCGAGTTCGAGCGCTGGGTCGGCGGCGATGAAGCTGAGCAGGTCCTCGGCGGGGTGCGCGCGGCGGTCAGCGGCCAGCGGCAGGAATTCGGCGATGAGTGTCGTGAATGCTGCAGCGCCGGTGTTGATTTCGTCGGCCTCGGCCAGGGCGCCGAGCATGCGGATGATCGCGAGTGATTCCTCGCGGAGGATTTTGGCGTTGTCGGGATCCATTCCTAGCCATTCTGCGGCCACGGTAAGCGGCAGTGGCAGTGCGATGTCTGTCATGAAGTCGAACGGCTCACCTGCGGGTGGATGGTCGATCACCGCTGCGGCGATGGTTTCGACTCCGTCGTTAAGGCCGGCAACGAACGATGGTGTGAACACGTCTCGGACGGAGTCGCGCAGTCGCCTGTGGTTGGTTCCGTCGGTGAGCAACATGGACCGATCGACCATCTCCGATCCCAGGGACGCGATCGCGGCGCGGGTGTCGAGATTGGCCCTGGGGTCGCTGGTCCAGCCAGGGTCGTTGAGCACCTGCCGCGCCGCGTGGTAGCCCAGGATCAGCCAGGCTTGCGCGGCGTCGTCCCAGACCGCATCGCCCTGGCGACGCCGCTGCTCGGGAGTTCCGCCGGCCGCCTGCTTCTCCCCCGCCTGGGGATTTCGGTGGCCCCCAGAACGTCTCTCCCTTATTGTTACCACATAGTTCCCTTATATTTCTTATTTTTGGTGTAGCGTCTACCGATAGTCGAGTTCTGAGTTCGGCGAGAGGGACAATCTGTGGGTGTGCGTTACGGCCAAGTGCCCCAACTGGTGTCGATCAGTGAGGCGGGGGCGGCATATCGTCTGATCTGTGAACGTGTCGATGCGCTGGTGCGCGGGCGCGATGGCATCGCGGAGCTGGCAGTCCCCGCGTGCCCCGGCTGGACCATCCGACAGGTGGTCGCGCACCTGGCTGGTGTTGCCCAGGACATCGTTGCGCTGAACTTGGAGAAGAAGGGCACCGGGCCCTGGGCGGACGCACAGGTCGCGCGGCTAGGCAGACACAGCATCGACGACCTACTCGATCTGTGGGGGCAGTCGCTCGACTCGGTGTCGGCGGACCTCGCTTTTGCATCCGATGCAGCGGTATGCCAGCTCGTGTTCGACACCCTGACCCATGAGCACGACATTCGCGGTGCGTTGAGGGAGCCGGGTTCCCGCGCCGGCGATCTCGCGTTTGAGGCGGCCCTGGGTTTCATGACAACGATGGGTGACCAATTCATCCG
>DATAZN010000278.1:0-23868 GCA_036272035.1 Mycobacterium sp. | reverse complement strand
GACCTCACCCATGATCGTGGGCACCGCAAAGGAGACGAAGTCGGAACCGGCCTCAACGTCAAACCGCGTGACGGCGTTGACCAGTCCGACGCGAGCCACCTGAACCAGGTCGTCGCGGGGCTCACCGCGGCCCTCGAAGCGTCGGGCGATGTGGTCGGCCAGCGGCAGACACCGCTCGACGATCTTGTCCCGATGGCGCTGGAAGTCCGACGATTCGGCGTCAAGACCGGCCAGCTCTCGGAACATGTCGGGAACATCGGCGTATTCGTTCGGCCGAGATGATGAACCACCGACAGCTCGCGCTGTCACCTGGCGGAGCCCGCCCGTCGGGTAGTCAGGATGACACCGAAGACGCGATGACCGTCAGGGCCGCTACCGTCCTGAAAGGTCTGAACGTCATCGGTCAGCGACGTCAACACATGCCAACTGAAGCTGCCCGGTGTCACGACGTCGTCGCTGTCGCACGTCGTCGACGCCTCGACCTTCAGTTCGTCGTCGCGCGGATCGACCACGATGGCCAGCATGGCGTCCGGAATGGCGGAGCGAATCAACCGGGTGCACACTTCGTCGACCGCGAGCCGCAGATCGGCCACCGCATCGAAATCCAGGTCCTCGAAGGTGCCGACTGCGCCCACCAACGTCCGCAAAACCGCCAGGTTCTCCAGCTTCGCCGCAACGCGCAGTTCAACCGCGCCTTCGCCGCGTTGCTGGTTCTTGACGGGCTTCGCAGCAACGGTCATCGGGCCTCCCAGCATTGTTTGACCGACATTACCCTCGTGCTCCAGCTGGTTAGTCATGATCGCCGCCGGGTATTCCACGCGCCATGGATTCGAGCGAGACGACGGAAATCGAGCGCACCCGCCGCATTCGGCGCATTGCGGTGATCTCCGTCATCACGTTGGTGATCCTCGTACTGATCGCAGTGGGCATCTATCTCATCGCATTCGTAATTCTGTCGCCCATGATCGGGTGACTGGCGGTCCTTCCGCCGACAAACTCATCATGGTCACAAGCAGATACCCACTCGCGGCGACAACTAAAACCCGATCTGACTGCGAAGGAGGGCATGCTGCCCAACCCGTCGATCAAGGATGAAACGCTCTACCGAGAGCTGCGCGAGCAGGGCGACTCCAACGAGAAGGCCGCGCGCATTTCCAACGCTGCAGCGGCGCGCGGGCGATCCAGCATCGGCAGGTCAGGCGGCGACTCGAGGCTCCTACGACGACCGGACCGTGCCGCAACTCAAGAAACGCGCCAAAGAGCTTGGAATCTCCGGTTATTCGAGCCTGGCCAAGAACAAACTGAGCAGCAAACTACGAAACCACTGGGCGATCAACGCGCCAGGATCGGCCCGGCGATCGGGGCGCCCATGGTGAGCGTGACGAACATCAGGATCATCAAAAACCACCCGGCGCCCTGCCAGGCCCACCAAACTCCGTGGTCGCGCCAGACCCGGTAGGTACGGACGAAGGCCCAGATGCCGGCGGCCAGCAGGATCAGCGGGGCGCCGAACGCCAGAATGGTCAGCTGCGGGGCTCCACATGCCACCGTGTCGATGGACATCGCGCCCTTGCAGGTGCTGTCCCACAGCGCGGCAACGATCAAAAATGCCAGCCCCGCGACCGCGGCCAGCACACCGAACCGGACCGCGGCGTGCACTTCGTTGTCTTCGCGCCCAAGACGGTCGCTGGTTGAGGGGTGATGTTGTGTTTGCATCGGGGATCCTCTATCGCTATCACGCGCGGACACACGCGCCACTTCCGTATACCCGTTGACCCGAGGCCGGTAAACCAGCGTCCGAGGTGAGCTCAGCCGGACTCGGCATGCGTCGGCGCTGGGCGTCGAGAGCTGTACCGGATCATGAAGATCGCCGCGGCGATGCCGATGACCAAAAGTCCCAGTGCGCCCAGTTCGAACAGAAGGCGGTCGAGTTCCTTGTCCGAGTGGACCTGTTCGGATGCCGCGGTCACGATCAGGATCCGTCGCACACAGGCAATCAGCCCGATGAAAAGGAAAGGCTCTGCGGCGATTTCGTGATAGAGCAGCACCGCGCGCAGCGTCGCCGCGATCTCGGCGATGATCAGCACCATCAAGACCCGGTCCAGGACCAGGACGCCACCCTGCAGCGTGTTGACCTTATGAGTCGCGGCCTGCACGACGGCCTCTGCGCCGCCGATCACCACCAGCACGGCGGCCGCGACCAGGAGTACGAAGGCCATGGCATAAATCACGGTCTCGAAACCGTCAACCAGCACACCGATGCGCTGACTCAGTCCGCGGCGGGTGGGCTCGCTTCTGGCATCCATGGCACACCGATTCTATTGCCCGCGGCGCCAGCACAGGCGTGAGATCCCGGGCAGCGCGTGTTGCCCGGGCGAATGGCCCGGAGTAATACCGCGAACCGCCGACTACTTCGCTGAGGTCACGAACGCGCTGGTAAACCGGTAGTCAGGGCTTCGCGACAAACACGAGGTGATGATCGGGAATTGACGAGCTGGGCAATATGAAGTCTGCAGTGGCTTCCCGAGCGTTGCGGGCCTGCGCAAAGGATCGACAAGTACCATCTGCTCTATGCGTACACCCCGGCGCCGGCTATCCCCGGATGATCGCCGCGCCGAGTTGCTCGCATTAGGCGCGGAGGTCTTCGGGCAACGGCCCTACGACGAGGTCCGCATCGACGAGATCGCCGAGCGGGCCGGTGTATCCAGGGCGTTGATGTACCACTACTTCCCCGACAAGCGGGCGTTCTTCGCCGCCGTTGTCAAGGGGCAAGCCGATCAGCTGTTCGAGACCACCAACACCCCGGCGACGCCCGGTCAGAACCTCTTCGAAGAGGTGCGCGGCGGTGTCCTTGCCTACATGCAGTACCACCAGGAGCACCCGCACGCAGCGTGGGCGGCATATGTCGGACTCGGCCGCTCCGATCCGGTCTTACTCGGCATCGACGACGAGGCCAAGGACCGCCAGATGGAACACATCATGAGCCGCGTCATGGAGGTCGACGGATCGGGCAGTCCGCTCGATCCCATTGTCGAACGCGACCTGCGGATCGTCATCCACGGTTGGCTGGCGATGACCTTCGAGGTGTGCAGGCAACGCATCATTCACCCGGACACCGACGCGAACCACCTCAGCGATACCTGCGCTCATGCGCTGCTCGACGCGATCATCCGGGTCGACAACATCCCCGATCAACTGGCCAAGCCGATGGCGTCCGACCAGCGCTAACAAGCTTTGTCGTACCCCGTTGTCATGATGGCTGGGTGACCCCTGTGCCTGACGACGCACTCGCGCGGTTCAGCGTCGCCACTCGCGATTGGTTCGCGGGTACGTTCGCGGCGCCCACCCCCGCGCAGGCGGAAGCCTGGTCGGCGATCGCCGACGGCCATAACACGCTGGTCATCGCTCCAACCGGTTCCGGCAAGACGCTGGCCGCGTTTCTGTGGGCCATCGACGCCCTGGCGGGTGCACCGCGTAGTGAGCGGTCAGCCGGTACCCGGGTGCTCTACGTGTCGCCGCTGAAGGCGCTGGCCGTCGACGTCGAGCGCAACCTGCGCACACCGCTGGCCGGGATGACCCGGGTCGCCGCACAACGGGGGCTGCCCGCGCCGGAGATCACTGTCGGGCTGCGGTCCGGCGACACCTCGCCGGCTCGCCGTCGACAGCTGATCAGAAACCCGCCCGATGTGCTGATCACGACGCCGGAGTCGCTGTTTCTGATGTTGACGTCGGCGGCGCGACACGCTTTGGCCGGCGTGCAGACCGTGATCGTTGACGAGGTACATGCCATCGCCGGTACGAAACGGGGTGCGCACCTTGCCCTTTCACTGGAGCGCCTCGACGGCATGTTGCAGGCGCCGGCGCAGCGAATCGGGTTGTCGGCCACCGTGCGTCCGCCCGAAGAAGTGGCCCGGTTCCTTTCCGGGGCATCCCCGACGACCATCGTCTCCCCGCCGGCGGCCAAGACTTTTGAATTGACCGTGCAGGTTCCGGTCCCCGATATGGCCAACCTGACGAACAACAGCATCTGGCCCGATGTCGAGGCGCGACTGGTCGACCTCGTCGAATCGCACAATTCGACGATCGTGTTCGCTAACTCGCGGCGGCTGGCTGAACGACTGACCGCCCGGCTCAACGAAATTCACGCCGAACGCACGGGCAATCGAGCCTTGTCGTCCGACACCAACCCGAAGGTTGCCGGCGGCGCTCCCGCACACTTGCTGGGCAGCGGCCAAACCTACGGCGCCCCAACGTTACTGGCCCGCGCCCATCACGGCTCGGTCAGCAAGGAACAGCGCGCCATCGTCGAAGAGGACCTGAAATCCGGGCGACTGAAGGCGGTCGTGGCGACCTCGAGCCTGGAACTGGGCATCGACATGGGCGCAGTCGACCTGGTGATTCAGGTGGAAGCACCACCGTCGGTGGCCAGCGGACTGCAACGCATCGGGCGCGCCGGACACCAGGTCGGCGAGATCTCCCAGGGGGTGCTCTTTCCCAAACACCGCACCGACTTGATCGGATGCGCGGTGACGGTGCAGCGCATGCTCACCGGCCAGATCGAGACGATGCGGGTGCCGACGAATCCGCTCGACATCCTGGCCCAGCACACCGTGGCCGCGGCCGCGTTGGAGCCGCTAGACGTCGACCGCTGGTTCGACACCGTACGGCGCAGTGCACCGTTTGCGACGCTGCCGCACAGCGCATTCGAGGCCACCCTGGATCTGCTCTCCGGCAAGTATCCGTCAACCGAATTCGCCGAACTGCGGCCACGGCTGGTGTACGACCGCGACAGCGGCACCGTGACTGCGCGGCCCGGCGCGCAGCGGCTCGCGGTGACCTCGGGTGGCGCCATCCCGGACCGCGGCCTGTTCACCGTCTACCTGGCCACCGACTCCGAAACCCCCTCGCGGGTCGGCGAACTCGACGAGGAGATGGTCTACGAATCGCGGCCCGGTGATGTCATCGCGCTGGGTGCCACCAGTTGGCGAATCACCGAGATCACCCACGACCGTGTGCTGGTCATACCTGCCCCGGGCGAGCCGGCCCGGCTTCCGTTCTGGCGCGGCGACGATTCGGGCCGCCCCGCCGAACTCGGCCGTGCGGTCGGCCAGTTCACCGGCGAGCTGGCCGGGCTGGACCGCAATGCGTTCGAAAACCGTTGCGCTGAATTGGGATTCAACGAGTACGCCACCGACAACCTGTGGCGGCTGCTGGACGACCAGCGCACCGCCACCAACGTCGTGCCCACCGACACCACGTTGCTGGTCGAGCGGTTTCGGGACGAGCTGGGCGACTGGCGGGTGATCCTGCACTCTCCTTACGGTCTACGGGTGCACGGTCCGCTCGCCCTGGCGGTGAGCCGGCGGCTGCGTGACCGCTACGGCATCGACGAGAAACCGACCGCGTCGGACGACGGCATCGTGGTGCGGCTCCCCGACACCATTTCGGAGTCCGGAACCGACTCGAGCGACGCGCCGCCGGGTGCTGAGCTGTTCGTCTTCGATGCCGATGAGATCGACCCGATCGTCACGGCGGAGGTGGGCGGTTCGGCGCTGTTCGCCTCGCGATTCCGGGAATGCGCCGCGCGGGCGCTGCTGCTGCCGCGACGACATCCCGGCCGCCGGTCGCCGCTGTGGCACCAGCGTCAGCGCGCCGCCCAGCTGCTCGACGTGGCCCGCAAGTACCCGGACTTCCCGATCGTGTTGGAGACGGTGCGCGAGTGCCTGCAGGACGTCTACGACGTCCCGACGCTGGCCGGGCTGATGACCGACATCGCCGCGCGCAAGATTCGCGTGCTGGAAACCGAAACCGCGACACCATCGCCGTTCGCGGCCTCGCTGTTGTTCGGCTACGTCGGGGCATTCATGTACGAGGGCGACAGCCCGCTGGCCGAACGCCGCGCCGCCGCGCTGTCGCTGGACCCCACGCTGCTGGCCGAGTTGCTCGGCCGAGTCGAGCTGCGCGAACTGCTGGATCCCGACGTCGTCGCGGGCACCGGCCGGCAGTTGCAGCACCTCTTGGCGGATCGGGCGGCCCGCGATGCCGAAGCGGTCGCCGATCTGCTGCGGCTACTCGGCCCGCTGACCGTCGACGAGATCGCCGAACGCGCCGGCGGCGCTGATGTCGGTGGCTGGCTGGAGGCGCTGTTCGCCGCCAAGCGTGCGCTACCGGTTTCGTTCGCCGGCCGCAGCTGGTGGGTGGCAATCGAGGACATCGGCCGGTTGCGCGACGGCGTCGGAGTTGCTGTGCCGGTCGGCGTTCCGGCCAGCTTCACCGAGGCCGTCGCCGATCCGTTGGGCGAACTGTTGGGCCGATTTGCCCGTACCCACGCGCCGTTCACCACGGCCGACGTCGCCGCCCGGTTCGGGCTCGGGCTGCGCGTCGCCGCCGACGTGTTGGGCCGGTTGGCCGCCGACGGGCGACTGGTCCGCGGCGAGTTCTCCACTGCGGCGACCGGCGACCAGTGGTGTGACGCCGACGTGCTGCGGATCCTGCGGCGCAGATCGCTGGCGGCGCTGCGCGCCCAAGTCGAGCCTGTCAGCACCAGCGCCTACGCGCGTTTCCTGCCGGCTTGGCATGGCGTGGGCGCCGGCCACGGGCCGGCCGCCAACTCCGGCGTGGACGGCCTGGCGGCAGTCATCGATCAGCTCGCTGGCGTCCCATTACCGGCGTCGGCGATCGAATCGCTGGTGCTGGCACCACGGGTGCCCGACTACTCCCCCGCGATGCTCGACGAACTGCTGGCCTCCGGCGAGGTGATGTGGTCAGGGTCGGGCACGATCTCCGGCAGCGACGGCTGGGTGGCCTTCCACACCGCAGATTCCGCGCCGCTGACCCTGGCTGCCGGATCGGAGATCGACTTCACCGCGACTCATCGCGCGATCTTGGACATGCTGGCCGGCGGCGGCGCGTTCTTCTTTCGACAGCTGGGCCATGACGGAGCCGGCGAAGCCGAGCTCAAAGCGGCGCTGTGGGAATTGATTTGGGCCGGATGGGTAACCGGCGACACGTTCGCGCCGGTGCGCGCGATGCTGTCGGGTGGCCCGGGCGCGCGTAAGCGATCGGCCCCGGCCCATCGGCAGGGACGCGGCAGGCGCCCGCCACGCCTGAGCCGCTACAGCGTCGCGCACGCGCAGGCGCGGGCCGCCGATCCGACGGTGGCCGGCCGCTGGTCGGCACTGCCGACGCCCGAACCGGACTCCACCGTGCGAGCCCATCACCAGGCGGAGCTGCTGCTGAGCCGGCATGGCGTGCTGACCCGCGGCGCGGTGACGGCGGAGGGCGTACTGGGTGGCTTCGCCGCGCTGTACAAGGTGCTGACCGCTTTCGAGGATGCCGGCCGCTGTCAGCGCGGCTATTTCGTCGAATCGTTAGGCGGCGCCCAGTTCGCCGTCGCGTCCACGGTCGACCGGCTGCGCAGCTACCTCGACGGTGTGGACCCCGAACGGCCGGAGTACCGGGCGGTGGTGCTGGCCGCCGCCGACCCGGCCAATCCCTATGGCGCGGCACTGGCCTGGCCGGCGCGCTCACCGGACGGCGACGGCGGGGCCCGGCCGGGCCGCAAAGCCGGAGCGCTGGTCGTGCTAGTCGACGGCGAACTGGTGTGGTTCCTCGAGCGCGGCGGGAGGTCTTTGCTGAGCTTCGCCGACGATGACTCCGAAGCGAACCACGCTGCGGCAGTCGCGCTCGCCGACCTTGTCTCCGGCGGGCGGGTCAACTCCATCCTCATCGAGCGCATCAACAGCGCTCCGGTGTTGGCGCCGCAAGTCTCGTCGACGGTGGTTGCGGCCTTGACTGACGCCGGATTCGCCCGGACTCCGCGCGGACTGCGGCTGCGGTAGCCGATGCCTGAGGGTGACACCGTTTTCCGCACCGCAGAGACGCTGCGGAACGCGTTGGTCGGTCGCACGCTGACCCGCTGCGATGTCCGGGTCCCCAGCTATGCCACGGTCGACCTGAGCGGTCACGTCGTCGACGAGGTGTGCAGCAGAGGCAAGCACTTATTTATTCGCGTCGGACCGGCCAGCATCCACTCGCATCTGAAGATGGACGGCAGTTGGCGAGTCACTACGCGGCCGAGCCGCGCCGACCATCGGGTCCGGATCATCTTGGAAGCCAGCGATATCCGCGCGGTTGGCATCGACCTCGGCGTGCTGGAGATACTCGAGCGCGCCAATGACGGCGACGTCGTCGACCACCTGGGACCCGATCTGCTGGGCGCGGACTGGGACCCCGAGGTTGCCGCCGCCAATCTGACGGCCGACCCGGATCGGCGGATCGCCGAGGCCCTGCCGGACCAACGGATCATGGCCGGGATCGGCAACGTCTACTGCAACGAATTGTGTTTCGTCAGTGGACACCTGCCCACCGCACTAGTGAGCGCGATCGCGAACCCCCAACGACTGGTCGCCCGCGCCCGCGACATGTTGTGGGCCAACCGGTTCCGGCAGAATCGCTGTACCACCGGCGACATGCGGGCTGGCCGGCAACTGTGGGTGTACGGGCGAGCGGGCCAACATTGCCGTCGCTGCGGCACGCCCATCAAGCGTGACGGCGGCGGCGAGCGGGTTGCGTACTGGTGCCCGGCCTGCCAACGTTGAACGCCCAGAGCATGTCTAAACGGTTAACGATCACAGTGACCCGCGTCGACCTCACCGCGCGCTTCAAAAGTCCGGGCGCGGCATGCAATGATCGCAATGTCAGCGGTTTCGCTTGCTGTCAGCAACACTCACGCTTCTGCTCAGCGGACAGGATGAGAAAGGACGACCACCCCAGTGCGCTCGCCCAAACCTGTGCGATCAATTCTGACCGGCCTAGTCCTGGTGTTCGCCCCGTTCAGCGTCATGGAACTCGCCGCGCCGAGCGCGCATGCCGACGCCGTCGACTCCAACTTCTTGAATGCGCTGAAGGCCAAGGGGATTACCTTCGCATCTGGACAGGCCGCGGTCATCGCCGGTCATCAGGTCTGCGACGGACTCGATGGCGGTAGGGCATCGAGCGACGTCGCGAACGACATCATGCAGCAGAGTGGCCTGGACGGCTACCACGCCGGGTTCTTCGTCGGCGTCAGCATCGCCGCGTTCTGCCCCCGACATGCGGGAGCCTGAAAAAATCCGCATACTGGGGTATCGACCCCAACGGAGCATCTTTGATCATCGAGAAGTTATTGGTCGGCGCCGCGATCGCGCTCGCTGCAACTGTCATTACGACAACACCGGCCGACGCCGAACCCAGCCAGTTCGGCACCCTCAGCTGTAGCTGCAATCCGGCCACCGGGATGCCGGACAGCGCCTCAGACCTCAAAAGCCAGGTGGATGAGGGCATCCAGCACGGTCTGGACTCTCTGCATACCAGCGCGCCGCGTCCCGGCGACTGAGTCGCCGACCACGATCTCGCTTATCCCGCCGACGGCGGCGGCTTGATCACTTTGCCCTTGAGCTCGGCGCCGATCGCGATGTCTTCGTACTTCTGCGCCTTGCGCTTGCGCCAGCCACTGCCCGGTGAAATCGGCGGCGGCATGAGCGGCGGGAGCATCGGCATCCCGGGGGCTCCGCCCGCGCCCAGCGGCGTGGCCGCCGACGCAAGCTGTACCGGCGTCGCCAGCAATGGCGCCGCGCTGGGCGGCGCGGAAAGGTTGCCCATCGGCACCGCGGCGCCCAACGCCGCGGATGTATTGACCTCGCCGAGTCCGGCGGCGCCCAGCGCACTCAGTCCGCCCCCGCCTTGACCCAGCGCCCCCAAAGCTCCGGCTGCACCCCCACCCAAATTTGACGCGGCCCCACCCAACGCGTTCTCGCCCTCCGAAAGCCCCTGACTGACCTGGGCGCTCACACCCTGCAGTGCCTGGGCCGACTGGTTCTGAGCCAGATAGCTGAGCATGTTGATCGGGAATCCGGACGAGACGAACTGGTTGGCGTAGGTATTCGCCAGCCCGACAAAGCCGGTGTTGGGGTCGAAGGCAGTGGGCAAGGCGGGGGCAGGGCTTGCCGCCGCGACCGTGGCCCCCGACGAGGTGGTCGCGGCAGGCGTCGCCGAACTGGCTTGCGTTGTCAACGCCGACGGGTTGGTCGTCGAGGTCGGCGACGTCAACTGCGGCAGTGTGGATGCCTGGGAGGAGGCCGCCTGATAGCGGGTCATCGCCGCCGCGTTGTTCGCCCACATGGTCTGGTACTCAGATTCGGTTTGGGCGATGGCGGGAAGGTTTCGCCCAAATACGTTGGTGGCCAATAGCTGTACGAGACGCGTTCGGTTGGCGGCGACGGTGGCCGTCGGAACCACGGACGCCTGTACCGAGCTGAAGGCGGCCGATGCGGACTGTGCTGCCGCTGCGGTCTGCTGGGCCTGCTGCGCGGTGGTGCGCAGCCACGTCACGTACGGCGTCACGGACTGGAACATGGCCGCCGACGACGGGCCGTACCAGCTCTCGTCCATTGACGACAGCGACGAGGCATAGTTGTCCGCCGCGTCTTCCAGGTTGGCGCTGAGCTGTTGCCATGCCGCGGCGGCATTGGCCAGCGATTCCGCACCGGGTCCCGAATGAATTAGTGCGGAGATCACCTCAGGTGGCAGCGTCGTGAACTCCATGATTCAAAAGATTTACTACCGTGGGAAAACTCTTGGAACACCGGGTTGACTACGGTGAAAAATAACCTCGAACATTGAGCATCGACTCCTCACGAGATGGCGTTGATGGAGTTTAGTAGTCGCGGCTTGAACTCTGTGGGAATTGGAATGTAACCGGCGCCAATCAAACCGTCCTGACCCGGACCGATAGCGCTCTGCAGGAAAGCCCGGACGGCCGTGCCGACCTTCGGATCGTGATACTTCGAGCACACGATCTCATATGTCGCAAGCACGATCGGGTACGCACCGGGCTGGTTGGGCCGGTAGAACGAGATGGTGTCGAGGGCAAGATCGTCGCCCCTCTTGATGAACCACGCCGTGGAAATCGTCTTGCCCACTGACTCAGGACTGATCGTCACCGGATCCGGACCGGCCGACGTGATGATGCTGGCCACATTCAGGTTGTGCGTCTGAGCGAACGACCACGCGAGATAGGTGACCGACCCCTCGGTGTTTTTGACGGTATCGGCAGCGCCATCGTTGCCGACGGCGGGCTGGCCGACTCCGCCGTTGAACTTCCGCCCGGCCGGAAAGCCCCACGTGCCCCTGGAAGCGGTGTCGAGATACTTCTGGAAGTTGTCGGTAGTCCCGGATTCGTCACCGCGGAATATGACGTGAATCGGCTCGTTGGGCAGCTGCACACCCAGGTTCTGTAGCTGGATCGCGCCGTCGTTCCACATATTGATTTGTCCGTTGAAGATCTGCGCCGCGGTCAAACCGTCGAGGTTCAACGACGTCACGCCCTTGACGTTGAAAGCGATCGCGATCGGGCTGACCACCATCGGCAGGTTCCAGGTGGGCGAACCGCACCGCTGCTGCGCCTTGGCGTACTCGTCGGTGGTCAGCGTGGAATCGGACCCGGCGAAATCGCTTTTGTTGTCGAGAAAGTCGCGAATCCCGGTACCGGAATCATCCGCGGTGTAATTGAGCGACTGTCCCGGGCAGGATTGCGCGAAGGCCTTGATGAATACGCTCATCGCGTTCTTCTGAGCGGTGGAGCCACTGGCGTTCAGGTCCGGCTTGCCTCCGCAGGTCACTTTCACCGGAGCCGGGCTCGTCGTTCCCCCGCCAGAGGCGTTGTTGTGACCGCCACACGCCGACAAGAACAGCACAGCAGTCACGAGAATGCTCAGTGCGGCGTTAAATCGATTGAGCTTCAATCCAATTCCTTCAGACGGTACAAAGAAGATGATCGAACCGGCGCATCGCACGCCGCACCGCTAGTCGTTCGCATCCATGAGGCATGGTAACAAGATTCGCAGTTCGGTCATGATGCCCAGCATCCGCTGGAGGCGCGGTACTCACGATTTCGGCCCCGGTTTCCCGCCCGTTCATGTTCCCGACGCGCAATTCCAGCGTCAGCGCGCGTGCGCGACGAAAAACTGACCGCTAGCCTCCGATGCGCTGAAGGCGCGGGTGGTGGGTCCGATGACTGACCTTGGGCAGATACTGAGAGCCGTCTGACGTTTGATATCGAAAAGATCACACGTCGGTGCTGTTAATCACACGTCAACTAGTTCTCAGCCACGTTGCGGACACGGCATTTGCCCAGGTGGAAGGGGTGGCCATGCCGTCATGGAACGCGGGCGCGCCCAAGACACGCCACGCGACTTGCTGTCACCCACCCCGCCCGAACGCCTCCCGGGACGTACCGTGGGAATTGTGCACGCCGATTGGCGGTTGGTCATTGGAGACCGGTCTGTGACGCCGATCACGAACTTGGAAAGTATCCGCGCCAGTCACTGCGAGACGCCCCGGACGACCGTGTCGGGTCACTTAAGGACAGAAACGTGCTGACGAGCCTGAGCCACGTCAAACTTGGCAATCTGACAAATATTCGCTCTATCGATGCCGGCTTCCTGACGACGCGAGCCTGGGACACTCTCCGGGCTGTCGTTCAGGGCGTGGCACCCACGAAGGCGGCGGCAACCGTCCCGACGGTCACCCTCCCGGGCCAACGCACGGCCACCGTTGACCTGCAGGCAGGGGCTGCGCCTGGCCTCGCACCCATGCTTCGCGGCGCTGAGCGCTGCTAGGGCTGACGCTCCAACCGTCGTGAACTGACGAACTCGCGGCGCGTCTCACTTAGCGGATCGTCGAATTCAATGCGCTGCGCCAGCAACTGCAATGGCGTGGAGAAGTCGTCGGCGGCTACGTCGATGACGTTGGGATACAGCGGGTCCCCGCAGATCGGCAGGCCCAGCGAGGCCAGGTGCACACGAAGCTGGTGGGTGCGCCCGGTCCGCGGTGTCAGCCGGTACAGACCATCGGACGACACCAGCTCCACCAGCGTCTCGGCGTTGGGCTCGCCGGCTTCCTCGACAGCCTGAAAACTGCTGCGGCGCTTAATAATACGACTACGCACCACCCGCGGCAGCATGACGTTCGGGTCGACCGCAGACCTCGCTAGATACGTCTTGTGCACGGCGCCACCGGCGAACAACGTCTGGTAGGCCCCGCGAACCTCGCGGTGAGTTGTGAACAGTAGCACCCCGGCCGTCAAGCGATCCAGCCGATGAGCCGGGCTGAGCTCGTCTAGGCCGAGTTGCCGTCGAAGCCGCACCAGCGCAGTCTGCGCGACGTGGCGGCCGCGCGGCATGGTGGCCAGGAAGTGCGGCTTGTCGGCGACCACGATGTCCTCGTCCTGGTACAGCACCGGAATGTCGAAAGGCACCGGCACTTCGTCGAGCAGATCGCGGTAGAGGTAGACGACGGCACCGGCCGGCAGCACGGTGGCCGGGTCCAGCACCGCACCGTGCTGATCGACAACCTCGCCGGCGATCGCCCTGGCGGCGACATCGGGCCCGAACCGCCTGGCCAGCTCGTCGCCCAGCGGTCCGCCATGCACCCTCAGCCGCGCCGGTCCCAATCCGTCGCGTGGCGGCAGCGGCGGGCGCCTCAAGTCAGCGGCACCGGCTCGAGGATCTCGGCGCGGGCCTCTGGTGCGCTGGCCCGCAGTGCATCCGCGGAAGCATCGTCGGGCTGGGCCTGGGACAGCACTTCGGCCTCCACCCGCGCCGTGTAGGTCTCGACCTCCCGGTCGACATCAGCCGCGGTCCAGCCCAGAATCGGCGCGACGATGTCGGCCACCTCGCGAGCGCAGTCGACGCCGCGATGCGAGTACTCGATGGCGATGCGCGTCCGCCGCGCCAGGACGTCTTCCAGATGCAGCGCGCCCTCGGCCATTGCGGCGTATGCCGCCTCGACCCGCAGGTAGCCCGGTGCGGCGGCGATCGGGTTGAGCAGGTCGCGCCGGTCGGCTGCCAGCGCGAGCACTTCGTTGAGCAACGACCCGTAGCGGTCCAGCAGATGGCGCACCCGGTACGGGTGCAGTCCCGCGATCGCGCCGACGTGCTCGGTCTGGTTGATCAGCGCGAAGTAACCGTCAGCGCCCAGCAGTGGTACCTTCTCGGTGATCGACGTCGCAACCCGGGCCGGAACATATTGCGCCGCAGCGTCAATCGCATCGGCAGCCATCACCCGGTAGGTGGTGTACTTGCCGCCGGCTATGGCCACCAGACCGGGCGCGGGAACAGCGACGGCGTGCTCACGCGACAGCTTGGATGTCTCCTCGCTCTCCCCCGCCAGCAGCGGCCGCAGCCCGGCGTACACCCCGTCGATGTCGTTGTGCGTCAACGGAGTAGCGAGCACGGTGTTGACGGTGCTGAGGATGTAGTCGATGTCGACTTTGGTGGCGGCCGGATGCGCGAGGTCAAGGTTCCAGTCGGTGTCGGTGGTCCCGATGATCCAGTGGTTGCCCCACGGGATGACGAACATCACCGACTTCTCGGTGCGCAGGATGATCGCGGCGTCGCTGACGATCCGGTCCCGCGGCACCACGATGTGCACACCCTTGGATGCGCGAACTCGAAAACGACCGCGCTGCTTGGACAATGCCTGAATCTCGTCGGTCCAAACCCCGGTCGCGTTGACGACGACATGGCCACGCACCTCTGCGACCGCGCCGTCCTCGGAGTCGCGCACCCGCACGCCGGTCACCCGGTCACCTTCGCGCAGCAGCGACACCACTTGGGTGGACGAGCGCACCACCGCACCGTACTGCGCGGCGGTCCGCGCGACAGTCAGCGTGTGTCGCGCGTCGTCGACGACGGTGTCGTAGTAGCGGATCCCGCCGATAAGCGCGCTGCGCTTCAGGCCCGGGGACAACCTCAGGGCACCGGCGCGGGTCAAGTGCTTTTGCGCAGGAACCGATTTCGCGCCACCGAGCTGGTCGTAGAGCAGCAGGCCGGCAGCGGTGTACGGGCGTTCCCACCACCGCTTGGTCAGCGGGTAGAGGAACGGCAGCGGCTTGACCAGATGAGGCGCCAGCGTGGTCAACGACAACTCGCGCTCGAAAAGCGCTTCACGCACCAAGCCGAATTCCAGCTGCTCGAGATAACGCAACCCACCATGAAACATCTTGGAGGACCGGCTCGACGTGCCGGAGGCAAAGTCGCGGGCTTCAACCAGTGCGACTTTCAGCCCTCGGGTGGCGGCATCCAGAGCTGCTCCGGAACCCACCACACCGCCGCCTATCACCACGACGTCGAACTGCTCGCTGCCCAGACGGTCCCAGGCTGTGGCGCGCTGTTCGGGTCCGATAAACGAACCCGGCCGGGTCTGCTTGCTGGCCGGGACGCGAATCTCGTCGCTCACGGCGCGGTCTCCTGTCGGTTACTCGTCAGTAGATTTGTTGGTTCAAGGCTACCTGGGCGGGGTCAGTCCAGGTCATCGTGCGCCATCAGCCGTCGCGCCGCCTCGGTGATCGAGCCCGACAGCGACGGGTACACGCTCAAAGTCTGCGCCAAGTGGTTTACGGTCAGGCGGTTCTGCACGGCCATCGCGATCGGCAGGATCAGCTCCGAGGCGATCGGCGCGACCACCACGCCGCCGATCACCACACCGGTGGCCTGTCGGCAGAAAAGCTTGACGAAGCCGTGCCGAAGCCCCGACATCTTGGCCCGCGCGTTGGTCTGCAACGGCAGCATGATCGTGCGCGCCAGCACCGATCCGTCGTCGATGGCGGATTGGGGAACACCCACCGCCGCGAGCTCGGGCCGGGTGAACACCGCAGCGGCGACCGTACGCAGCCGGATCGGGGTGACGGCCTCGCCGAGTGCGTGCCACATGGCGATCCGACCTTGCATCGCGGCGACCGAGGCCAGCGGCAGCAGCCCGGTGCAGTCGCCCGCCGCATAGATGTTGGATACCGACGTCCGGGAGACCCGGTCGACGGCCAGATAGTTGCCGGGTCCGAGTTCGATGCCCACCCGGTCCAGGCCGAGACCGCTGGTGTTGGGTACCGAGCCGATCGTCATCAGCGCGTGGCTGCCCTCGACTGTCCGGCCGTCGGTCAAGGTCACCAGCACGCCGGAGTCGGTACGGGTCACCGAGTCGGCGCGGGCATTCTTGACAAGCTGCACTCCGCGCTCGGCGAAGATCCGCTCCAGCACAGCGGCCGCGTCGGCATCCTCGTAGGGCAGGATCTGGTCGCGGCTGGCGACCACCGTGACGTCGACGCCCAATTCGGTATAGGCGTGCACGAATTCGGCGCCGGTGACACCGGAACCGACCACGATCAGATGCTCGGGCAGTGCCTGCAGGTCGTAGAGCTGACGCCAGTTCAGGATGCGCTCGCCGTCGGTCCGAGCGGTCGGCAGCTCGCGGGGGCTGGCGCCGGTCGCGATCAGCACCGCGTCGGCGTCGTGGGTGCTGGTGCTGCCGTCCGGCGCGGTGGCCTGGATGCAATGCGATGCCAGACCCGGCGTCGCATCGACCAGCTCGCCGCGGCCGGCGACCACCTTGACGCCCGCGTTCTGCAGCTGGGCGTTGATGTCGGCGGACTGGGCGGCGGCCAGGGTCTTGACCCGCTGGTGGATTTCCGGCAGCGAGATCTTGGCGGCGTCGATGTCGAGGTCGAAGCCCAGTTGCGGAGCACGGCGCAATTCGGTACGCACACCGGTGGACGCGATGAAGGTTTTCGACGGCACACAGTCGAAGAGCACCGCCGCGCCGCCGATGCCGTCCGAGTCGATGACGGTGACGTGCGCGTCACGTGCCGCTGCGACGAGGGCCGCCTCGTAACCGGCCGGTCCTCCCCCGATGATCACAATGCGGGTCGCCACAGACCTAACCTAGCCAACCCGTCGGATGACCGCCGCTTCAGCGGTAGCCGTTTAAGCTTTGTCCGTGCCGCTCTACGCCGCCTACGGCTCGAACATGCATCCCGACCAGATGCAGCAGCGTGCACCCCACTCGCCGATGGCCGGAACCGGCTGGTTGCACGGCTGGCGGCTGACCTTCGGCGGCGAGGACATCGGCTGGGATGGCGCGCTGGCCACGGTCGTGGAGGATCCGACCTCGAAGGTGTTCGTCGTGCTCTACGACATGACGCCGGCCGACGAGAACACCCTGGATCGGTGGGAGGGTTCCGAGCTCGGCATCCACAAGAAGATCCGGTGCCGAGTGGAACGCGTGTCGTCGGACACGACGACCGATCCGATTCTGGCGTGGCTGTACGTGGTGGACGCCTGGGAAGGCGGTCTGCCGTCGGCGCGCTACATCGGCGTCATGGCCGACGCCGCTGAAATCGCCGGCGCCCCAGCCGAATACGTGCACAAGATCCGGACCTGTCCGGCGCGCAACGTCGGACCCGGTCACGGCGAATAGATCCGCGCGCCTAACCGATCGCGGCGGACTGCTCGACGATGTTGACCATCAATCGGACCCCGATCGCCAGCGCCCGCTCGTCGAGGTCGAACGTCGGTTGATGCAGGTCCAACTGCGGACCGCGCCCTGACCACACCCCGAGCCGGGCCATCGCGCCGGGCACTTCCTCCAGGTACCAGGAGAAATCCTCACCGCCACCGGATTGTTTGGTGTCGGCCAGCACATCCGGACCGATCGCCTCGATGGCGTGGGTGATGATGCGCGTCGAGACCTCTTCGTTGACCACCGGTGGAACGCCGCGGTTGTACTGCAGGGTGTGCTCGATGCCCAGCGGCGCCAGCAACGCATCAACCGTCTCGCGGACGATGTCCTCGAGGCCCAGCCAGGTTTCCCGGCTGGCGGTGCGGATCGTGCCGGCCAGCGTGCCGCTCTGCGGAATGGCGTTGGCGGCCACACCCGCATTGACCGCGCCCCACACCATCACGGTGCTGTTGCGCGGGTCGATGCGGCGGGACAGCACCCCGGGTAGTCCGGTGATCAGCGTGCCCAGCCCGTAAACCAGGTCGCCGGTCAAATGCGGGCGTGAGGTGTGTCCGCCCGGCGAAGTCAGAGCGATCTCGATCATGTCGGCTGCCGACGTGATCGGCCCCACCTTCACCGCAATCTTGCCGACCGCCAGCCGGGGATCGCAGTGCAGGGCGAAGATTCGGCTGACTCCGGACATCGCGCCCGCCGCGATCGTGTCGATCGCGCCACCGGGCATCAGCTCCTCTGCCGGCTGGAAAACCAGCCGCAACCCGACCGGCAGCTCCGGCGCTCCGGCCAGCGCGAGCGCAGTGCCCAGCAGGATCGCGGTGTGCCCGTCGTGCCCGCAGGCATGCGCGGCGTTGGGCATCGTCGAGGCGTAGTCGGCCCCGGTCCGCTCGGCCATCGGCAACGCATCCATGTCGGCCCGCAACGCGATTCGCGGCTCGCGGTCAGGGCCGAAGTCGCAGGTCAGCCCGGTCCCGCCGGGTAGCACCTTCGGGTTGAGCCCGGCCTCGACCAACCGCTCGGCGACGAACTGCGTAGTGGCGTACTCCTGACGCCCCAGCTCCGGATAGCGGTGGATGTGCCGCCGCCAGCCGACCAGATCGTCGTTGTGCGCGGCCAGCCAGGAATTGGCGACGTCGGAGAGGCTCATGACGCCGCCCGCTGAGCACGTGCTTCCAGCACGCGGTCCCGTTCTACGGGCGACTCCGCAAGGCGAACGACCGTGCGTGCCAACATGATTGCGCCGTCGATGACTGCCTTGTCGGCGGTGGGACCCGCGGCTGCCGCGGTGAAGCCGGGCTGGTGCAACGACGCGCCGCCGGCATCGACGGCAACCATCGGATGGATGCCGGGCAGTAACTGGGTGACGTTGCCCATGTCGGTACTGCCCAGTGGCAGCGCCGCCTCGAGCGCGTGTTCAATGGGCGATCGACCCAGCCGCGTCATCTCAGCCCGCACGGTTTCGGCCAGCCATGGATCGGGTTTGAGCGCGTCGTACATCGGCTCGGTCTGCTCGACGCTGTAGTCGCAGCCGGTGGCGACCGCACCGGCCAGGAAGCAGTCGCCCACCTTGGCTTCCAGATCGGCCAGTGACGACGCGTCGGTGGCACGCATGGTGTACTGCAATTCGGTGTGCGCGGGGATGACGTTGGCGACTTGCCCACCGTCGGCGACGATGCCGTGCACTTGCTGTCCGGGTGCCAGCTGCTGGCGCAGCAGCCCGATCGCCACCTGCGCCACGGTCACCGCGTCGGCGGCGTTGACCCCCAGGAACGGCGCGGCTGAGGCATGAGCTTCTTTTCCGCGATAGGTAACCCGGACCGCGGACAGGGTCAGCGACCGGGCAGCCGCGATGTCGACCGGACCGGGATGCATCATCACCGCGAGCGCAAGGTCGTCGAACACTCCGGCGTTGAGTAGCAAGACTTTTCCGCCACCGAACTCCTCGGCCGGCGTGCCCAGCAGCGAGACCGTCAAACCCAATTCGTCGGCGACGTCGGCGAGGGCCAGCGCGGCGCCGACGGCCGATGCGGCAATGATGTTGTGGCCGCACGCATGACCGATCCCGGGCAGCGCGTCGTATTCGGCGCAGATCCCGACAGTCAGCGGACCACTGCCGAAGTCGGCGCGAAATGCGGTATCCAAACCGCCCGCGGCCGCGGTGATCTCAAAACCGCGCTCGGCCACCAGCGTTTGCGCCTTGGCGCAACTGCGATGCTCGGCGAAGGCCAGCTCCGGCTCGGCATGAATCGCATGCGACAACTCGACGAGGTCGGTGCTGCGACGCCGCACCGTGTCGTCGACGCGATCCAGCGCCGGGGTTGAAGCCATCGTCGCAGTATCTCACCGCCGATCGCCGGCGGTCACACGACTAGCGGGTGCCGCGACCGTTTCACATGTCGCGCGGCGTCCGGATGTAGGCCTCGGCGCGAAGCCATGCCTGCGGCGGAACAAATCGCTCGTCATCCCAGCTGGCGGATCCGACGCGTATACGTCCGCGCCAATTTTTCATGATGGCGACGTGAACGGGCCAGCGGATGAAACGACGCAGATCCGCGTGACTGTCCCAGACGGATAGCGATCCTCCGCGCAACTCAACGTGCTTGCCCCACAGCCAAAGCCCGACCGCGCCGCGCATGATCGGCCAGCTTTCCGCCAGCTTCATGCCCAATGCGGCGATCTGTTGCCATTCCTCTTCCGAATCTGAATGAAAGTCGGTGAAACTCACCACGACTGGGGACTGGGTGCCGTCGGACGGGCCGGGCACCCAGTCAGTGCTGAGGATGCCGCTCCCAGGCGTCATCGGCGGTTCACCAGTCCAGGTGCCCAACGATGTTGTCGTCATGACTTCTTCGCTACGATGTCGCTGGTCTTCGCCATGACCGGTGGTTTCCACTGCGGCGAGCGGCCGAGATAAGTGAGCACGCGGTCGAGGTCGTCGGCCGGATCCGTCGATGGGATCGCCGGGCCGAACGGCGTGTTGTCAATAGTGCGGAAGTCTCCGTCGGGCACCACGAGCGCCAGCGGCAACGCGGCGGCCACGACGTCGACCGGGAGCTCGTAGGACTGCCCCAGCGTGCGAGCCACATCCCAGCCGTGCACGACGTAGTCCACATAGTGAAAACCGATCGCCATTGCGGCCGGGAACATCGCCCCGGGCCCGAACTCCGGTAGCGCGAACTCACTGCCGAGCACGCCGTCACCCGCGAACGCGTCGATTACCTCGGTCGCGGCCGCCGAGTAGGTGCCGGCCGGGTCGGCTGCCACCGCGTCGGCAACGGTGGCCGGCTGCCAGATCGCCTCGTCGGCGCGGTGGCCGCGGGCGGCAGCGGCAAAGCCGCGATGCTGGACCGTCATGTGAGCAAGCAGGTCAGCAAGGTTCCAGCCGGCGCAGGGCGTCGGTTTCGCGAGGTCATCGGCGGTGACGGCCGAGACCACGCCAACAGAGGCCAGTACGGCGATGCGGTGTAACGGGCGAACATCCTGATTTGTATGCATCCGTATATCGTATGCGTCAACATATTATCTGTCCAGCTCTATCATCAGGCGGTGGTACGAAAAGCGACGCGTCCGGACCTGGCGGAGATGCTGGTGGACCTGGCCCGCAAAACAGTGGCGGCCGAACAGCCGGTGCTGGCGGCCCACGGTTTGTCGATGTGGGGCTACATCGTTCTCAGCGCTTTGGATCGCTCGCCGATTCGCACTCAAGCGGCGCTGGCCGACGCGATCGGCGCGGACAAGACCCGCATCATCCCGACGCTCGACGAGTTGCAAGAGCACGGTCACATCGCACGGATTCCCGACCCCGATGACCGCCGGGCTCGCCTGCTCGAGATCACCGAGTCAGGCCGTTCCATCAAGAACGCCGTGCAGGTAGCCATCCAGCGCGGTGAGGAGCACTGGCTCGGACAGCTTTCCGCCAACGACCGAGATGTCTTCCTGCGTGCGCTGCAACAACTCAGCGGCCGGGGCGGCGATTAGGCTGCCGACTGTGAGTGATGGTCCGCCCGACCCTGATGCGCTCGCGCGGACGGCGGCGCAGTCCATCGCCGATCGCATGGGGATCGCCGAACACGACGTGGCGATCGTGCTGGGGTCCGGCTGGGCTCCGGCCGTGTCCGCTCTCGGCCAACCCACGGCGATATTGCCGATGTCCGAGTTGCCCGGGTTCACCCCACCGTCGGCGGCCGGCCATACCGGCCAGGTGCTGTCGGTGGCCATCGGCGAGCACCGGGCACTAGTGCTGGCCGGTCGTGTGCACGCCTACGAAGGTCACCACCTGCAGCACGTCGTGCACCCGGTGCGGACAGCCTGCGCGGCCGGCGCCCAGGTGGTCGTGCTAACCAACGCCGCCGGCGCGGTGCGTGCGGACTTCGCCGTGGGCCAGCCGGTGTTGATCAGCGATCATCTGAACCTGACCGGGCGGTCCCCGCTGATCGGGGCGCAGTTCGTCGACATGGTCGACGCCTACGCCGCGCGGCTGCGGATGCTGGCACGCGAGGTCGACCCGGAACTCGCCGAGGGCGTGTACGCCGGGTTGCCCGGCCCCCATTACGAAACGCCCGCAGAGATCCGGATGTTGCGCACGCTGGGCGCCGACCTGGTCGGCATGTCCACCGTGCACGAAACGATCGCCGCCCGGGCCGCTGGCGCGGAGGTGCTCGGAGTCTCGCTGGTCACCAACATGGCCGCCGGAATCACCGGTGAGCCGCTGAGCCATGTCGAGGTGCTGGAGACCGGCGCCGCATCGGCGGCCCGGATGGGTTCGCTGCTGGCCGACGTGGTCGCACGGCTGTAGTGATCGGCGTGACACCGGAGGATTGGATCGCGCACGACCCGGATCCGGTGACGGCCGCCGAGCTCGCCGCGTGCGACCGGGCCGAGCTGGCGGGCCGGTTCGCGCGTCCGCTGACATTCGGCACCGCTGGGCTGCGCGGGCCGATCCGGGGCGGCCCGGACGCGATGAACCTCGCCGTCGTGTTGCGCGCCAGCCGGGCGGTGGCCCAGGTGCTGGCCGGTGGCGGACTGGCCGGCTCGACAGTGATCGTCGGCCGCGACGCCCGGCGCGGGTCGGCCCAGTTCGCCGTCGCAGCCGCTGAAGTGCTTGCTGCCGATGGCTTTTCGGTCACATTGCTTCCAGATCCGGCACCCACACCGGTGCTGGCTTTTGCCGTTCGGCACACTGGCGCGGCCGCCGGAATCCAGATCACCGCGTCACACAACCCACCGGCCGACAACGGCTACAAGGTGTACCTGGACGGCGGGATCCAGATCGTCTCCCCGACCGATCGCGAGATCGAGGCCGCCATCGCGACGGCGCCATTCGCCGACGAGATCGCCAGACAGACCGTCGAACCCGCCGATGCCGGACTGGTCGAGCAGTACATCGAGCGAGCCGCCCGGCTGCGGCGCTCGTCGTCGGGTCCTTTGCGCGTAGCACTGACACCCCTGCATGGGGTGGGCGGTGTGGTGGCAACCGAAACGCTGCGCCGCGCAGGGCTGTCCGACGTGCACACCGTCGCCAGCCAGTTCACTCCCGATCCCGACTTCCCGACGGTCAGCTTTCCCAACCCCGAAGAACCCGGCGCCACCGACGCATTGCTCGGCCTGGCCGCCGATGTGGACGCCGATATCGCCGTCGCGCTTGATCCCGACGCGGACCGGTGTGCGGTCGGCGTACCGACACCGGCCGGCTGGCGGATGCTGTCCGGCGACGAAACCGGTTGGCTGCTCGGCG
This sequence comes from Mycobacterium sp., assembly GCA_036272035.1. Taxonomy (GTDB): domain Bacteria; phylum Actinomycetota; class Actinomycetes; order Mycobacteriales; family Mycobacteriaceae; genus Mycobacterium. The sequence continues at coordinate 806 of DATAZN010000278.1, read as the reverse complement.
ATTACATACTGTCGCAGATCGACCCGGGCGATCGCGCCACCAGCGTGATGGCCAGCACGGTGGTGTCGTCGCGGATGCTGTCCGCGATCGCGGCGCACAGGGGTGCACAACACGTCGAGACCCTGACCGGTTTCAAGTGGCTGGCCCGCGCCGACGCCGACCTGCCGGGCAGCACACTGGTCTACGCCTACGAAGAAGCCATCGGGCACTGCGTGGACCCCTCGGCGGTCCGGGACAAGGACGGCATCAGCGCCGCGGTACTGATCTGCGATCTGGTCGCGACGCTCAAAGACTCACAGCGGTCGGTGCTCGACGCGCTCGACGACCTCGCCCGCCGCTTCGGGATCCATGTCGGCGCGGCCGTATCGCGCCCGGTGCGCGACGCTGACCAGGCGGCTGAGTTGATGCGCCGACTGCGCGCGTCGCCACCGACGCGCCTCGGTGAATTCACCTCGACCACAACAGATCTCTCGCAGAGCGCAGTGAATCGCACGGATGCGCTGATCTTCACGGGCGGCGGCGACGATGTGTGGGCCAGGGTCGTGGTCCGGCCCTCGGGTACCGAACCGAAGATCAAGTTCTACATCGAAGTCCGGTACCCGGTCGCCGAGGATCTGGCCGCCGGCCGTCACCACGCCACCGCGCTGCGGGACGAACTCGCCGCTGCTACCAGGGCCTGGTAGCTCAGCGCGGTCCGAACTGGCGGTCGCCGGCGTCACCGAGGCCGGGCACGATGTAGGCGACATCGTTGAGACCATCGTCGATGGCCGCAGTGAACAGCCGCGCCTGCGGCGCCGTTTTCTCCA
>DATAZN010000277.1:0-7947 GCA_036272035.1 Mycobacterium sp. | reverse complement strand
CGGCACTCCGCCGCCGCTGGTTGCGCTAGCCGAATAGTAGGGTTTCAAGGAGAAAGTCGCAGACGTCATGTGCAGGCGGCAAAGGCATTTGAGGTTGAGGCGTGCGTCGGCGCACCGTCGCCAGCGGCCTCCGACCAGAAGTGCCTCTAGACTGGCCCGGTGGCTCCGAGCTTCGCAGATGTCGCCAAGGCGCAATACGTCCTCCTGACCACGTTCACCAAGGACGGTCGGCCCAAGCCCACCCCGATCTGGGCGGCCAACGACGGCAATCGTCTGGTCGTCATCACCCAGGCAAAGTCGTGGAAGGTCAAGCGGATTCGCAACACCCCACGGGTCACCCTGGCCATCTGCGATATGCGCGGGAATCCAAAGAGCGACGCCATCGAAGCGACGGCGACCGTCCTGGACAGTTCACAGACCGGTGTGGTCTATGACGCCATCGGGAACGAGTACGGCATCGTCGGTCGGGTGTTCAACCTGTTCAGCAAGTTGCGCGGCGGCATGGCGAACAACGTCGGCGTGGAATTGCGGCCCGCGGGCTGATTACGCGTCGCTGCGCAGGTGTTCGCCGAAGAACGAGAAGACGCGCGCCCACGCGTCTTCGGTGGCGGCCTGGTTGTAGCCGAATCCGCCGATGCGCAATAGCGGCTGGGCCGGAAGCTTGTTGGCGAAGCTGTGTCCGACCTTCGGATAGGACTTCACGTCGTGGGTGATGCCTTTGTGGTCGAGAACCCGCTGCAGCTTCTCAGGTGCCCCTCTGCCCAACGGATCCCGGCTGCCGAAGCTGGCGACGATCGGGCATGCCCCGTCGAGTGTTTCGCTGAGTTCACGCGGGAGTGGCGCACCGTAGAACGGCGCAGAAGCGTCGAAACCCTTGGGCGACATAACCAATGCGAACTGCCCGCCCATGCAGAAGCCGGCGATGCCGACGCGACCGGTGCATTCCGGCAGGGCTTTGAGGTGGTCGCGGGCAGCCAGCACGTCGTCCAGCGACCGTCCGCGCTTGGTGAGTAGCTCGCGCATCACCTTGGTGATGCATCGCGCCCAGCCGCCGCGGGCGAACATGTTCGGCGTCAGCGCGACGTATCCGGCCGCAGCGACATGGCTGTTGATCGATTCTTTGTCCGGTCCGTAGCCGAGAGCGTCATGAATCACGACCACGCCCGGCCAGGGGCCTTGGCCGTCGGGGATGTCGAGCAGGGCGTCGATCGGGCCGGCCGGGGTGTCGATCTCGATTGTCGTCACGAGGCCATCTAACCGTGCGACGACGGTCCGCGGAACTCCGGTGACCGTCCGCGACGTTGCCATCTCATGGTGTCGAGACTGTTTCTGGTCTATGTGATCGCCGAGCTCGCCGTAGTGGTGGCGCTGGCGTCGATGATCGGGCTTGGGTGGACGTTGCTGCTGCTGTTGGGCGCGTTCGCCGCGGGGCTGGCGCTGGCGGGTTCGCAACTGAAACTCCAGCTCGCGCGGCTGCGATCCGGGTTGAGCGCTGACCAGCCGCGACTGGCCGCCGACACCATGGCGGTCGCAGTGGGAACGCTGCTGATGGTGGTGCCAGGCCTGGTGACCAGCGCCGCGGGGCTGTTGCTGTTGCTGCCGCCGACCCGCGCTGCCGCGCGCCCCGTGCTGACGGCGATGGCTGTGCGCGGCATGGGTCGGCGGTTCCCGCTGATCACCGTGGCGACCGTTGGGGCCGACCGATTCGACCACCGACCGCGGCCCGACTACATCGACGGCGAGGTCATCAACGTCACCGAGGTCGACCCGCCGGCTCTGCCGTTGCGGCCTGAGTGACCCCTCCACCAACCCCGTAGGTTTTGCGGCGTGACTAACGTCTCGACCACCCTGCTGCTCAACGGCCGGGTGCACAGCCCGACCCATCCCGACGCCTCCGCGATGGCGGTGCGCGACGGCACCGTGGTGTGGCTGGGCAGTGACGACGTTGCTCGAGAAGAGTTCGCCGGCGCGGACGTCACCGATCTCGAAGGTGGCTTCGTCGCTCCGGCCTTCGTCGACAGCCACATCCACCTCACCGCGACCGGGCTGACCCTCACCGGTCTGGACCTGCGGGCGTCGACATCGCGATCGCACTGCCTGCAACTGATCGCCGACTATGCGGCGGCGCACCCCGGCCAGCCGATGTGGGGTCACGGCTGGGACGAGTCGTCGTGGCCGCAGGACGCGGCGCCAACCACCGCAGAGCTCGATGCGGTGCTCGGCGATCGGCCCGCCTACCTGGCGCGCGTCGACGTCCATTCGGCGCTGGCGTCCAGCGGTCTGCGACAGCGCATCCAAGGGCTGGCGTCGGCGACCGGTTTCGACGAACAGCGACCGCTGGTCGGCGACGCACACCATGCGGCCCGCTCCGCCGCGCGTGCTCTGCTGACTCACGGTCAGCGAGCCGACGCTCGGCTGGCCGCGCTGGACGCCCTTGCCGCGCAAGGGATCGTCGCCGCGCATGAGTGCGCCGGCCCGCAGATCGGCGGGCTGGAGGACTGGCTCGAATTGCGGGCGCTGCGCTCCCACGGCGTCGAAGTGATCGGTTACTGGGGTGAGGCGGTGACCAGCCCGGCTCAGGCGCGGGCGCTGCTCGACGGCACCGGTGCGGCCGGGCTGGCCGGAGACCTGTTCGTCGACGGCGCACTGGGGTCGCGGACGGCCTGGCTGCATGAGCCGTACGACGACGCCGACGACGAATGTGGTGCCTGCTACGTGGATGCCGAGACCGTCGCCGCGCACCTGCGGGCGTGCACCGAAGCCGGCGTAACGGCCGGATTCCACGTCATCGGCGACGCCGCGGTGTCCACCGCCGTCGCGGCTTTGGAACAGATCGTCGACGACGTCGGCGTGCCCGCGGTGGCTCGCTGCGGCCACCGGTTGGAGCACCTCGAGATGGTGACCGCCGACCAGGCGGCCAAGCTCGGCGCGTGGGGAGTGATGGCCAGCGTTCAACCCAATTTCGACGCCCTCTGGGGCGGCCACGACGGCATGTATGCCCGTCGTCTCGGGATCGATCGGGCGGCGCGTCTCAACGCGTTTGCGCTGCTAGCATCCCAAGGCGTGGCCCTCGCGTTCGGATCCGACGCCCCGGTGACTGGCCTCGACCCTTGGGCGACGGTCCGCGCAGCCGTCAACCACCACACGCCGGACAGCTCGATCTCCCCGCGGGCGGCATTCGCCGCCGCCACCCGCGGCGGCTGGCGGGCCGGCGGCACCCGTGACGAGCTGATCGGCAGCCTGGTCCCGGGCGCTCCGGCTTCCTACGCAGTGTGGGACGTCGGCGAGCTCGACGTCAGTGTGCCGAGTGACGCCGTGCGCCGGTGGTCCACCGATCCGCGGTCGCGGGTGCCGGTGTTGCCACGACTCGGCCCGACCGACCCGTTGCCTCGATGTCGGCAGACCGTGCACCGAGGCGCAGTGATTCATGGTTAGAGGCATCGGGCGGTTCGACCGCCGAGTTCGGCCCGCCGAAGACACCGACGTCTTCCCGGCGGTCAAAGACGACGACAACACCGGACAAATCCCCGTCGCGGCCGCAGGAGCAGATGCCGAGGTCACCGGGGAGATCCCGGCGGTCTGCGACGTTGAGCCCGCCGACGAGGACGCCGACATCGCTGATCTCGAATCGCAGAACGCCGAGCCGCCCGTCGTCGGCAATGACCGGCTGGCGGAGTTGCGCGACCAGGCCGGCCGCGTCGGCAGGTATGTGTGGCAGCACCTGGTGTACCTGTCCGCAGTTCTGGTGGCCTGGCTAGTCCGTGAAACGCGGATTCGGGTGCCACAAGCAGGCAGATGGCTACGGCCGCGGTTGATCCGGCTGAGTGCCGCGATTCTCGCCGGTTTGCTGCTCTGCGCGAGCTATCCGCGGTTCAACTGGTGGTGGGCCGCCGTCATCGCGTTCGCCGTGCTGGCCTGGGTGCTGACCCGCCCGGCCATCACGCCGGTCGGCGGGTTCGGTTATGGCTTCCTGTTCGGCTTGGCGTTCTACCTGCCGCTGATCCGGTGGATCAGCATCCTCGTGGGCGCCATGCCGCTGGCGGCGCTGGTGCTGTTGTGCGCAGTGTTCCCGGGGATCTTCGGTTTGGGGGCTGTCGTGGTGCGGCGGCTGCCCGGATGGCCCATCTGGTTCGCCGTGCTGTGGGCGGCGCAGGAGTGGTTGAAGTCGACCATTCCGTTCGGCGGCTTCCCGTGGGGCGTGGTGGCTGCCGGTCAGACCTCCGGCCCGTTCTTGCCGCTGGTCCGGCTGGGTGGCGTCCCGCTGCTCTCGTTGGCGATCGTGCTGACCGGTTGCAGCGCCGCCGCTTTCGTGATGGAGACCGTGTCGTGGTGGCTGGCATCCCGTCGGCGGCACACCGGAGCTGACGACGAGGCGGCCGACGCACCGCCTGCGGTCGTATTGCCCGCGTTCTGCGTCTGCCTGGTGTTCTTCGTCGCGGCTGCCGTTTCGCCGCAGGTGCGCCACTCCGGCACCGGATCCGGCAACGAGCCCATCGTGACGGCGGCGGTGGTGCAGGGCAACGTGCCTCGACTCGGCCTGGAGTTCAACGCGCAGCGTCTTGCGGTGCTGGGCAACGACGTCCGGGAGACTCGCATGTTGGCCGACGACGTGCGTGCCGGTCGCGCCCCGCAACCCGACTTCGTCGTCTGGCCCGAGGACGCATCGGAGGTCGACCCGCTGCTCAATCCGGAAGCGGCGCAGGAGATTTCGGTGGCCGTCGAGGCGATCAAAGCGCCGATCCTGGTCGGCACGGTGCTCGACATCGCCGGCCGGCCGGGCGATGCACCGGCCCAAACCAACACCGTCATCGTGTGGAGCCCGAAGGGCGGACCCGGTGACCGCCACGACAAGCGGATCGTGCAGCCATTCGGCGAATACCTGCCCTGGCGCGGGTTCATCCGGCATCTGACCGACCTCGCCGACTTGGCCGGCTACATCGTCCCCGGTAAAGGCTCCGGGGTGGTACATGCTGCCGGTACGCCGATCGGGATCGCGACCTGCTGGGAAGTCATTTTTGACCGAGCGCTGCAGCACTCGGTCCGCAACGGCGCTCAACTGCTCGCGGTACCCGCCAACAACGCCAACTTCAACCAGACGATGAGCGAGCAGCAGTTGGCGTTTTCCAAGCTTCGTGCGGTGGAGCTGGATCGCTACACCATGGTGTCCAGCAACGTCGGGATCTCGGCTCTGGTCACCCCCGACGGCCGCGAGCTACAGCGGACACGGTTCTTCACGCCCGGCTACCTGGACAGTCAGGTTCGCCTCAAGACAACGCTGACGCCGGCCGCCCGGTGGGGCGCGATCGTGCAGGGGAGTCTGGTCGTCGCCGCTCTGGTGATTCTGTTTGCTGCGATGCTGCAGAATGGATGGTTCGCGGATCTGAACCGGCGCCTGTCAGCGCTGGGGAGGCGCTTCGGCCCGGGGCCGGAGAAATCCGAAGACGACCCGCCCGGCGACGACGTATTAGCCGACGTCCCGGCTGTAAAAGACGCTGCAGCCAACACCGAACTCGACGAGGACGGCCGAGATTCAGCCCGGCAAGGGCCAGACAAAGGAGACATATGACCACCGGCGATCCGGTGTCGCGGGTTGCGGGCGATCGTCCCACCCTGCGCACCCTGGTGATCATCCCCACCTACAACGAGCGGGAGAACCTTCCGCTGATCCTGCAGCGACTGCACAAGGCACTGCCTGAAGTGCACGTGCTGGTCGTCGACGACAACAGCCCGGATGGCACCGGACAGTTGGCCGAGGAGCTCGCTTCGGCGAATCCCCAGCGGATCCACGTTATGCACCGCACCGTCAAAGACGGTCTGGGCGCGGCTTACTTGGCCGGATTCGCCTGGGGGCTGAGCCGGCACTACACCACGCTGGTCGAGATGGACGCCGACGGCAGTCACGCGCCCGAGCAGCTGCACCTACTGCTCGAGGCCGTCGACGCCGGCGCTGACCTGGTGATCGGCTCGCGCTACATCGAGGGCGGCAACGTGCAGAACTGGCCGTGGCGGCGCTGGGCGCTGTCCTGGACAGCCAACACCTACGCGCGGCTGGCCCTGGGCATCGGCATCCACGACATCACCGCCGGTTACCGGGCCTACCGTCGCGACGTTCTGCAGAAGATCGACCTCGACCACGTCGATTCGAAGGGCTACTGCTTCCAGATCGACCTGACCTGGCGCGCCATCACCAACGGGTTCGTCGTCGCAGAGGTGCCCATCACGTTCACCGAGCGCGAGCTCGGCGTGTCCAAGATGAGCGGATCCAATATCCGCGAGGCAGTGGTGAAAGTGGCGCAGTGGGGCATCGACGGACGCCTGCATCGCAGGCGTCCGGCACCCGTCAACCGCTGAATTAGCTCCCAGACCGTAGATCAGCTGCCGCGACGACGCGTTCTGATCAGGTCGAGACGCTCCTTGAGCAGTTCATCGAGCTCGTCGACCGAGCGGCGCTCCAGCAGCATGTCCCAGTGGGTGCGGGGCGGCTTCACCTTTTTCGGCTCGGGCAGGTCACCTTCGATCAAGGTGCCTTCCATGCCGTTGCGGCACAGCCAGTTGCCGGGGATCTCGGCATCGTCGGCGAACGGAACATCGAATTCTTCGCCGTTCTCGGTGCGATAACGCGCAATCTGGCGCGGCGCCAAGTCATGGTTGCGGTCGGTCTCGTAGCTAACGGCTCCAAGGCGACTGCCTCTTAGGACGCGATCGGCCATTGGTACCCACTCCTCTTAAAGTCTTCTTAACACCTAGCGCCCTGAACAACGTCGTAACCGGCGAGGTAGTTCCCGGGCATCCAGGCGACCCAACGTTCCATGATACCGGGATTCGGACCGCACCCCGACTAAAGTCGGCCCCGTGACACGCCGCGTACGCCCGCAGCCATGCCGTTGGTGTGGCCGCGACGTCGCCGACAACGGGATGGGCCGCCGCCGTCAATACTGCAGGCAGTCGTGCCGGCAGCGCGCCTACGAGCAGCGGGCCTCGATCAACGGTGTCAAAGGCGCGTCGCTGCCCGCCGATGCGGTGGTGCTGTCTGCGGAAGAGGCCGCTGACCTCTCCGACCGCGTCTACCAGGTGCGATGCGCGGCGGAAGACGTCGCTACCGCACTGGACGAAGGTGCGGGCGCGCCGGAGCTGCGGGAGCTGTGCACGAGCCTGATGCGCGCCGCCGAGGCCGCCGACGGGTGGCGCTGACCGGGCTTTAGCCGCGGCTGACTGGTGGCGGGTACAGTCTCGCCATGGATCGCTGGGCAACGCCGGAATCAGTTGCGGAGCCAGGCCATGGATGGGGTGGGCGAGTCGGCGCCCGCCGACGATGTTTGCCGGTCGAAGAGCAGGTTCGACGTCAGCCGTACGGCGAGTGACTCTGCTCCTCGTCCAGGGCCGCATTCCGGATTGAGCGACGACCGACGTTAGGCGAGGGGTAACACATGGCTGACCAACTTCAGCATGCGACCGAGGCGTTGCGGAAAGCTCTGGTCCAGGTCGAGCGCCTGAAGAGCAAGAACCGGGCGCTGCTGGAACGCTCCGGCGAGCCGATCGCGATCGTCGGTATGTCGTGTCGATTCCCGGGCGGGGTCGACTCACCGGACAGCCTGTGGGACATGGTCGCCCGCGAGCGCGATGTGATGTCGGAGTTCCCGACCGACCGCGGCTGGGATCTGGCCGGGTTGTTCGACGACGACCCCGATGCGCCGCACAAGTGCTACGCGCGCGCCGGCGGATTCGTCGACGACGTGGCGGATTTCGATGCGGGATTTTTCGGCGTGGCACCGAGTGAGGCACTCGCCACCGACCCGCAGCACCGCATGTTGCTGGAGTTGTCGTGGGAAGCGTTGGAGCGGGCCGGAATTGACCCGACCACGTTGCGGGGCAGCGCCACCGGAGTGTTCGCCGGAATCATCGCGCAGGGCTACGGGATGCTCGCCGAAGAGATCGAGGGCTACCGGC
>DATAZN010000276.1:0-10191 GCA_036272035.1 Mycobacterium sp. | reverse complement strand
GCCGCGCATCGAGCACGAAGTGGACCGCCGTCAGCTTGTCGGCATGCAACCCGTTTGCGTAATGCAACGCCTCGATCGTCGCGAAGTCGAAGTGATCGACCAAGATGAAGACGCGATGACGCGGATGCGCGAGCACATCCTGCCGGTCGGTCAGCGTCATCTCCAACACGGAACTCTCGGCACGATATTGCCGGTTGAGCCTCATCAAGGCGAATACCAGAATCGGGAAAACCACGACGACGAGCCACGCTCCCTCGGTGAACTTCGCGACCGCAAAGATCATCACCACGATCGTCGACAAGATCGCCGCAGAAAGATTCACCACCACCCTGCCTCGCCAACCGGGTTCACGCTGAGTCAGGTTGTGTTTGGTCATCCCGTAGCCGGCCATCGAGAATCCGGTAAACACCCCCATCGCAAACAGCGGTACCACCGCGTCGACCGAGCCGCCGGTGACTATCACCAACGTCACCGCCAGCGCGGTCAGAATGATGATGGCGTTGGAAAACACCAGCCGGTGACCACGCTTCATCATCGGCCGCGGCAAGAAACTGTCCTCGGCAACAAAGCTGGTCAGCGCGGGAAACCCGTTAAAGCTGGTGTTGGCCCCGAAGAACAAAATCGCCGCGCTCGCGGTCTGAAGAAGGACGTACATGACCGTGCCGACCAAGCCGCCTCCGAAGACCGCCCGGCCGACCTCGGAAAGCATCGAGGGATACTCGGCGACGTAGGGAGTGGCGTGGGTCGCGTGCACCAGGTAGATGACACCCACCAGCAGAAACCCCAGAATGCAGGCCATCCTCGTCAACACGCGACGGGCGTTGGGACCCTGCGGCTTTCGAAAGACATTCACCGCGTCGGCGATCGCCTCGACTCCGGTCAGCGAGGTACCCCCGTTGGCGAACGCCCGCAACAATACCAACACCGTCGCGCCCATGACCAGTCCGTTGCCGTGATGGACCGGTACCGATCCCGCGATGTGCGCCGAATCGTATTGCGGTAAGCCCCAGAAGATTTGGCGAACCACACCAGTCACGATCATCACCACGAGCATGATGATGAACGAGTACACCGGCACCGCGAAGATCCGACCCGCCTCCTTCATGCCGCGCAAGTTGGCATATGAAATCAGCAGCAACGCCCCGACGGTGATTTCCAGATGGTAGGGACCGAGCGAGGGCACCGCCGAGACCACCGCGAACGTGCCCGATGCGCATTGCACGGCCACGGTGACGACATAGTCGATCAACAACGCCGCCGACGAGATCTGCGCGATCCGTGGTCCGAAATTGCTTCTGGCGACCACGTACGAGCCGCCCCGCTGCGTGTAGGTCATCACCACTTGGCGATAAGACCCGGTCACCAACGCCAAAATCAGCAGGATCACACCGGCGATCGGCAGCACAAGCACATAAGCCGCCATTCCTGCCGCCGGCAGTAACTCGACCATGATCTGCTCGGGACCGTAGACGGTCGACGAAATCGCATCCGGTGAAAGCGCCCCCAGCGCAACGACATTCGACAAGCTCTCATGCTCGAGATGCTCATTGATTAGCGGCTGTCCCAGAAAAAACCGCTTCCAAGCATCGACGAAAGTTGACGGAGCCTGATCCTGGCCAGCCGGAACTACCACAGTGACGCTCTTCCCGCCCTAATGTTCACGGTACAAGTACTTATGCCCGTGAACGTTAGCGTCTCTACCCGGAATTGGCTTACCCGAGAGGCTTCTACCAGCGACTATTCAGCCAATTGACAGCTCGGCCGCGCTGGGACGCCTGCAGCTCAGCCCGCCCAACGACGACGAGCCCGGCGACGCCCAGGAGATGGAGCGGTATCGGGCGTTACGGTTGGCACTGATCGACCTCGAAGATGCGCTACTCAGCGGCTCGTGAACTACCCCGAATCACGAACGCGCTCAAAGGGCGGCACTCACCTGCGCGCCGGTTGCCCCTTCTTGGCGTTTCGGATGGCGTCGTTTTTTTCGTTCTTCTCTGAACGGGCCGCGGCCGTCGCCTCTGCGATCCGGGATCCCACGTCGTAGGCCACGATCTGGGCAGTCGCACCCGGGACCCGGCTGATGGCTCCGGCCATCTTGTCGGCCGAGCGGTCGTGCAGTAGCCGACCCACCAGCGGCGCATACGTGCGCCGCGGCAACAGCACCGTCACCTTGGTGCCCGGTTCGTCGTCGATCTCGCGCATCGCCAGCTCCTGTGCCGCGCGACTGAGGTTACGGTCCGGGCATTCGACCATCTTCAGCGGAATGTCGTCTTCGAAGTGCTCCCAACGCTCTTGCAGCCGCGTGGCGTGGCGAGTGTCGATGATGAAGTGCACCGCGGTCAGCTTGTCGGCGCGCAGACCGCTCGCGTAATGCAGAGCCTCGATCGTCGCGAAGTCGAAGTGGTCCACCAAGACAACGACCGTATGGTGCGGATGCTTGACCACGTCTTGACGTTCGGTCAGCTGCATCTCCAAAACCGAGTTCTCACTGCGGTATTCGCGGTTCAGGCGCATCAACGCGAAGACCAGGATCGGGAACACCACGATCACCAGCCAGGCGCCCTCGGTGAACTTCGCAATCGCGAAGATCAACACAACCGTCGTCGACAGGATCGCAGCGGACAGGTTGATCGCCAGCTTGCGGCGCCAGCCCGGATTCCGGTGGCCGCGGTGGTATTTCGTCATACCGTAACCGCAGATCGAAAAGCCCATGAAGACGCCCATGGCGTACAGCGGGACGACCGCGTCGACCGAGCCGTTGGTGACGATGACCAGGGCCGTCGACGCCACGGTGAGCACGATGATGGCGTTGGAGAAAACCAGTCGGTGCCCGCGCTTCATCATCGGCCGGGGCAGGAAACTGTCCTCCGCGACGAAGCTCGTCAGCGCCGGAAACCCGTTGAAGCTGGTGTTGGCACCGAAGAACAGGATCGCCGCGCTCGCCGCCTGCAGCAGAGCGAACAGAATATTTCCGAGGGTCCCGCTGCCGAAGACCGCTCGGGCGATCTCGGACAGCATCGACGGGTATCCGGCGGCGTATGGAGTCGCGTGGGTGACGTGGGCCAGCCAAATGACGCCGAACAACAGGAACCCGAGCAGACTCGCCATCATGGTCAGCGCCTTGCGGGCGTTCGGACCCTGCGGCTTGCGGAAAACATTGACCGCGTCGGCGATCGCCTCGACCCCGGTCAACGATGTTCCACCGTTGGCGAACGAGCGCAGAAGCACCAAGATCGTGGCGCCCATGACGATGCCGTTGCCTTGGTGAACCGGGACGGCCCCGGCGATGTGCTCCGGATCGTATTTGGTTAAGCTCCCAAAGATTTCGCGGATGACACCGGTCACGATCAACGTCGTCATCATCGTCGCGAAGGCATACACGGGGACGGCGAAGAGTCGGCCGGCCTCCTTCATGCCGCGCAGATTTCCGAACGAGAGCAGCAGCAACGCTCCCACGGTGATCTCCAGGTGGTACGGGCCCAGACTGGGTACCGCGGAGACCACCGCTACTGTGCCCGCCGAGCACTGAATGGCCACCGTGACCACGTAGTCGATCAGTAGAGCGGCCGAGGAGAGTTGCGCGATCTTAGGTCCGAAGTTGGCGCGCGCCACCACATACGAGCCGCCCCGCTGGGTGTAGACCATCACCACCTGCCGGTACGACGCGGTCACCAGCGCCAAGATCAGCAGGATGACGCCCGCGAGCGGCAGGATCAGCGTGAACGCGGCCAACCCGGCGGCCGGCAGCAGTTCGATCAAGATCTGCTCGGGACCATAAGCCGTCGACGAGACCGCGTCGGGCGAAAGAGCGCCTAGCGCAATGGGATTCGAAAGGCTTTCGTGCTCGAGATCATCGTTGATCAGCGGCTTACCCAGAAAAAACCGCTTCCAGGCATCCATGAAAGTTGACGGAGCTTTATGCTCGTCCGCCGGATCTACCACAATGATGCTCTTCCCCGCCCTGACGCTGGCAATACTTATGAAAAACTTACGCCCGAGAACGTTAGCGTCTCTACCGGAGATTCGGTTACCCGAGGGGGTGCTACCAGCGACAATCTCAGCCAATTATCATCTCGGCCGGGCATTTGTGCTCGCGTCGAATCGACGCGAGCTGTCAGAGCATCGGGGTGGTGGCCTGCGCTTTTCCGGTGGGTTCGGGCGACTGACCAGAGCTCTCGCCGTCTACCGTCCGAAGCACCTGGGCGACCCGCGACCCCACGTCGTAGGCCAGAATCTGGGCGCATGCGCCCGGGATCCGGCTGATCACCCGGGCCATCTTGTCGGCGGTGCGGTCATGCAGCAGCCGGTCCGCCAGCGGCGAATACATCCGGCGTGACAGCAAGGCCGTCACGGTGGCGTCCGGGTAATCACGCTTGACCTGTGCCACCAGCTGCTGGGCGGCACGGCAGAGGTTCCGATCCTCGCAATCGACCATCCGTAGCTCGGTGTCGTGGCTGAAGCGCGGCCAGCGCACCTGCAACCGTGCCGCCCGCGCCTCGTCCAGAACGAGGTGCACGGCGGTCAGCGTGTGGGCGTGCAGTCCCCTGGCATAGCGCAGGGCCTCGACCAGAGCCGGGTCGATGGAATCCACGAATAACAACACCCGATGCCGCGGGTGTGCGGTCAGGTCGGGACGCTCGGCGCGAGACATCTCCAACACCGAGGCTTCCGCGCGATACTGCTTGTTGAGCCGGATCAACGTGTACACCAGCGTGGGAAAGACCACAACAATCAGCCAGGCGCCTTCGGTGAACTTCGCTATCGCGAAGATCAACACCACGAGCGTCGACAAGATCCCGGCCGACAGATTGATCGCCAGCTTGCGGCGCCAGCCGCTGCCGCGTTGGGTCAGATAATGCTTCGTCATGCCGTAGCCGGCCATCGCGAACGCGCTGAACACGCCCATCGCAAACAGCGGCACCAGTGCGTTGACCGAGCCGCCGGTGGCAACCAGTAGCACCACGGCAAGGACCGCCAGCAGGATAATGGCATTCGAGAAGACCAGCCGGTGGCCGCGTTTCATCAGCGGCCGCGGCAAGAAACTGTCCTCGGCCACGAAATTCGCCAACGCGGGAAAGCCGTTGAAGCTGGTGTTGGCGCCGTTGTACAGAATCGCCGCGCTGGCCGCCTGCAGCACGAAATACAGGACGTTGCCGACCAGCCCGTTGCCGAAGACCGCGCGACCGATCTCGGACAGCATCGATGGGTATCCCGCGACGTACGGAGTCGCGTGCGTGACGAACGCTAACCACGCCACGCCAGCCAGCAGCAGCCCCAGAATCCAGGCCATGATCGTCAGCACGCGGCGCGCGTTGCGGCCTTCTGGCTGACGAAAGAGGTTGACCGTGTTGGAGATTGCCTCCACCCCGGTCAGCGACGAGCCACCGTTGGCGAACGCCCGGAGGATCACCAGCACCGTCGCCCCCATCACCAGGCCATTGCCCTGATGCACCGGCACCGCCCCGGCCAGGTGAGCGGGGTCGTAGGTCGGCAGTCCCCCGAACACCTCACGCACGATTCCGACCACGACCATCAGCGCCAGCATGCCGATGAACCAGTACGTCGGCACCGCGAACGCCCGACCGGCCTCGCGCAAGCCGCGCAGATTGGCGAAACAGAAGATCAACACCGCGCCGACGGTGATTTCCAGGCTGTATGGACCCAGAACCGGTAGCGCCGAGGCCACCGCCACCGTGCCCGCCGCACACTGGATCGCCACGGTGACGACGTAGTCGATCAACAACGCCGCCGCCGCGATCTGCGCCACCCGTGGCCCGAAGTTCTCCCGCGCCACGATGTAGGACCCGCCCGCCCGCGTGTAAGTCATTACGACTTGGCGATACGACGCGGCGACCAACGCCAGGATCAGCAGGATCACACCGGTCAGCGGCAGCAGCAACACGAACGCAGCCATCCCCGCGGCTGGCAGCAACTCAACCATGATCTGCTCGGGGCCGTAGGCCGTCGAAGAAATTGCGTCCGGCGAAAGTGCGCCCAACGCAACAGGATTCGATAGCTTTTGGTGATGGAGCTCATCAGTGATCATCGGCTTGCCGAGGACGACTCGCTTCCACGCGTCAACGAATGACGGTGCGATCCTGTTATCGGCAGCCGGGACTGTCATCGATTATTCCTAACCGATAACAGCGCTACCCGCCCGAATCCATACGGGTTCCGAACGGCATCCTTACGGGATTCTGACACCCCGCCCATCGCCGCCGATGCATCGCGCAGTCAACGGAAACGTCGATACAGTGACCAGCAATGGAAGCGGGTTGGGATGATGGACAGCGTGGCAGACGAGGCAAACAGCGGTTCCGCGGAAATACCGGCGGCTGCAGACCCCAGCACGGTTTTTTCGGCGCTGGCCGAGATCATCTATCAAGGCTCGGAATCGAGCCAGATTTACGCCGCGATCTGCGTCGCAGCGACGCTGGTGGTCAGCGGATGCGATCACGCCAGCTTGCTGGTACGCCGCGACGGTCGCTACGTGACGGTCGGCGCCAGCGACAGCATCGCCCAGCACATCGACGATATGGAACGTACAGCCGGTGACGGACCGTGTGTGGACGCGATCGAAGAAGAGACGCCGCAGATCGAAACCGACCTGACCACACCGAACCAGTGGCCCCAGCTGGCGGCCCGGATGGTTGCCGACACGCCCGTGCGCGGGGCGATGGGTTTCCGCATCCTGGTCGACAAGCGGAAAACCGGGGCGCTCAACCTGTTCAGCGACAAGCCGAACGTCTTCGACACCGAATCCGCCGGCCAGGCCATCGTGCTGGCATCGTTCGCCAGCGTGGCCATCAACGCCGCCGCGTCGGGCGAGGACGTCTCCACCTTGCGGCGCGGGCTGCTCTCCAACCGTGAGATCGGCAAGGCCGTTGGGATGCTGATGATGCTGCATGGCGTGGACGAGCAAGAGGCGTTCAACATCCTGCGCCGGTACTCCCAAGATCTGAACATCAAGCTCGCCGACGTGGCGCGGACGGTCATCGAAAGCCGCGGCAAGCCGATGTTCGGAGGCAGCGAGCAGCGCTAGCGTCGACCGGCGAGCCTATTCGGGCAGCCGCAACTCGGGTTTCTCAACCTCTTCGATGTTGACGTCTTTGAAGGTGACAACCCGCACCTGCTTGACGAACCGGGCCGGCCGGTACATGTCCCATACCCACGCGTCGGACAGCCGAAGTTCGAAGTACACCTCGCCATCGGCGTTGCGTGGAACCATCTCGACACTGTTTGCCAGATAGAAACGTCGCTCGGTTTCCACCACGTAGCTGAACTGCCCCACGATGTCCTTGTATTCGCGGTACAGCGAGAGCTCCATCTCGGTTTCATACTTTTCGAGATCTTCGGCACTCATCAGCTCAGCCGTCCTTCTCCGTCCCGCGGTTGATTGGCGTGCTCCATCTTTCCCCACCCATTTTTATTCTGCTGACCCGGTGCGCACTCCGCCACTATCTGGGTAACCGACCCGAACGCGACCCGCCGTACGTTGATGAATGAACGCCGATGCTCCGAGCAGGGTCCCAGCGCGTTGAGCGCCGCCGAGTGCGCCGCGGTGCTGTAGCCCTTGTGCACGGCGAAGCCGTAGCCCGGATGGTCGGACTCCATCGCCACCATCAGCCGGTCCCGGCTGACCTTGGCCAGCACGCTGGCCGCGGCGATGCATGCCGCAGCTGCGTCGCCTCCGATGACCGGCAGCGACGGCACGGGCAGCCCTGGCACCCGGAAGCCGTCGCTGAGCACGTAACCCGGGCGAACCGACAGTCCCGCCACCGCTCGGCGCATGCCTTCGATATTGGCCACATGCACGCCGCGGCGGTCAACCTCGGTAGACGGAATGAACACCACGTGATACGCCAGCGCGTATCGGCGAATCAGCGGGAAGAGCTTCTCCCGCGCCTTTTCGGTGAGCTTCTTCGAATCATCAAGAGCAGCAAGGCTTTCCAAGCGGCTTGGCCCCAACACGCACGCGGCGACCACCAGTGGCCCCGCACACGCCCCGCGCCCGACCTCGTCCACGCCGGCGACCGGCCCGAGACCGCCGCGATATAGCGCGGCCTCCAGGGTGCGCAAGCCCGACGATTTTCGGATCACCGTCCGCGGCGGCCAGGTCGTAGCCATGGCCTAGTGATTCTGCTGAGGATTCACCGCACGCACAGCACCCCACCGCGAGGGCGGCCACACAATGAACCTCGCCTTGCCGATCACATTGCCGACCGGCACCGTGCCGGCCATGGGGTCGCCGGTGCACAGCAGTCCGTTGATGGCGTCGCCGGGGGTGCTGGTGCAGTGGGCCCGCGAGTCCGCCGAGTGGGTGCGGTTGTCCCCCATCACCCATAGCCGCCCCTGCGGGACACCGACGGGCCCGAATTCGGGCCCCAGGCAGGGATAGACAGCCGGGTCGGCGTTCAGCGTCGCCGGGTCCAGATACGGCTCTGTCAGCTTCTTGCCGTCGACCGTCAGCCCGGTGTTGTTGCGGCACTCCACGGTCTGGCCGCCCACTGCGATAACGCGCTTGACCAAATCGTTTTCGTCAGGAGGCACAAACCCGATGAACGACAACGCGTTTTGCACCCAGCGGATTGCGGCATTGTGCGAGCGGATGGATTTGTAACCGATGTTCCACGGCGGCGGTCCCTTGAACACGATGACGTCGCCGGGGTGCGGCGAGCCGAAGCGGAAGGTGACCTTGTCGACCATGATCCGGTCGCCGACACAGCCCGAGCAGCCATGCAGCGTCGGCTCCATCGATTCGGACGGGATGAGATAGGGACGGGCCACGAACGTCAACATGACGTAGTAGAGCACCAGCGCGATGACGGCCAGGATCGCCGTTTCCCGCAGCGCCGCCCGTCTTTTGCCGGCGTGATCGTCCGGGTGAGCCGAATCCGGCTCCGCTGCGGGCGGGGCGCTTGTCGCGACTTCTGGATCGGCCGGACCGGAATCGGGTTGACCCTCGGGCGGGCCGGTCGGTTCAGTCACGGGTTCAGCGTAGCTAGCATCGCGAAGCGATTCGGCAGGCCCGCCACCGAAACGCCGACCGCGCTGAAAATCAGCGCTTTTCCTTGATCTTGGCTTTCTTGCCGCGCAGCTCGCGCAGGTAGTAGAGCTTGGCGCGACGAACGTCACCGCGGGTCACGACGTCGATGTGGTCGATGTTGGGCGAGTGCACCGGGAAGGTCCGCTCGACACCGACGCCGTAGCTCTCCTTGCGGACGGTAAAGGTCTCGCGGACCCCGCCGCCCTGGCGGCGCAGCACGACGCCCTTGAACACCTGGATGCGCTCCTTGGCGCCCTCGATGACCTTCACGTGCACATTGATCGTGTCACCGGGGTGGAAGGCCGGGAGGTCGTCGCGCAGCGACGTCTTGTCGACGAAGTCCAGCGTGTTCATGTCGGAAGACACTTCCTTGCGGTCGCGGCCGCGTGCTGTTGCTCACCGCTGCGAACGGGTGAGCAGGCAACCTAGCCGATGGTTTCGGGCATCTGGGTGCGTCTCGCGGTGGGCGGGAGCGGGCCGACCGGCCGACAACCGCTGGAGACAACTGATCAATTGTGCCAGATCGGGCCCACGCAGCGAAATCACGGCGAATCGCCGCTGCACCTAGCTCTGCCGTGACGTGGGCAACTGGTACACATGACGCTGAAATGACCACACGAGCGCGGTTGCCGACGCTGCTGATCGCCACCGCGGTATTGCTGACGGTGTCGATAAGCGGCTGCGCAAAGGCGTACGGGTCACCCGACGACCCGGAACCCGACGTCCATGCCCCTGAGTCGCCGCCCACCGCCGCGTTCGACGGATTGCCGGCCCGTATCGCGCAAGCCACCGACGCCGCGGCCGCAGACGGGGCCACCATCTCGGTTGCCGTCCTCGACCGGGTCACCAGCCAGATGCTGTCCAACGGCAACAACCAGCTGGTCGGGATCGCATCCGTCGCGAAGCTCTTCATCGCCGACGATCTGTTGTCACAGGAAGCAAGCACGCCGCTGGCGTCGCAAGATCGCCAGGCGCTGGACAGCATGCTGCGGTCCTCCGACGACGGCGCCGCGGAGACGTTCTGGGCAGCGCGCGGCGGCGAGACCATCATCAACGACGTCGCGGGCCGCTACGAGTTGACATCCACCACGCCGCCCAGCGACGGGCAGTGGTGGGACACGATGAGCTCGGCCACCGATCTGGTGCAC
>DATAZN010000275.1:0-9763 GCA_036272035.1 Mycobacterium sp. | reverse complement strand
GCCCCCGGCCAGCCGAGTCTGCAGGATCAGGAAGCCCTGGCCGGGCTCGCCCAGCAACGCGGTCGACGGCACCCGCACATCGTCGTAGTGGACCAGCGAATGACCCGGCTCGTGCGGGTCGGCACCGACCAGATGGTGGTTCGCTTCGACCTTCAGCCCGGGGGTGTCCGCCGAGATCAGGAACGTCGATGCGCCGTGATGCACCGCCACGTCAGGGTTGGTGATCGCGACGACGATGAAGAACGAGGCGACGGATGCGTTGCTGGAGAAGTACTTTCGCCCGGTGATCACCCAGTCGTCGCCGTCGCGGACGGCGCGGGTGGTGAAGACCCTGGGGTCGGCACCGCCCTGCGGTTCGGTCATCGAGAAGCAGGAGAAGATCTCGCCGGACAACAGGCCGGACAGGTAGCGATTCTTCTGGTCCTGAGTGCCGAAGCGGGCGATGATCTCGGCATTGCCGGTGTCGGGCGCCTGGGTGCCGAAAATGATTGGCGCCCATGGGCTGCGACCCAAGATCTCGTTGATCAGCGTGAGCTTGACCGCGCCGAATCCCTGCCCGCCGAGTTCCGGGCCGAGGTGCGGCGCCCACAGCCCTTGGTCGCGGACCTGTTGTTTGAGCGGGTCGACGATTTTGCGGCGCTCGTCGTTCAGCGGCAAGAACTCACAGCCGGGGAACAACACCTCCAGCGGCTCGACCTCTTCGTGGACGAACTCGCGGATCCAGTCGAGCTTTTTCGCGAACTCGGGTTCGGTAGAGAAGTCCCATGCCATGTAGATACTCCTAGGTCTGAGGTGATATCAGGAAAAGCCGCCGTCGACCCGCAATATCGAGCCGGTGGTGAAGCTGGATGCATCCGATGCCAAAAACAGCGCACCACCGACGATTTCGTTGGGATCACCGGCGCGCTGCAGCGACACGCTGCCGAACGGGTTGTGCGTCGCCTGGTCAAGATTCCACGACTTGCTGACGTCGGTGAGGAAGGGGCCGGCCATCAAGGTGTTGACCCGGACCTTCGGCCCGAGTGCCCGCGCAAAGCCTTCGGTCATCGCGTTGAGCCCCGCCTTCGACGAGGCGTAGGGGATGATGTCGGGCGTCGGGCGCAGCGATCCCGCGGTGCTGACGTTGATGATCGACCCGCGGCCAGCCGCGACCATTCGCTCACCGACCAACGCGGACAATCGAAATGGACCCTTGAGGTTGAGATTGACCACCGCGTCGAACAGCTTCTCGGTGACATCGGTCAGCTTGTCGTACACCGGTGACATGCCCGCGTTGTTGATCAACGTGTCGATCTTGCCGAACCGTTCGTAGGTGGCCTCGACGAGCCCGTCGAGCTCATCCCACCGGCCGACGTGCACCTGGTACGGCATCGCCGCGCGACCGGTCTCGCTTTCGATCTGCTCGGCGACGGCGACACAGTTCTCCATCTTCCGGCTGGCGATCACCACGTCGGCGCCGCATCGCGCGACGCCGAACGCCATTTCCCGGCCCAGCCCCCGGCTGCCGCCGGTGATCAGGATCGTCTGACCGGTCAGATCGAAAAGCTGGTCGGCGTAGCTCATTTGAGTGGCTTCATGCTCGGTAGAGAGCGGGCCACCTCGGCCGCGGTGGCGATCAACTGGGGGACCATTGCCCCGAACGCGCCCTGGATCTTGGGGTCGACCTTGCCGCTGCGCACTCCCGCAGCGTAGGTCTTTTCCAGCACGATGCCGAGCTTCCAGTTTGCCAACACGAGGTAGTAGTCGATGTTCTCGGTGGACAGCCCGCTGACCTTCTCGTAGTGCTCGAGCAGCTCGCTGCGGGTCGGCATCCCCAACATGTCGAGATAAAACCCGTCCTCACGCGGGTTTTCGCCGTCGTAGCCGAGCAGACACCAGGCCAAGTCGAGCAGCGGATCACCGACCGTGGTCATCTCCCAGTCCACGATCGCGGCGAGCCGGGCGGGCTCGCCGTGCCCGAACATGACGTTGGCGAACTGATAGTCGCCATGCATGATGCCCGGCTTGTAATGTGCGGGCCGATTGCCGCGCAGCCACCCGGCGGCTTCTTCGAGGCCGGGAAGCTCGCGCACCTTGTAGCTGTCCAGGAAGGCCAGCCACCGGTCGACCTGCCGCTCGTGGAATCCGTCCGGCCGGCCGAAGCCGTCCAGCCCCTGCGCCTGCCAGTCCACCCTCCCCAGCTTGGCCGCGCCCTCGACGAGCTGGAACGCCAGGCCGCGGCGTGCGCTCAGATCTTCGTCGAATGGCGACGGCCAGCCGCCGTCCATCGGACTCCAGCCGTCTATTGCCTGCATCACGTAGAACGGCATGCCCAGCAGATCGCCGGCGTCGTTGGCGGCGATCAGCTCGGCATGTGGCACATCGGTCCCGCCCAACGCGCGGACCAGTCGGATCTCGCGCAGCAGCCCGTCGATGCGGGCCGCGTCGGCGCGGGGCCCGGGCATGCGCAGCACCATGCGATGGTCGCCGCGATGGATCAGGTACAGCGTGTTCTGCGAGCCCCCGGACAGCTGCTCGACGACCGGTTCTTCGCCGTCACCGGGAGCCGCGTTCGCGTCCAGCCAGCGTCCCAGTACCACTGCGTCCAACATCCGCACACCTCACTCTCCGTTGGGAGAATAACATTCTCTGCCGAGGTGCCAAGGGCTTTCTGATGCATGCGAGGCTGTGCGGATGCAGTTGCTTCTGGTCCGGCATGCGTTGCCGCTCCGCAGTGAACCCGGCCAAGGCGCCGACCCCGACCTGGCCGACGAGGGGCATGCGCAGGCAGCGCGGCTGCCCGATGCGCTGGCCCGATTTCCGGTCACCCGGCTGGTGAGCAGTCCGCAGCGACGCGCGTTCCAGACCGCGGAACCAGTCGCCGCCATGCGCGGGCTGGAGGTCGAGATCGACGATCGCTTCGCCGAATACGACCGCGATCTGCCGGTGTACATCCCGATCGAGCAGATCCGCGCGGAGAACCCGCAGGAGTGGGCCCGGATGGCCGACGGACATCTGCCCGGCACGGTCGACGAAGACGGGTTTCGGGCGCGGGTGCGGGCGGCCGTCGACAACGTCGCCGCCACCGCCGAACACGACGACACCGTCGCGGTGTTCAGCCACGGCGGCGTGATCAACGTCGTCCTGCACGAGATCCTGGGAACCAAGCGGGTGCTGTCGTTTCCCATCGACTACGTCTCGGTGACTCGGCTGCTGTTCTCCCGGTCCGGTCAGGCCAGCGTGGTGACGGTGAACGGCACCGAACACGTATGGGACCTGCTGCCCCGGAACCGGCGGTGATAGACAGGTTCCGTGACTCTCGACGGGCTCGACCTCTCCGCGCTGGACAACCATCTGCGTTCGGTCGGCGTCGCCCGTGACGGGGAACTGACCGCGGAACTGATTTCCGGCGGCCGCTCCAACCTGACGTTTCTGGTGGCCGACGACGCGTCGAAGTGGGTGTTGCGCCGCCCGCCGCTGCATGGGCTGACGCCGTCGGCGCACGACATGGCCCGGGAGTACACGGTGGTCGCAGGTCTGGCCGATACCCCGGTCCCAGTGGCCCGCGCGGTCACGCTCTGCAACGACGCGTCGGTACTGGGCGCGCCGTTCCAGATGGTCGAATACGTTGCCGGACAAGTAGTACGCAGCCGTGCCGAACTCGAGGCCTTGGGCGGCCAACCCGTCATCGAGGGCTGCGTCGACGCGCTCATCAAGGTGCTGGCCGACCTGCACGCCGTCGACCCTTCCGCAGTCGGACTGGGCGACTTCGGCAAGCCCAGCGGATATTTGGAACGCCAGGTCCGGCGGTGGGGATCGCAGTGGGAACTCGTCCACCTGCCCGACGACGACCGCGACGCCGACGTCGCGCTACTGCACGTGGCGCTGCAGGACGCCGTTCCACAGCAGAGCCGGACGTCAATCGTGCACGGCGACTACCGGATCGACAACACCATCCTGGATGCCGACGACCCGTCATGCGTGCGCGCCGTCGTCGACTGGGAGCTCTCCACGCTGGGCGATCCACTCAGCGACGCGGCGCTGATGTGCGTGTACCGCGACCCGTCGCTCGACTTGATCATCAACGCGCACGCCGCTTGGACATCGCCGCAATTGCCGGTCGCCGACGAGCTCGCACACCGGTACTCGGTGATCTCCGGACAGCCGTTGGCGCACTGGAACTTCTACATGGCGCTGGGCTATTTCAAGCTAGCCATCATCGCCGCGGGCATCGACTTCCGCAGGCGGATGTCGGGCGGTGACGACGACGTGGACGCCTCCGACCGGGTTGGCGAGACCGTGGCGCCGCTGATCGCCCGCGGGCTGACCGAACTGCACAGCGCCTGATCTATCTGCCGGCGACGAGGCCGGCAGCGAGGTTCTTCTTCGCGGCGCGGCGCAACTGGTAGATCCGCGCGGTGCCGGCCAGCACGGTGACCAGCCCGCCGCAGATTGCGGCCAGCAGCAACTGCACCCCCAACGGCAGGGTCCAGTGCCAGCCGAGGAAGGCGACTGGTGCATCGGACAGGTTCTGGGTGATGAAGATCAACAACACGATCAGGATCAGGAAACCGGCGATCAACGACGACCACACGCTGGCGGTTCGGGTGAACTTGACCGCCGTTTCGGGTGGCGGCCCGGTGTCCGGGACCGGCGCGGACGCCGCTGGCGGCTGTTCGGGTGATACAGACGGATCGCTGCTCATGGTGTCATCTTTACCCCTTTGCCGGCCTGAAGTGAACCGAACCACCGCGAAAGGCGTTCAACGCTAGTGTCGGTTGCTATGAGCATGCTCCGGCGGCCCGGGCACCGCGTCGCGGTGTGGCTGACGGTGGTGTGCTTCGCCGTCACATCCTGCGGCAGCGCGAACCCGCTCGGCGGAGCATCGACCAACGTGAACTCGATCGTGGTCGGGTCCGCCGGTTTTCCGGAATCCAAGATCCTCGCCGAGATCTACGCACAGACGTTGCAGACCAACGGCTTCAACGTCGGCCGGGAAATGGGTATCGGCAGCAGGGAGACGTATGTCCCTGCGCTGAAGGACCATTCGATCGACTTGGTGCCCGAGTACGTCGGCAACCTGCTGTCCTACTTTGAACCGCGCGCCACCGTGACCATGCTCGACGACATCGAATTGGAGCTGTACAAACGGTTGCCCGGCGACCTGTCGATCCTGACACCGTCGCCGGCATGCGACACCGACACCGTCACGGTCACTGCCGACACCGCAGCCAGATGGAACCTGAAGACGATCTGGGACCTGGCCCCGCATTCACCGGAGGTGAAGTTCGCCGCGCCCTCGGACTTTCTGGCCCGGCCCTCCGGTTTGAGCGGGCTCCGGCAGCGGTACGGGCTCGACATCGCACCTGGAAACTTCGTGGCGATCAGCGACGACGGGGGTGCGGTCACCGTTCGTACCCTTGAGGGGGGGAAGGTCAACGCGGCCAATATCTTCAGCACTTCGCCGGCCATCCTGCAGAACCAGCTGGTCGCGCTCGAAGATCCGCTGCATAACTTCCCGGCCGGAAACATTGTGCCGCTGGTGAATTCGCAGAAGAAAACCGACAAGCTCAAAGACGTGCTGGATGCGGTGTCGGCCAAGCTGACCAGCCGCGGTGTTGCCGACCTCAATGCTTCGGTGACCGGCAATGCGGGCATTGACCCGGATCAGGCCGCCCGGAACTGGTTGCATGACAACGGCTTCGACCATCCGATCAGGGGTTGACGATTGATCGGCTTCCATGACGTCCACAAGGTCTATGCCGACGGAACCGTCGCCATCGACCGGCTGAACCTGGAAGTGCCCCAGGGAACGCTGACCGTCTTCGTCGGCCCGTCCGGGTGCGGCAAGACGACGTCGATGCGAATGATCAACCGGATGGCCGAGCCGACGTCGGGAACCGTCGTCGTGGACGGCGCCGACATCGCGGGCGTCGACCCGGTGCGGCTGCGCCTCGGCATCGGCTACGTGATTCAGGGCGGGGGCCTGATGCCGCACCAACGGGTGATCGATAACGTCGCGACGGTGCCGGTGCTCAAAGGCCAGTCGCGGCGCGCGGCACGCAAGGCCGCCTACACCGTGCTGGAGCGAGTGGGCCTGGATGCGAAACTGGCAGCCCGCTATCCCGCGCAGCTGTCCGGGGGCGAGCAGCAGCGGGTCGGTGTGGCGCGCGCGCTGGCCGCCGATCCGCCGATTCTGTTGATGGACGAGCCTTTTTCGGCCGTCGACCCGCTCGTCCGCGTCGAGCTACAGCGCGAAATACTGCGGCTGCAAGCCGAATTGCGCAAAACCATCGTGTTCGTCACGCACGACATCGACGAGGCGATCCGGCTCGCCGACCGCGTGGCGGTGTTCGGCCGCGGCGGTGTGCTGCAGCAGTACGACGAGCCGGCCCACTTGCTGTCACGTCCTGCCAACGATTTCGTGGCCAGGATGATCGGCGCCGGTCGGGGCTACCGCTGGTTGCAGTTCTTGGATGCGACGAGCCTGCCGATCCACGACATCCCCACCATCACCGACCTCGCCGCGGTGAGCGAGGCGCAACTCCGCGACGGATGGGCCCTGGTGGTCCAACCCGACGGCACGCCGTTGGGCTGGATCGACGCCGGCGGCGTGCGTAAGCATCGCGGTGGCGCGTCGCTGCATGACAGCGTGACGTCGGTCGGGTCGGTGTTCCGGCCGGACGCCAACCTGAGCCAGGCATTGGACGCCGCATTGTCGTCCCCGGCAGCGATGGGTGTGGCCGTCGACAAGGCAGGCAAGGTCACCGGTGCAGTGCGAGCCGCAGATGTGTTGGCCGCCTTGGATTCTCATCGATGGAATTAGCCATGCACTACCTGATCAACCACCTTGCGACGGCGTGGGCGCTCACCGTGATTCACCTGAGGCTGTCACTCCTGCCGGTGTTGGCCGGTCTGGCGATCGCGTTGCCCTGGGGTGTGCTGGCCTGGCGCACGACGGCGCTGCGACGGCTGACAACGGTCGCCGCCAGCGCGGTGTTCACCATTCCGTCGCTGGCGCTGTTCGTGGTGCTTCCGCTGGTGATTCCTACCCGCATCCTGGATGAGGCGAACGTCATCGTCGCGCTGACGCTGTACACCACGGCGCTGCTGGTGCGGGGGGTGTTCGAGGCGCTGGACGCGGTACCGCTGCAGGTTCGCGACGCGGCCAGTGCGGTCGGTTACCCACCGATCACCAGGCTGCTCAAAGTCGAACTGCCACTGTCTATCCCGGTGCTGGTCGCGGGTCTTCGCGTGGTGGTGGTGACCAACATTTCGATGGTCTCGGTGGGTGCGGTTATCGGCATCGGCGGCTTGGGCACCTGGTTCACCGAGGGTTACCAGGCGAACAAGAGCGACCAGATCGTGGCCGGGATTTTCGCCATCTTCGTGTTGGCGGTCATCATCGATGTCGTGCTGATGTTTGCCGGCCGGATCGCCACGCCCTGGGTCCGAGTCTCGCGCCCCGGCCGCCGGTTGCCGACGGCCCCGGTGGTGGGCGGGTCGCGATGAACTTTCTGACCCAGGCGTTGTCCTACCTGTTCACCGCGGACAACTGGCTAGGTCCGGTGGGGCTGGCGGCCCGGACGCTCGAGCATCTCGAATACACCGCGGCGGCAGTGGCGGTTTCGGCGCTGGTCGCCGTGCCGCTAGGGCTGATCGTCGGTCATACCGGGCGCGGCACGCTGGTGGTGGTCAGCCTGGTCAACGCGCTGCGCGCGCTGCCGACGCTGGGGATGCTGCTACTGGCCGTGCTGCTGTGGGGCCTGGGTTTGGTGCCGCCGATCGTCGCGCTGATGCTGCTTGGGATTCCGCCGCTGCTGGCGGGTACCTACGCCGGGGTGGCGGCGGTGGACCGCACCGTGGTCGACGCCGCGCGTTCGATGGGCATGAGCGAGTTGCGGGTGCTTTTTCGAGTCGAGGTGCCCAATGCGCTGCCGCTGATCATCGGTGGGCTGCGGACCGCGACACTGCAAGTCGTCGCCACCGCGACCGTGGCGGCCTATGCCAGCCTGGGCGGGCTGGGCCGATACCTGATCGACGGCATCAAGGTGCGCCAGTTCCACATCGCACTGGTCGGCGCGCTGATGGTCGCCGCGCTGGCGCTGATCCTCGACGGCGTGTTGGCATTTGCGGTGTGGGCGTCGGTGCCCGGTACCGGCCGGCTGCGGCCAAGCCCACATCACCAAACGTCGAAATCTCTGCAGCCGTCGCCTAACGTAGACGCGTGAGCCCAGCCCCCACGGATGCGACAAGCAGTTCCCGGTCGACGATGCTGACTTGGCGCTCACATGACGCCAGGCGCATGGAGTCGGTGCGAGTGCAGTTGTCCGGCAAGCGAATTAAAGCCAACGGCCGCATTGTTGCCGCCGAGGCCGACACCAACCCGGCTTTCGCTGCCTACTACGACCTGCTGACCGACGAAACCGGTGCGACCAAGCGCCTCGGAATGACGGTCACGCTGGCCGAGCGGGAACGACAGCTCGTCGTCGCGCGTGACGAAGAGAACATGTGGATGGTCACCGACCACCAGGGCGAGTCCCGCGCCGCCTACGACGGTGCGCTGGATGTCGACGTGGTGTTCAGCCCGTTCTTCAACGCGCTGCCGATTCGCCGCGTGGGCCTCAACGAGCGGGCCGACTCGGTCACGGTGCCGACGATCTACGTCAGGCTGCCGGAGATGTCGGTGACCTCGGCGGTGGTGAGTTACAGCAGTCCCGCAGCGGGGGCCAGCGAGGGGATCAAGGTGCATTCGCCGGTGTCGGACGTGACGCTCACCGTCGATGCGGACGGGTTCATCGTGGACTATCCGGGCTTGGCAGAGCGGATCTGATCACCCCGCCGGCGCGGCCCGCGGCAGCCAGCTCTTGACGCCAATTCTCGGCGCCGACAAACACGGCGAAGATCTCCGGTCGCGAGAAGCTGTCGTAGCGTGCGCGGGCGGCATGCCCGCCCTCGACAAGCTCGGCGACGGAGTCGTTGTGCGCCAGCGAGTTTCGAGCGTCGCTCAGCAATTCGATAGCCCGGTCCACCAGCGGCAGCAGCTGGCGTGCATTCGCTTCGCACATGGCCCGCACCAGATCCGGTGCGCTGCCCGCCACCCGGGTGCCGTCCCGGAAAGACCCAGCGGCCAGTGCAAACGCCAACGGCACCTCGGCCGCGGTAACAGCCAGCGCCTCAGCCAGCAGGTGCGGCAAATGCGAGATGGCTGCCGCGGCGGCGTCGTGCTCGTCGGAGCGGGCGGGCACCAGGAACGACCCGCAGTCCAGTGCCAGCTGCATCACCATCGACCACACCGTCGGGTCCACATGGTCGTCCACGCTGATCACCCAGGGGGCGCCGGTGAAAAGCCGGGCATGCCCGGCCTCCCAACCCGAGTGCGCCGTACCCGTCATCGGGTGTCCCCCGACGAAGCGCGCCTGCAGGCCGGCCGCGGTCACCTCGTCGAGCACCGCGCCTTTGACGCTGGTGACGTCGGTAAGCGGGCAGTCGGGGGCGGCCTGGCCGACGTGGGTCAACAGGGTCGGCAACGCCGGCATCGGCACGGCCAGGACGATCAGCGCATCAAGATCGGCGGCCCGGGTCAGCGCTTTGGTGAGATCGGTGGTGGCGTCGAAACCGTCGAAGCGGGCCGCCTGAGCTCCCTCGACTGAGCGGTTATAGCCGAATGCCTCACGACCGGCAGCCGTGGCGGCGCGCAAAATCGAGCCGCCGATCAGTCCCAGGCCCAGCACGCACACCGGTGTCTTCGCCACCCGTCAAGGTTGGCATATTTATCCGAATT
>DATAZN010000274.1:0-9684 GCA_036272035.1 Mycobacterium sp. | reverse complement strand
CGCGATGAAGCGCCGGATCTCCCCGTCGACGCCGGCGACGACGCGCAGCAACTCCCCACGAATACTTTTCGACGACACGTGGACCGTGATGTCCGACGGGCGCGGCTTTGCGACGTCGACAATCAGCAGCAGCGGCTCAGCTGCGCGCGCTGTCGCGCTCAGCCCGATATCGCCGTCGACCGTGAAGCGCTGCTTGTCGATTCTTATGTCGACAAGCAGGTCGATGAGCAGGGGAATGTGGATGTCAAAAGTGATGCTGTCGTCGACGTTGCGGGTGACCTGCGGTTGCTTGATGGTCACGTTGGCGCTGACTTTGGCGATCTTGCCCGGACCTTGAGCCATCGGGGGCATGTCGAACTTGCTGCCGGCGATCGCGGCGAACGCCGCACCTACGCGTTCTTCGGTTACGGCCACCTCGAAGAATCGCCGCCCAAATGTCTCGTAGCTCACGTACTCAAAGCCCTGCATAAGTAAATACCGTCTCACGTGGCGTTCCTCGAACGCGGCTGATCCCATCGTGTCGGGCACGCAAGGCGTTAGCCGAATGCCGTCGCTGGGTAAACCTGTGCGGATGAAGGCGCAACGAAGCTGGACGCGCGTCGTGCGTCTCGGATCATCTACCCGGCCCTAGCGATCGGTCCGAATGAGGCTGCGCAAAAGTACGGTCGGTGGCCCGGGATTTCGTCGCATCCGCCGAGGCCGTGGTTTTTCTTACCTAAACAACGGCCGGGATTGCGTTGACGACGCTGAGGTGTTGGCGCGCATCGAGGCGCTTGTAATTCCGCCGGCATGGAAAGACGTCTGGATTTCTCCACACCCGAATGGACACATTCAGGCAGTCGGCACCGACGCGGCGGGCCGCCGACAGTACCTCTACCACGAGCGCTGGCAGACCGAGAGATCCGAGGAGAAGTTCGACCGGGCGGTAAGCCTGGCAAAACAGCTGCCCGGCTGGCGCCTCGACCTGCTGATCGACTTGCGGCGACGCGGACTGGGACGAGATCGCGTGTTGGCCCTGGCGCAGCATCTGATCGACCAGGGGTATTTCCGGGCCGGTGGCGAGGAATACGTCGAGGAGAACGGGAGCTACGGGCTGTCCACACTTCTACGTGATCACGTTCGATTGCGACGCGATAGCGTCGATTTCGATTACCCGGCCAAAAGTGGTGTGCGTCGGACAGTTTCGTTAGACGATCCGCTGGTTATTGGTGCGGTCCGGTCGCTGCTCCGAGTTGATACGCCCAGTGCCCGGCTACTCGTTTATCGCGCAACCGACGGTTGGTCCGAAGTCCATGCCGATGACATCAATACCCGGTTCCGAGAGCTCGTCGGCGAGGAATTCAGCGTCAAAGACATACGGACGTGGCATGGCACCGTGTTGGGCGCCGAAGCATTCGCCATCGCGGGTGACCCGAAGTCAAAGACGGCACGCCTTCGTGAAGAAGCGGCCGTGATGCGAGCGGTGGCGGATCAATTGGGCAATACTCCTGCGGTGGCTCGGCGCTCCTATGTGGATCCGCGTGTTGTTGCGGCGTACGAACAGGGCATCACCATCGCTCCGGCACTGCGCCGGTCCAAGCGCAAACGAACACCGGAGGCAAGGCGCGGAATCATCGAGCGGGCAACGGCGCAAATGATCAGGCGTATTGGCCGCAGTTGAGCGCTCGCCGAGGAAATACGCCCTAACGCGATGGATGCGCCACCCTCAGCCGATCGGAGAATCTCACGTGGCGGCGCCCGCGCCGATTTTGGTCGCCGGGACGCTCACTAACGCGACCCGGCGGCGCTAGATGTCTGCGCGGGTGTAGTTGTGAGAGAATTCAGCCGTCGCACCGGTGCGATCCGGTATGGGCAATTCGGTTGCGTATGCGAACCGCACCACACACCCACCCGCCGATCCGATATCCATGGCCGTGGCCTTTCTGGTCGGTAGATTCTGGAGGTACCTGACTCCGATGTGCGCGCATCAAATTTCTGAACCACGAACCCCAGGCTCGTCCTTAGCGGCCTGGCTCACCTGGGTGGGCGGCGGCGACCGCCTTGAACTCAACGAACGTCACGAGCGATCCGCACACGCGGTGGCCGGCGTCGTTGTGCTGGTCAATGTCGTATTGACCTGGTTGGTGACGACCCTGGCTGTGATGCCCGCGGTACACATCTCGCCCCCGGTCTTGGTCCCGTTCACCCTGGTATTCGCCCTGTTGGTGGGTGTGATGGCCCGGGCGATCGCGACCGGGCCGACGCGCGGTGCTGCCGGACGCGGAGCGACGACGATGGCCGTGGTCCTGGTGGTGGCCTTGGGTGGGGTCGTCGGCGAATTCGCGGCGCTCGCGCTGTTCTCCGGCTCGATTGGCCGGGTGATTCAGCAACAGGCCGCGCGCAACGCCGTTTCGGCGCCGGCCGTTGTCCAACAATCGACCAATCTGCAGCAGATGCGCGCGGCACGCGGCGCGCTCGACCAGGCCGTCGGCGCGGCCCGTGCACACCGTGACGAGGCCCTGATCGTCGCACGCTGCGAATACCATCCCACTCCGGCGTGTCCGCAGACCCGGATCACCGGCGTACCCGGTTCCGGGCCCGAAACCCGAACGGCCAATGAGCTTCTCGCGGACTCTCAGCGAGAACTTGACCGAGCCAACGCAGCTCGCGACCGAGGAGTCCCCGGGCTGGAGGACCAAATCAACCACGGCGAGCGGGTGCTCGACGAAGCTCGTCAGAACGCGATCGCGGACGTAGATCACGGTTTGGGCTCGCGTTGGGTTGCGATGCAGCAGTTGACCTCGGCCGGCGCAGGCACACTGGCACTGCGCTTGCTGACGGTCGGGTTCTTCATCGCCCTGGCCGTATTGCCACTGATCCTGCGACGGTGGCGCGGGGATACGAGCCATGACCGCCACGCTCAGGCCCGCGCCGAACGTGAACGCGCCGAGTTGGTAGCCGATACAGCGATCGCCGTAAAGCGAGCGCAGGTGCGTGCGGCCGCCGAAACTATGTGGGCCGAACAGCAACTCGAACAAGCCCGGCTGGCCGTCGAGGCGCAGACGGAAATCGACCGCGCGCAGCTACGTCATCGGGTGAACGCCGCGATTGAGGTCACGACAGGCGACCCGGAACCGGTCGACGACGACATCTACCTGCCGATCGCCGCCGAGGCGCACGCGGCGAGTCTCGCTGCCCCGGCTTCGGCGACCACTGAGGCGAGCGACGCAAGTAATCTGCCGGCATTAATCGAGCCGACCGATACGCCAGCCACACAGTCGATTCCAACTATCCCCGATGTCACCAGAGCAGCCGCTCGCTGGATCCGCCCACTGGTGCCGAATTTCGTAGCCCGCGCGATCGACACGTCAACGCATCCGCTTCGGACCGCGCGCCAAGTGATCGAAGAGTTTGAGGAAATCACGTTCTCGCTCAAGAGAACTCATAGGATCACTGTCGAAACCGAGGAGGACGCCGGCGCGTCATCGGCCTACAGGTCGGTCTCGGTCCATTCGCAGGACGATCGCGACAACAGCGACCTCAACCCGGGCACTGCTGCGGCCCAGGCAGTTTCGGCGCATCATCCGTCAGCGGCGCGCACGAAAGGCCATTCGGTGATTTCCGGAAGTCGGGAAACGCAACCCGAATTGGCCGAACGCGACGGGCCTGCTGAGCTGCGTGCAGGCGACGGGCCGCGGCAGTTGCCACCTGCTCAATAATCAACGCACAGAGCGCAGTCCGGCAACCTGCAAATAACTTGACGAATAGTCAACGCAAACCGCGTCGCTGGCCTGCATAGATGCGCGTAAGCAAGGCGCTTAACCGAGATTTCGCTCGCAGCGATAGATAACGCTTTGCTAAACAGGGCTTTTGGCCTAAAGTTGCTGCATCTGGGACATTGCTCAGCGAAAAATCAAGAACGGGTTACCCTTCCGCTTGCGTAGAATTGGCGCTTTGGAAACCCTTATCTAGCAGGTCTTTTTGCACGCGAATGTAATCCACGTCATCTAATGGGCGTAAAAGTGATGGCGCGCACAAATTTTGGCCGGTTATTGATCTTGTTTGTAATGTTCCGGCTCATGTTTGTTTTAGCAACGTTGATGACCCTGATTCAGCAGATGTCAGGGACGCCGTACGTCACCGGTGGAAACTCCCCGGCGGGCACGGACTGTTCGGGTCTGGCCTCTTTGGTATCGAACCTGGCAACGGACCGCCCGGCTTTCAGCGGCCGGTTCAACACGGGCAATGAGGAGTCGGCGTTGTTGGCACGTGGCTTCAAGTACGGGACCGCGCCCGGCGCTCTGGTGATCGGCTGGAACGGCGGCCACACCGCGGTGACGCTGCCCGACGGAACTCCTGTCTCCAGCGGCGAAGGCGGTGGCGTGCATATTGGTGGCGGTGGGGCCTACCAGCCTCGGTTCAGCCATCACATGTACCTGCCGGTCGAGGGCGACGCGCCCGCGGATGACCCGGCGCCGGTCCTGGTGAACATTCTGGCTCCCGCGCCGCCCCCGCCTGGTCCCGATCCGGCCGATGCTCCGCCTCCCCCGCCGCCGGCTCCGGATGCCGCCCCGGCCGGTGCCCCCGAGAACGAAGCACCTGCGCCCCCAGAAGCTGCCTAGGCGTCTTCAGGCCAAGAAGCGCTCGCGATAGCGGGCGAACCGGTCGGGCAGGTCGTGTTCGTCGAGTCCGAACATATCGGCCGACGTCGCGATGCTGCCCAACCGTCCACGCTGGTGGTGTTCCAGGTAATCGGCGATCGCGGCGCGGGCCGGCCCAGTGAGCGATTCGCCTGCAAGGTCGTAGATTCGTTCGGCGATCCCGAGTTCGCCGGACATGAACTCGTCGAAGCGCACGTCGATCGAGCGTGTCGGCGGGATGACGTCCCGGTCGCGCACCAGCGCGTCGAGCATGTGTTGCAGGCGCTCTGCCCATGATGCGGCTATCTCGTGCACCGGCACCGGAGAACGATGCATCCGGGCGGTATAGGTGATCATCGCCAGCATCGACAGCACCACCGGCACCGGGTCGCGGTGGGTGCACACCACAACCACGCCCGGGAAGACGGCATCCAGCACCGGCAGCTGCTCAAGGTGCTGTGGGGACTTCAGCAGCCAACGACGGCCGCCTCGAAGAAATAGCAGGGCCTTCAACTGCAGGCGCAGATGCTTGTAGGACGAGGTCTGGTCGTGGGCCAAGTAGTAGTCGCGCCAGCGCGGCACGTGGCCCAGCGTCTCGAACAGCATCGTGGAGAAGTCGTTGGCCAGCAGCTGGATCTCTTCATGGACGTGATCGGTGGTCATCTCGTGCATGAGCGGAAAGTGCGGCATCGCGGCATTCATGAGCTCGACAG
Organism: Mycobacterium sp.; assembly: GCA_036272035.1. Lineage (GTDB taxonomy): Bacteria > Actinomycetota > Actinomycetes > Mycobacteriales > Mycobacteriaceae > Mycobacterium. The sequence goes on along the minus strand of DATAZN010000274.1, from coordinate 4,352 downwards.
CGGCATCCATGCGTGCCCTGCGCGGATCAGGCTCGGCCCCCAGCTCGGCGGGCAGCGGAAAAGGCTCGACGCTCTCCCAGTACGGGAGAGTGCGGAACGTCGGGCCCGCCGCCAGCAGGTTGTGCAAATGGGTGGTGCCGGTACGCGGCAGTCCCGCGATGACGACCGGCGGTAGTAACTCGATATCCCGGATTTCGGGATGCCGTGCGAGTAGATCGTTGAGCAGCAGCCGATTCTTCAGCGACTGCAGCACCTGAGCGTGGAAATTGACGATCCCAGGTCCGTGCAGGCCGTCGATCTCGCGCAGCGCCGCCAGGTAGACCTCCAGACGCTCCCGGTAATCGTCAGGGCCGAAGTCGGCCAGTCCGGTCTCGGCCGTGGCTTTGGCGTGTAGCGCATCGGCGTCCAGCGGGCAGTCTGGCGCCATCGTGGCCATCAACTCGCGGATCTGGTCGATCTGGGGGCTGAAGCGCGGCTCGGCCAAGTCATCCAGATGCACGGGTACGGCAGCGGCGTCGGTCACGACGACTTATGTTACTCTGAGTTTCGTAATGACGACAGAGCTTGGCCGCCCCCGCGACAAACGCATCGATAGCGCGGTCATGCGCTCGACGGTCGAACTGCTCGCCGAGACCGGCTACGCCGACTTGTCGGTCGATGCGATCGCACGACGGGCCGGCACCAGCAAACCGGCAATCTACCGGCGCTGGCCCAGCAAGGCGCACCTCGTTCACGAGGCGGTCTTCCCGATCGGCGACGCCAGCGCCCTCCCCGACACCGGATCGTTGGCCGGGGATGTGCGTGAGATGGTCAGCCGCACAGCCGACGTTTTGACCAGCCCGGCTGCGCGCGCCGCCCTGCCTGGCCTGGTCGGCGAGATGGCCGCGGACCTGACGCTGCACTCGGCTCTGCTGGAGCGCTTCGGCGACATCCTTTCGCGCGGGCTAACCGACCGCCTGGCAGACGCCGTCGAACGTGGTCAGGCACGGCCCGACATCACTTCTGCCGAGATGGTCGACGTGGTCGCCGGCACCACCTTCCTGGCTCTGCTCACCCGCAGGGATGGGCTCGACGATTCCTGGGTCGACCGCACAGCCGCACTGATAACGAGAGGAATCAGCGCATGACCAACAGCGAGCACGAGTCCAGCGCCGCATGGCGTGAGCTACTGGACACCTTGAGCGGGTTGGATCGCTCATTCCTGGCCGGTGAGCGCGCCGTCACCGATGACCGGCAGATCGCCGACGGCTACCGGATGCTCGCGACCACCCTGGGCGTCGCATTCGACACCTATTTGTTCGGTGAGCCCAGCCGGCCGATGTTCGTGGAAGTCAACACCCCCTTCCGCCGCGACCGGCGATGGGGCGGCGACAACACCGACGCCTACTACTTCATCTGTCCGGTCGATCCCGGGCGCCGTTATCGAATCAGCGGCAACCGTGGCGACAGCGTCTACTTCTCGCTGACGGCTTACAACGAACCATCGCCGGGAGCGTGGTCGGACCGCATCGTGGCGATCGTGCGCGATGACGACCTCGACATCGACGCCGCGGGTAACTTCGCGTTCGAACTCGGCCCGATACCCGACGCGGCGGTACTGATGACTCGGGACTACCAGGCCGATCCCCTGACCGGGCACGCTGTCAACTGGCGCATCGAGGCACTCGATGAGCCCGAGCCTATTCGGCACGGTGACGCCGAGACTGCGGCAAAGCTTCGGGCAAGTGCGGCCTGGATGCGCACGATGTTCGCAATCGTGCCGCTGGCCGTGGGCGCGCGAGTTGACGATTCGCACGCGCTCGGCCACGAGATCGCCCATGCAGCAAACCAATTCGCCGAACCCTACCAAGTGCCGGACGCCAATTTCGGGTGGTCAGCCCGCGACGCCTGTTATTCCTACGGCAGTTTCGTCCTCGACGAGGACGAGGCGCTTGTCATCACTCACCAGCCCCCACCATGCCGATTCTGGAATCTGGTGGTGTGGAACCAGTTCATGGCCACGCACGGCGTCAGCGACGCGCGTTGCTCGATCAATGGCCACAGTGCTGTGCTCAATACCGATGGCACTGTGACGATCGTCATATCCCGGGAAGTGACGGAACATCCGAATTCCCTGACCACGCTTGACTATCCCCGCGGAAACCTCGCCTTCCGGTGGTTCCTCGCCGATAACGTGCCGGTTCGGCCGGAAGTGCGACTGGTCAAGCTGGCTGACGCGCCGACCAGCGTCGACGCGTCGCGCTGAATCCCAGTTCCCGGAGTCCACGCCTGTGCCCTATCGTTCAGGTGATGCCCAGAAAATTCTTAGTTTGGACAAGCATTTGTGTGGGAATCTGTCTCCCATGATGCTGCGTCGTCTCCCTTCCCTCATCGGTGCTGCGGTAATCACAACCTGGGGCCTCAGTGCTTCGGTCTTGCCTGCCGCAGCTATCCCCTCAGCGTCCGCACAGCCATGTCCCGATACCCAGGTGGTGTTCGCCCGCGGCACGGGTGAGGACCCGGGCCTCGGCCCCACCGGCGAAGCCTTCGTCGACGCACTTCGCGGCCGATTGGGCGGCAAGTCGCTGGACGTCTACCCGGTCAACTACCCGGCCAGCGACCAATGGTCGACCGGACTCGACGGCATCCGGGATGCCGGGTCGCACATTCTCAGCGAGGCCGGCGCCTGCCCCAATACCAAGATGGTGCTCGGCGGTTACTCGCAAGGCGCGGCGGTGGCGGGCTTCGTCACGTCACCGGCCGTGCCCGACTCGGTGCCGCAGGACGTCGATCCGGCGACGATCCCCAAACCGTTGGACCCTGCGATGGCCAACCACGTCGCTGCGGTCGTGCTCTTCGGCACGCCAAATGTGCGCGCGATGAACTTTCTTGGCCAGCCCAAGCTGGTAATCGGGCCGCTCTATCAGTCGAAGACCATCCAGGTGTGCGCCGTCGAGGATCCGGTCTGCTCTGACGGGGTGAACTTCGCGGCACATAACACCTACGCCGACGACGGAAGTGTGATTTCTCAGGGTGCGGATTTCGCTGCAAGCCGTCTGCAAGGCGCGGCAGTTCAAGCCGCGGCACCGCAGCACGGCTTCGGCAACTGAGCTAGCCGGCGATACCGACCGTCAGCTCCAGTTTTTCGAGCCGGCGCACCAGCAGGCTCGGTAGCCAACGCCCTATGTCGGCGACGTCGATCGCAGTAGTGCGTTCAAGCAGTCGGTGCAGCACGACCGTCGCTTCCAGGCGCGCGAGCGCGGCGCCGACGCAAAAGTGCGCTCCTTTCCCGAAGGTGATGTGTCCTTTGCTGTCGGCGCGGTCGAGCCGGAACTCGTCGGGTGCGTGGAAGTGATCGGGATCCCGGTTGGCCGCACCCCACAACAGCAGCAGACGCGATCCTGCGCGCAGCTCTGTGCCGCATAGGGTGGTATCGACAGTGACGTGTCGGTAATGGCCACGAAACGGCGGTTCATACCGCAGCGTCTCGTCGATGAAAGCTCCCAGCAATTCTGGGTTTTCGCGGACCTGCTGTTGAATATCGGGCCGTGCGGCCAATATCCACGCTGCGCTGCCGAGCAATGAGGCGGTGGACTCGCCCCCGGCGGCGAACAGTGTAATCATCATTGAGAGGGCAACGACGTCTTCCAATTCGCCTGCGGCACATGCGGCGGCGAGGTCGCCGAGCAAGTTGTCCCTCGGGTTGGCGGCAGCCCGCGCGAAATGATCGGTGATGTAGCCGCCGAGCTCCATCAGGGACGCGGCCGCGGCGGCGAGCTGGTCGCCCGAGACCAGGCCCTCGAGCAGTTGGGTGCCCGCATATCCCCACTCGACAAGTTTGTCGACATCGGCTTCGGGCACACCAATGAGCCGGGCAACCACGATCATCGGCAGCCGGTTGGCCATGGCGCCCATCCATTCGACACGCCCGGCGCGCAGGCCATCGCTCCATAGCCGGTCGGCAGTGTCGGCGATGAAGGCTTCCAGCGCGCGGATCTTCTTCGCCGCCAGATGAGGGAGCAGCAGCTTGCGGTGTACCGCGTGTGCCGGATCGTCGGCAACGGCCAGCGCGTGCGATGGATCGCCGACGGGTGCCATGGTGAAAGGCGTGATCGTGCCGTCTGGCTGGTACACCATGGTGGCGGTCAGATTCGACGAGAACTCGTCGACACGGGTGATGACGTCGGCAACCGCGTCCCAACTGGACACTGCATAGAACTGCGAATCACCGATCTGGCCGACCGCTCCAGCGGCGCGCAACTGGTCATACAGCGGGTAGGGATCCTGCAGGGAATCAGCGTCGAACAGCTCGATCGGATCGCAAACCGTCATTTGTCCAGGTTGAGCGGCCAACGGCGACGCCGTCAACGGTG
>DATAZN010000273.1:0-7867 GCA_036272035.1 Mycobacterium sp. | reverse complement strand
AGCCGTGAGACCGGCGTGGCCTCCATAGCGGCCGGCTACGATTCTCAGGGTCTCCCGCCGGTGTAGCTCAGTTGGCAGAGCAGCCGTCTTGTAAACGGCAGGTCAGCGGTTCGATCCCGCTCACCGGCTCCCAGGTCAGTCCGGTACAGGCCTTCGGCGTGCCCCGGTTCATGGAACGAATGTCATTAGTCGGGGGTGCCCTGTCAAGCTCCTGGGCAGCCCGTAGCGCGAGGCTCCGCTGATATTGGCGCTGTGATGAGGTGCGCGGACCCGGTGACGGTCCAGGACGACCCGATGCTGAAATTGGTGATCAGCGATTCCTGGACTTCGGAGCGGGGAGATGCCCATTCTTCTGAGCCTGGGTGAAGAGGTCTTTGAGCGAGACAAGCTGACCATCAAGGCCATCCACATGCCAGAAGGCCATGCCACTGATGCTGATGATGCCGACAGCGATCCGGGCTGCGTCATCGGGCTTACGGTAGTGATCTCCGCTGGCCAACCGTATGTGGCCGTCGGCGTTGATGTGCGCTGTGTACGCAATTCCGCGGTGGGTTCCTTGGAGTTTTGTCTCAGGGCTCAGCACCTTAGCCTGCACCAGTTTGGAGATCTGCGTGGGAGCGCCGGCCGTTGCCTTCCTCGGCGCGGCTGCTTTCTTCGCCTGGCCAGTGGTCGCGCCGCCCGGAATAGCGACTTGAGATGATGAGGCCGTCTCTGGCTGTACTTGTGCCTTTTTCGTCTTGGGGACCGGTAGGCCAACCGCTTCGGCCGACCAGACCTGGCGGCATAGCTCCTGATACAGCAGGCCCCGACTCTCGACGACCACCATCATCTCCGGGTGGTCCCCGAAACTGTGGAACAGGGTGCTCAAGCCGTTCTTCGCGACGAAGCTCCGCACGCTGGGATTCCGGCGCTGATTCTTCGGATCGAGAACCGCGGCCAGCCGGTTGTGACGTGAGTAGTAGCCGATCTTCTCGTCGTACGGCGCGTCATTGAAGCTTGCGTTGTCCGAGGACGGCAGCAGCAGCAGGACACCCAGCCTTGCTCGCAGCGAGCGAAAGGTAACCGGGTCAGGGATCTCGGCGCTGTAACGTTCAGGATGGTTGGCGAACACATGCTCGACTTGCCACGGGTGGGGGGAGTCAAGATAGTGCTCGGGGCCGACGTCGACCTTGCAGCCGGACTCCACATAGGCGGTCAGGCGCGCGAGCAGGTATTTGACCTGGCGATAGTTCGTGCCGCGCATCCCAAAGGTCGGAACGTCCATGAAAGGGTCGTCGTCCGGCAGGTGCTGGGTCAGGATCGAGCTGACCTCGGCCATCGTCTGGGATCGGCGCAATTGCGGGATCGTATCGTTAATTACGTCCTGGAACTGCCGAGCATCCGTCGGTTCGTCGGCCAGAGCTCGGGTGACGAACATCAGGTCGAGGAAGTTCGCGGCTAGCGATGCCTTGGAACGGGCCTCGGATACTGAGTCGCCGGGCTGGACTGCGGCCAGCAGCAGAGCCATTTGGTTGTTCAGGCCGTTAGCGTGGTTGAAGTAGATGGACTGCGCACCGTTTCCGTGATCCACACTGTGGGCTGCGCGCAGGAACATCGCATAGTGATTGGCCAGCTTGATCAGCGTGTCCATAAACCGGAAGTATCCGCCGTGGCGATTGAGGCCGACCAGCGTCGGGTTCTCTTTGACCCACAGGTGTAGAGCAACGTCGATTGTCTTCGCGTCATCGGTGCCAGGCTGAGCCCAGTAGGCTAGCAGTGCTGCCTTGAGGAATATCCGTGGCGTGTCCGGGTCGTCGTCCCCCGCGGCGGTGAGTTCAGCGAGCATCGTGCGCCACTTGTTGTTGAGTTCGGTCGCCTCGTCTTCGGCGTCGCCGACCTTCGACATCAGGTGGCTCTTCAGTAGATCGACAGGCGTGAGCCGGGCGCCGCGGTCGTTCATCGACTCGAAGATGCGGTACCCGCTGGGCCGGTCCGGTGCCGTGATCGCCACCATCACGACCTGATCCAGCAACCAGTCGACGAACCGGGCGCAGTTCTCGCTGTCTATCCGCTCCTCGAGCAGGCCCCGGAGCTGCTCTCCGCGCTGCCACAGGTTCCGGACGGACAAGGTCTTTCCGGTGATAGTGAATTTCTTACCGTCACGGAGCGCCTCGAGCGCGGGGCGGCGTTCGTTGATGTCGATCCGGAACCGGCGCGGCCGACCGTGCCTGGTGTAGCCGTACACCAGGTTGTACAGTTTCGCTGCCGTATCGGGTTCGTCGCATTGCTGCGCGATCCGGTGCAGGTGAAGCAAGATCAGGTGCAAGGTAGTGAAGCGCTGCTGACCGTCCACGAGCCAGCGCGAAGTCGGGTCATGCTGGACATACACGAACGGCCCGAGGAAGAACGTCTCTGCAGGGCGGCCGTTATGGCCCTCGAAGCCTTCCCAGAGATCGTCGATCAGGATCTGCACGTCGTCTTGGGACCAGGCGTACTCCCGCTGGTAGTTGTCGATCAGGTATCTCGTGTCAGTGAAAAGCAGGCGAAGGGACATCACATTCGCATCAACCTGCGCACCACTCACGAGCACCCCACCGATCACATGCTGAATACATGGCCGTTGCCCACGCTATGTAAATATTCGCGAACTGAAAACCCTGTGCCTGGTCGATGGCCGCTCTGCTGCCGAGCTGCCTGCCTTCGTGAATAGCAGCCTTTCAGGCCGCCAGATGTGAGAAGAGCGCCAGTGATATGACTTGTATGACATATGGCTCTGATGGCATACTGGTGGTGTGGACATCTACTGGCCGGAGGCCTTCGGCACCTGGCTGGATCGCCTTGAAGCCGATGCCCGGGGTGGTGACTCACGTACCCGCACCGTCCTGGTGTACGTTGCCCGCGCCCTGGATCAGCTGCGGAATCTGCCGGAGCCGCCCGTCAGGGACAGCGAGACAGCGACGCTGCGGTGGGTGCGTCAATCGCGCCGGTACCCGCTGTGGCGAGTCTCCCATGCCTACGATCCGGAGGTTGCGGTCCGGTTGATCTGCTGGTTCCCGCCGGATAGAGGCACAGTGGTCGTCGCGTTGTTCGCTGCCGATAAGGCCAGGCTCGGCGACGTGTTCTACGACGGCGTTGCTGCTCGCGCCGATCCGCTGATCGACCAGTGGAAACGCGAGACAGCCCAGGAGGAGAAGGAAGAAGAATGACTGACAATCAGCCTGCCGCGCCCGGCCAGCCGGGTTTCGTCCGCGGAAACGAGCGCCTGGACCAGCTGCTCGCCGATCCGCAACTTGCCGCCGACGTCGCTGCTGCTCACGCTGACGCGGAGGAGATGGACCGGGTCAATGCGATGAACCTCGCCATGATCCGCAAGGCGGCGCAGATGACCCAGGTCGAAGTCGCTCGCAAGCTTGGCGTCGGCCAGGGTGTGGTGTCGCGGCTAGAACACCGCGATGACATGCTGCTGTCCACCCTGTACGACTACCTGATGGCCACCGGCGCCGAGGGCGCCAGCATCGTTGTGGTCGTCCACGGTCACCGGATAGAGCTTGACTTGAGTGGGCTCCGCAACGCACCGCCTGAGCAGCAAAGCGCCTTAGCTAGCCCACCGCCCTTGCCATGTGATTCTGCTCCGGAGCGAGTGCACGTAGCCGCTTATGGGCAACGCCAGAGTGCCTACGCCCAGTTACAGTCATGGATTGCTGCGTAACCATCCGCGTGGAACGTTTCGTGGAACGGTCTTCTGGCTTATTCCAGCGCAGCGAGTGCCGTCAGTGCGATCATCCGTGCTATCAGTGCAGCTAGCGCGTGTGCTGCACGCGGCCGTACTTCTTGTAAACGGCAGGTCAGCGGTTCGATCCCGCTCACCGGCTCCCAGGTCAGACGGGGTACACGCCCTCTGCGTGTCTCATCTCATGGACGAACGTTACTGGCTGGCCGACCTGGCAGCACTGCGACTGCAGTCACGGACGGTGTCGGCGGAGTCGACTTGGTGCTGGCAGCGTCCTCTCAGGCTGCTGCCTTCCGGGGGGCGTGGTGCCGCGGGGGTGTTGGTCGGCGACATGAGTTATGCGCACGTGCGCAAAGTTATACGCGTTAGGCACTATCCTAGCGATGCTGTCGCATAACTTCGCGTATAAGGAGCTAGCGCATGGAGACGCCGTCGGATCAGGCAGCGGACTTGCCTGCGCGGGTCGCGCAGTGGATCGCTGGCGGGGAGACCTATGAGGTCGAGTTTAAGGGCGAGCAGCGCGAACGGCTGAACGACCGCGACCTTGTCGAGGCGGTGGTGTGCCTGGCCAACGGAATCGGCGGCGTGCTCCTCGTAGGCGTCGAGGATGACGGGACGGTCAGCGGTGCCAAGCCCCGGCATGAGGCGGGGCGGACCGACCCCCTGCGGGTCCAGGCGCTGATTGCGAACATGACTCAGCCGGCGCTTTCCGCGGTCGCCGGCGTCGTTCAGGTCGAAGGTGCGGATGTGCTGGTCGTGGAGGTGCCAGATAGCCCGCGCGTGGTGGGGACAACGCGAGGCACGTACGTCCGGCGCGCCATCGCTGGCGACGGCCGGCCGACCTGTGTGCCGTACCACGCCCATGAGATGCTCGCTCATGAGGTGGACCGTGGTGCCGTCGACTGGGCGGGGCTGCGTATCGGAGGCGCCACCTGGGCGGATCTTGACCCCCTGGAATTCGAGCGCCTCCGGCGGCTGACCGCCACCGCGGGGGACCGGGCCGATCGTTTGCTTGGCTCACTATCCGATCGTGAGATTGCCAGCGCGCTCGGGTTCATGCGAACCGAGGCCGAGGTCACGGCGGGAACACTCCTGCTGTTCGGGCGCTCTGAGGCTCTGCGACGCTTCCTGCCAACTCACGAGGCGGCCTTCCAGGTCCTTCGAGGCCTTGAAGTCGAAGTCAACGACTTTCTGCCATACCCCCTGCTGCGGCTCGCCGAGGAGATGTTCACCCGTTTCCAGGCCCGGAACGCGGAGGAAGAGCTGCAGTTCGGGATGTTTCGCGTGGCGGTATCAACCTACTCCGAGACCGCATTCCGTGAGGCACTCGCCAACGCGCTCATCCACCGGGACTACACACAACGCGGTGCTGTCCACGTGCAGTGGAGCGAGGATCAGCTGGAGATCTCTAGCCCTGGAGGCTTTCCAAGCGGCATACGGCTGGACAACCTGCTGGTCGCGCCGCCGCATCCACGCAGCCCGCTGCTTGCGGATGCCTTCAAGCGCACCGGCCTTGTCGAACGAACTGGTCGTGGGATCAACCGGATGTTCGCGGAGCAGCTTCGGGTCGGGCGGCCGGCGCCTGACTACGGGAGAAGCTCCGACGCCCATGTTGTCGCTGTCCTGCCGGGTGGGCCGGCCAATCTGTCCATGACAAGGTGGGTGCTTGAGCAGGAGAATCAGCAAGGGATGCCGTTGCGTCTCGCGGAACTGCAGGTACTCGCGGAACTAGTCCGGGAGCGCCGGGCCACCACAACAGAGCTGGCGCGGGTGATGCAACGAACCGATGCGGAGGTCCGCAACGTTCTCGCCCGCATGGTGGAACGAGGCTGGATAGAGGCGCGGGGCGAGGGGAAAGGACGGAGCTGGCACCTGTCCGCAGCGGTTTACCGAGTGCTTGACGCTCCTGCCGGCTATGTCCGGGTGCACGGCTTCGAGCCGCTGCAGCAGGAGCAGATGGTCCTGCAGTACGTCGATGCTCATGGCCAGATCACCCGGGCTGAAGCCGCTGAGCTGTGCTCACTGACCCCGGACCAGGCGAGCCGCTTGCTGCGGCGCCTCGTGAGGGAGGGAAAGCTCGAGCTGCGCGGAGAACGCCGGGGATCGGAATATGTAAGGCCAGCCCGATGAAGCCGCCGGGAGACCGCCCGCAGCGTGGCTTAATTGGCGTCGTATGCACCCATCTGGTGTCGGCTTCGGCGCCTAGGCGGGCGAGTCTGGCCTTCGTGCCTGGGTTGCGCCAGCTCGTGCGGGGTCCACTTCGGCTCGCCGACGGCCAAGCTTGCGGCGGGTTACGGTCACTACGTTCGGTTACGGTCACGGGCCACAACCTGCCGTCCGCGTGGAACGTTTCGTGGAACGGCGCTCTGGATAATCCCAGCGCAGCGAGTGCTCTCAGTGCGATGACGTGTGCTGTCGGTGCAGCCAGCGCGCTCGGTGCACGCGGCCGGACTTCTTGTAAACGGCAGGTCAGCGGTTCGATCCCGCTCACCGGCTCCCAGTCGCGAGGCCGATAACAGCCCTCTCACCTGCGTTAACAGCAGGAAGAGAGGGAGACCCATGGCGCAGCCAGCGCCCGTTCGGACGCCACGCCGGGGTCAGTATTCACCCGCCGCTGACACCGAGGATCATGGTGGCGTCCCGTCCAACGGCGACAGGCATGCCGAGGTAGCCAGCTTGATACGCGTGTGCCAGGCAGTCCGGCGTTCTCGGATCGTACACAAAGCCGCTGGTCGGCCACCCCGCCAACCGCCCCCAATGGGGCCAGCGTCCGCGGCAGAAAGGCAACCGAAGACTATCGGTCGCAGACCGACCTGTCCTCGGTCAGATGAGGATCAGCCGGTGTGAGTGTACGAGCGAATCAAGAGGACGATGATGGGCTCCATACAGCACTACGTCCACGATGACCCTGGTTACCTAACCTGGATCTCCGAGCATCCCTGCGGCTTCGTCGTCAACACCTACACGCGGCCCTCGCGTGCCTACCTGAAACTCCACCAGGCGACCTGTCCGACGATCAGCCGTCTTCAGAAAGGCGCACGCACCTTCACGGGTGGCGAGTACAGCAAGCTCTGCGGCAGTCGGGCCGAACTGGAAGAGCATGCTCACCGTCTCGGCGGAGCAGCGCAGCCCTGTCCGCTCTGTCTTTAATGCTCCGTGTGCCCTCATCGCGGCATTATGCCTGTGATCGTTGTCAAGTGGATTGTGGCTTTCCGCGGTAGCGGCGTGCGGCGGTGGCGGGGGTGGTGCCGAGGAGCTCGCTGATCTGGGCCCAGGTGAGTTCCTGGTCGCGGGCGTCGTGGACGGCCTGGGGCAGGAGCTGCTCAGCTTGGGTGATGAGGCTGGTCAGGGCGTGGAGGCGGACGGCGGAGTCGCCGAGCCAGTAGGGGGTGCGGAGCCGGGCGAGCTGGTCGATCGCCTCGGTGAGGACCTGGAGGCTGTCGTCGCCTGTGACGGGGGCGGGCAGCTGGCCGGGGCGGGCCAGCCGAAGCGAGGGGCGGCGGGTCATGAGGCGTCCAGCGAGGTGAACAGCTGGCCGCGGTGGTCCTGGTGCTTGGCGGTGGCATCGTCGTGCTGGGCTTGCAGGGTGGGGCGGAACTCGATGCTGGTCTGGAAGAAGGTGCAGGTCTCGCAGATGGACTCGAACGCGCAGTCCAGTTCCTGGGGGCGGGTGCACCAGCCGTTGCCGAGCATGCGGTGGTGCTCGCGGCGCAGCCGGGCCATCTTGGGGCCGATCGCGTCGGCGGGCAGGACGGAGTCCTGGCCGTAGAGGGCCCCGACTTTCTCGGTGACGGCGAAGTACTCGTCGGCGACGGTGCGGCTGGCGATCCTGGCGTAGCGCAGGGTCATGTCCAGGCTGCGGTGGCCGAGCATCGCGGCGATGGCCTCCGGGCTCATCCCGCGGTTGATGGCCTGGGTGGCCAGGGTGTGGCGGAGCTGGCAGTGGTGGATGTGGGGCAGCCCGGCGGCGGCGCCGGCCTTGCTGGTCATCCGGGTGACGGTATGCCGGTCCAGCGGGCGGCCGTTCTCGCGGGGCAGCAGCAGCGCGTGGCCCGCCGGGACGTGCCGGGTCCGGTAGTCGTCGATGAGGGCCAGGAGCTGGGGATGCAGCGGCAGGTAGCGGTCCTCGCGGAGCTTGCCGACCGGGACGTGCAGCCA
>DATAZN010000272.1:0-5084 GCA_036272035.1 Mycobacterium sp. | reverse complement strand
GTCAGATCGTCGTGGTGATTGACACGGCGATCCTCGGCCAACGCGCTGGCGTAGGCACCGATGTCCATCGAAACCTGAACGAACTCATCGAATTCCGTTGTCAGATCGGGATCGCCGAATCCGAGGATGACGTTGGTCCAGTGGAATATCTTTTGATGGTCTTCCTCGGGGATGCCCATCATGTCGCAGATGACCTGCAACGGCAGCGCGCCGGCCAGCTCGCTGACCGCCTCGGCTGTTCCATCGGGATGTTTGGCGACCATATCGGCGACCAACCGGCGGGCTCGATCGCGGACCGAAGTCTCGATGCGCGCCACCACTTTTGGGGTGAAAGCTCTGCTGACGATGGATCGCAGCCGTTGGTGCCGCGGGTCGTCGAGCACGATCATCGAGCCGAAGTATTCGGAAACCTCCGGTGTCTGGTCGTTGATGGTGATGTTAGGGCTGGAGCTGAAGATCTCGGGGTGACGGCTGGCGTAGAACACGTCGTCGAGTCCGGTGAGTGCCCAGTGCCCGTCGCCCTTGGCGAAGCCTTCTTGAACGGGCTCCCCCCAGAACGAGATCGGCGCCTCGCGCCGAAGCGTGGCGAATGCCCCGTCGCGCTGATCGTCGTCGAGCGCCCAGAAGTCCCATGCGCCGAGATCGATGTCTGCGAGCGCAATGTCGGGCGGCGCCGAGCCATTCATCCGGGTCGCAATGCCCATGTCGGCCGTCCTCGTCGTTGAGCGGGCTGTAGGCGCGAGCCTAAACCGGTCGCGGCCGATCGGACTACTACGCTTGGCGTAATACGTCACACGTACTAAACTCCTCGGCATGGCACGCGGTTCTCGCCCGGCTCGGAAGCTGGGCAGACGAAATGATCCGGGGGTGCTGATCATGACCAGCCTCGCTTCGGGCGCCAAGCACGGGTATGCGCTGGCCCGTGATATCGAGCGGTTCGCCGGCGTAACACTCGGTCCGGGGACCTTGTACGGGGCGATCACGGCACTGGAAGACAACGGCCTGATCGAACCAACGGGCCACGACGAGCGACGGCGCCCGTATCAGTTGACCGCCGCGGGACGGGCCGAACTGACCACGGCGGTACGCAGCCTCGGCGCGATCGCGGCTGAGGGGGCTCGTCGCCTCGGGATCGCGCTGCACCTACCCGACCCTGGCTGGGCGCCGTGAATACCCGCGACGCCCGGCTCGTCCTTCGGTGGTACCCGGCTGCCTGGCGCCGCCGCTACGGCGAGGAGTTGATCGCCCTCCTCGACGACACCCACGGTGATGAGGAACTTCCGCGGCACGCCCGGATGTCACTGATCAGATCCGGCATGATCGAACGAGTTCGTTTGTTGCGCAAATACGCTGGTACGTACGTCGGGTACAGCATCGCCTGCGCGATCGTGTGGACGGTCATCCTGGCGGCGGTGTGGACCCAGGCCGGCGACGGCACCCGGCATACCTTTGCGGTGTTCTTCGGCGGATGGGCCATCGGCTGGCTGTCGGCGAGCATCGCACGCGTCGTCTACCCGCCGCCGAAGTCCCGCAGGCCGGTCTGACGGCGGTCTGCGCTTGTGCTCAATGCGAGCAGACGGTGCGGGCAGGCGCCCCGTTCGCGGTCGCTTGGCTTACCACGTTGCCGTCGATCAGGATCGTGCACGTGATCGAGCCGGGGCTCTGCGCGCTGAGGACGAACACCTTGGCGTCGAGGACGTTGAACTGCGTCGTCCACGGCAGGGGCACGTGTGCCTGCTGCCGCTGGGCGTCGTTGTCCATCTCATACGAGATGTAGTCGGCGACCGGGGCGCTACCACTCAACTGATAGGTCACCTGGGTCTGCGGGCCCGCGTGTGCCGCTCCGCCCAGCCCTATCGTGGCCGCGAACACCGTGAGAGTGGCAACAAAGATCGACTTTGTGGTCATGGTCATACATGGTGTCCCGCCGGCCAGTTGCATGGGTCGGTTTTCGAGGCTTTTCCTTCCAGACCAAGTTCCATGTGCCGCAATTGAACCGATGCCTAAGAATGATCGTGGCAGGCAGTGAGAACCGTCGGCGAATAACAAGGAGCGAATCTATGGCCGAGGCATCCGATCCATCCGAGCCGCCCGGACGCTGGGCCACCGCGCGTCCGGGCCGCCGTGACGTGTTGCGCGGCGCCGCCGCGGTGGGGGCCTTTCTCGGGGTGGATCTGGCCGCGTTCCTCACCGCGAACAACTGGCTCGGCCCGGCGCGGCTGACGCCGGGGCGCTTCCTCGACGGATTCAACAAGGCTTTCGGCCGGCACCACGGCTACCGCACCAACCACGCTAAAGGCGTATCCGTCGCCGGCTGGTTCGACAGCAACGGCAACGGTCGAGAGTTATCGACAGCGGTGGTGTTCGCGCCAGGTCGCACGCCGGTGATCGGTCGATTCTCGGCGGCCGGCGGCAACCCGCATACCGCTGATGCGGCCGCGGCGGGGCGCGGGCTCGGCCTAGCTTTCGGATTCCCGGGCAGCCAACAGTGGCGGACGGCGATGCTCAATCTTCCCGTCTTCCCTGACAATTCGCCGCGGGCGGTCTACGACCGGCTGGCCGCCACGGTCCCGGTTCCGGGTACCGGAAAGCCCGACCCGAGCGTGATGACGCGGTTCCTCGCCGCCCACCCGCCATCGGCGCGCGCCTTGACGATCCTCAAGCAACACCCGCCGACGCCCGGTTTCGCCGACAGCACCTTCCGTGGGTTGAACGCCTTCTACTTCGTCAACGAATCGGGTGTGCGAACGCCGGTCCGGTGGTCGCTGACGCCGCTGCAGCAGGCGCTGCCGCCGTCGTCGGGGCCCGGCGCGCTGTTCGATCCGCTCGTCGCGCAGCTGCGGGGCGGCCCACTCCGCTGGCGTTTGATGCTGACGGTCGGCGCGCCTTCGGATCCGACACATGATGCGACCCTGCTGTGGCCTATCGACCGTCGCACCGTCGACGCCGGGTTGCTCACGCTCGACTCGGTGGCAACGGAGTCGAAAGGCAATGCGCGCGACATCAACTTCGATCCGATGGTGCTGCCGCCGGGCATCGAGCCGTCCGACGACCCGCTGCTGAGTGCACGGTCGGCCGTGTACGCCGCGTCCTATCGGCGCCGCACAGGGGAGAACACGCTGTGACTGAGCCGAGTCGCTTCACGTCGCTGAGCAGGCTATTGCATTGGCTGACCGCCGCTTTGGTGTTCGCCGCGCTGTTCATCGGCTTCGTCATGGTCAACTCGGTCGGCAGCTACGCGGGGCTGGTCGCGCTGCACAAGACGCTGGGCGTGACCATCCTGATCGTCGTGTTGGCGCGAGTGGTCAACCGGCTGACGCATCGCCCGCCGCCGTTGCCGTCCACCGTCGGCACGCTGGAACGCAAGGTCGTGTGGTTGTCCGAGTTGTCGCTGTATGCGTTGTTGCTGGCCCAGCCGCTGCTGGGTTGGGCCATGGTCTCCGCGGCCGGGGGGCCGGTGGTGGTGTTCGGCTCGCTTCGCCTCCCGCGCATCGCACCGTTCGATGCGCAGCTGTTTTGGGTTCTGCGCCAAGCTCATTCGGTTGCTGCCTATGCGCTGATGGCTGCGATCGCGGCGCACATCTCGGCGGTGCTGCTGCACACGCTGACATTGCGCGATCGGTTGATCGAACGAATGACTTTCCGGTTTCGATCGAAGGCTGACCGCAGCCGCCTAGGGTGAGGCGGGGGTTGTCGATCGGAAGGTGGCGCATGGCTAAACGGGTTGTGGTGTGGGGTACCGGCTTCGTCGGCAGGATGGTGATTGCCGAGATCGTCAAACATCCGGAATTCGAACTGGTCGGCGTCGGGGTGAGCAACCCGCAGAAGGTCGGCCGCGATGTCGGCGAAATCTGCGGGCTGTCCGGGCCGCTCGGCGTCGCCGCCACCGACGACGTCGACGCGCTGATCACACTGCAGCCCGACGCCCTGGTGCACTACGGCCCGACCGCTGCGCACGCCGACGCCAACATCGCCTTGATGACGCGCTTTCTGCGCGCGGGCATCGACGTGTGTTCGACCGCGATGACGCCATGGGTGTGGCCGACGATGCACCTCAACCCGCCGAACTGGATTCAGCCGATCACCGAGGCATGCGAGCTGGGCGAGTCGTCGTGTTTCACCACCGGCATCGACCCCGGATTCGCCAACGACCTGTTCCCGATGACGCTGATGGGCCTGTGTTCAGAGGTGCGCACGGTCAGGGCATCGGAGCTGTTGGACTACACCAACTACGAGGGCGACTACGAGGTCGAGATGGGCATCGGCCGCGAGCCCGAGTTCCGGCCCATGCTGGAGAACCGAGACGTGCTGGTCTTCGCATGGGGCGCCACCGTCCCGATGATCGCGCACGCCGCCGGCATCATGCTCGACGAGATCACCACGACGTGGGACAAGTGGGTGACCCCTGACGAGCGCAAGACGGCCAAGGGCATCATCCCGGCCGGACATGTCGCCGCGGTCCGCTTCACCATCAACGGTGTGTATCAGGGCCAGACCCGCATCCAGCTCGAGCACGTCAACCGCATCGGTCTGGACGCGGCCCCGGACTGGCCGGCCGGCACCAAGGACGACGTCTACCGCGTCGACATCGAAGGCACCCCGAGCATCTCGCAGGAGACCGCATTCCAGTTCACCGATGGATCAGGACGCGACGCCGCCGCGGCCGGTTGCCTGGCCACCGGATTGCGGGCGCTTAACGCGGTCCCGGCCGTCAACGACCTGCCGCCGGGCTGGGTCACGCCGCTGGACCTGCCGCTGATCGCGGGGGTCGGCACGATTCGCTGAAGCCGGGGCCGGTGACCGTGGCTGCCGGGCAGCGGCGGCACGGCGATAAATTGGTGGCCGATGCGCGGGATGAGACGAGATGGCTGACGGAGAAGGATCGGCGTTAGGCCTGTCGATAGGGGCCACCAACCTGGCGGCGGTAACCGCCGATCGGGCGGTGACCCGCAAGCCGGTGCTGACGCTGTATGACCAGCGCTCACCCGAAGTGGGAGTGCCAACGGAGAACCCGAAGCTCAACGAGCCCGGGTTGGTGATCAGCGACTTCGTGGACCGCGCCGGAGATCCGGCCGGCATCGCGG
>DATAZN010000271.1:0-16579 GCA_036272035.1 Mycobacterium sp. | reverse complement strand
TCCGATCGGGCCGCGCGACGTCGCGCCCCCGCCGAAGAAAGCCTCGAAGACATCTCCCAAACCACCGAAGCCGCCGAAGCCACCTCCGGCCGCCGCGGCGTTTTCCAGCGGGTCGCCGCCCATGTCGACGATGCGCCGCTTGTCCGGGTCGGACAGCACCTCGTAGGCGGCGCTGATCTCCTTGAACTTCGCCTGGGCGACCTCGTCGGGGTTGACGTCGGGATGCAGCTCGCGGGCCAGCTTGCGGTAGGCGCGCTTGATCTCCGAATCGCTCGCATTCCTGCCCACGCCGAGCAGAGCGTAATAGTCGCGTGCCACTCTTGACCTTCCTTGGGCCCTTAGGCCTTGTTAGGCCGCGCAACAGCGGCCATTAATGAATTGTGCCTGGAATGCGCCTTCATCGCGTACCCAGCACTTCGCCGATGTACATCGCAACCGCCGCGACACTAGCGATAGTTCCCGGATAGTCCATTCGGGTAGGCCCAAGCACACCCATGCCGCCGTAGACGGTGTCGAGGGTGCCGTAGGTGGTGGACACCACCGAAGTGCCCATCATCTGCTCGGCCTCGGTCTCGTGGCCGATGCGCACGGTCACCTTGCCGGCCTGTTGCTGGGCGGCCAGCAGCCGCAAGACGACGACCTGTTCTTCGAGTGCTTCCAGGATGGATCGCAGCGAACCGCCGAAGTCGGCGGTGTTGCGGGTCAGGTTGGCGGTGCCGCCCAGCAGCAGCCGCTCTTCGGTGTGCTCGACCAGCGACTCGAGCAGCACCGTCGCCGAGCGGCCGACCGCATCGCTGAGGCTCTTGGAGTGGCCGCCGCGACCGTCGAGCTGGGCGGCCAGGTCGGCGACGGCGACGGACGCCGCGGAGAGCTTTTTGCCGTCCAGCGCCTGCCCGAGCATCTCGCGCAGCTGGGACAGCTGGTGATCGTCGATGACATCGCCGAGCTCGACGACGCGCTGGTCCACCCGGCCGGTGTCGGTGATCACCACCATCAGCAGCCGGGCCGGAGTCAACGCGATGACTTCCAGGTGGCGCACCGTCGACGTCGACAACGTCGGGTATTGGACGATGGCGACCTGACGCGTCAGTTGGGCCAGTAGCCGCACCGCGCGGCGCAGCACGTCGTCGAGGTCGACACCGGACTCCAGAAAACTTTGGATGGCGCGCCGCTCGGCGGCCGACAGTGGTTTGACGTCGTCAAGCCGGTCGACGAACTCGCGGTAGCCCTTTTCCGTCGGTATCCGACCGGAGCTGGTGTGCGGTTGAGTGATGTAGCCCTCGGCCTCGAGGACGGCCATATCGTTGCGCACCGTCGCGGACGAGACGCCGAGGTTATGCCGGTCCACCAGCGACTTCGAGCCGATCGGTTCCTTGGTGGCGACGAAGTCGGCGACGATCGCCCGCAGCACCTCAAAGCGGCGCTCGTCGGCAGTTCCCATCCGGATCGACCCTCCTAACCCAACCAGTTTACGGGGATCACCAGCAACTACTGCCCCGCGCACGCCAGACACCCCGCGCATGGTCCTCGCGATAGCCTGTCCTGCATGGCCGCATCGGGGAGGCCCGCGCCGGAGACGAGCCGCGGATGATCTTCAAGGGTGTGCGCGAGGGCAAGCCGTACCCAGAGCACGGCTTGTCCTACCGGGACTGGTCGCGGATTCCCCCGCGACAGATCCGGCTCGACGAATTGGTCACCACCACGACAGTGCTGGCGCTTGATCGCCTTCTCTCGGAGGACTCCACGTTCTACGGCGATCTCTTCCCACACGCCGTGAAGTGGAAAGGCATCTGCTACCTCGAAGACGGCCTGCACCGGGCGGTGCGCGCGGCGCTACGAAATCGCACCGTCCTGCATGCGCGGTTGCTCGATCTGGATGCGGTCATCCAGCACGCCGACGAGGCCTAGCGCCTTTCGGTCACGTTTCCGCGCGGCCCGGTGTCGATGTAAGTGACACCGCCGCAAAGCTTGAAGGAGACCATCATGCCGCGACTCACCGGACTGTCCGACCGAGATGCCGGCCTTGGCGCCAAGATCGCGTACTACTTCACCAAGCGGCGCTTCAAGCAGATGACGGGGCTGGAAACCGCGACGATGCTCGAGCCGCTACGGATGTATGCGTATATCCCCAAGCTGCTCAACGCATATGGCCGCTTGGAACTGGCGGAGGCGAAGATGGACATTCTCAGCCCCCGGCATCGTGCGCTCGCAGAGTTGAAGTCGGCGATGACGGTTCGCTGCGAGTACTGCATTGACCTCGGCTCGGCGATCGCCCGCGGCTGGGGGCTGACTGACGAGGAACTGTTGGCCTTGTCCGAGTACCAGAACGCCACCTGTTTCTCCGACCTCGACAGGCTCATACTCGATTACGCGGCGGCGGTCAGCCGGACGCCGGTCGAGGTGAGTAATGACCTATTCGACTGTCTGCGAATACATTTCGACAACGCCCAACTGGTCGGGCTGACCCATGTCATCACGCTCGGCAACCTTCGCGGCCGGTTCAACCTTGCGTTGGGCATCGGAGCCTCCGGTTTCAGCGCGGGCAAGGTGTGCCCACTGCCCGACCCCGGCCAACGATGACCGCGGACGCGGACTTGGCAGCGCGATTCCAGGCCGCCCGGCCGCATCTGGGTGCGGTGGCCTACCGCATGCTGGGCTCGGTCGCCGACACTGACGATGCCGTGCAGGAAGCCTGGCTGCGACTGACCGGCGTCGACGCCCGCCAGGTGGACAACCTCGACGCGTGGCTGACGACTGCGGTGGCACGGATCTGCTTGAACACCTTGCGAAGCCGCCGGGCTCGGCCACCCGAAGAACTCGTCGCCCAGGTGCCGGATCCCATCGTCGACGCAGTCGGCGAGGTCGATCCAGAGCACCAGGCGATGCTGGCCGACGCGGTGGGAATGGCGCTGTTCGTGATTCTGGACACCTTGGCACCGGCGGAACGGCTGGCGTTCGTCTTACACGACGTGTTCGCAGTCCCGTTCGACGAGATCGCACCGGTCGTCGAGCGGACGCCGGAAGCCACCCGCAAACTGGCCAGCCGGGCGCGGCAGCGCATTCAGCAGGCCGCGCCCAGCCCGGACACCGATCTGGTGGCCCAGCACACTGTCGTCGACGCTTTCTTCGCCGCCGGACGTGCCGGCGACTTCGATCGGCTGGTCGCCGTTCTGGACCCCGACGTGTCGTTGCGCGGCGACTTCGGCCCGGCCAGACAACGTTCGGTGCGAGGGGCCTCCACGGTGGCCGGGCTGGCCAGGGGCTACGCCGACCCGGAACGCGAAGCCCGCCCGGCCGTCGTCAACGGGGCCGCGGGTGCGGTGATCTTTGTCGACGGCCGGGCAACGGCGATCATGGGCTTCGTCGTTCGCGGCGGACGGATCGCCGCGATAGACGTCCTAGCCGATCCCGAGCGCATCGCGAGGATTGATGTGCGCGCCGTGACCGGCTAGTTGACGGCTGTGGCGGCCTGCACCAACGCGAGCGCGGCGGCGTGCTGCAGCACCCACGTGCCACCTTGATCGACGAACGCGAGCTGCTTGTTGACCGGCCCGGCGAACTTGGGACCTGTGATGGCGACGTCGGCGCTGGCCCCGTTCGGGCCGATCGGCTGGATGTTCGTGAAGGCGAACTGTTCCGGGAAGTTCCCGTTGCGGAAGGCCTTGCGCAGGTCGTGGTCGGCGACGTGGCCCTCGTCCGCGCTGATGCCGTTCTCCACCAGACCGAACTTCGTCTCGTACGACACGCCTGGGTCGGTGAGGCGGGTCGCGAGGTCGGACAGCGTCTCGGGGCTCGGCAGCGGCGGCTGGCCCGGCGCGGGTGGCGGCGGGTCGAGCGGTGCGCTGAGCACGACAGCCGTCACCTGCGGTGCGGATGCATAGCCCGAGGCCAGAGACGTTAAGCCGGCTGCGGCCGCGCCAATTGTGGCTACAGCCGCCACCCCGGTGGCAAGCAATTTCACGGTCATCGTTGTCCCTTCGATTTGGACCTGATCATCGGTGTCATTCTGCTGGTCACCGTCCGGTCTGTAGCGACCCTATCCCTGGCGTGTCGTATCGCCTGTCGTCTTACATCAAAGCCACTTGCGCGCAGCACCGGAAAGCAACAGCACCTAGCCGGTGTGGATTCGCCACTCGGCGGCGTCGCGCTGCTGACGCCAGAACTCGTCGAATCGTCCACCCGCGGTGAGCAACTCGTCGACCGAGCCGTCCTCGACAATATTGCCGGCGTCAAGGAAGAGAACCCGGTCGGCGTGCCGGATGCTGGCCAGCCGATGGGCGACGATCACCCGGGTCCGCGGCTGCGGATCCGCGGTGAGCGCGTCGACGACCGCAGCCTCGTTCTCGGTGTCCAACGCGCTGGTCGCTTCGTCGACCAGCAATATCGGCGCCGGCTTGAGCAGAGCGCGCGCAATGCTGACCCGCTGCCGTTCACCACCGGACAATGCCGAACCGGCTTCGCCGACGATCGTCTCGACGCCGGCGGGCAACCTGCCGGTGAGTTCATCCACTCGGGCCAGCGCGACTGCCCGGCTGAACTGCGCGTCGCCGGCGACGGGATCTCCGGCGGACACGTTCTCGCGGATGGTGCCGTGGAACAGGTAGGGATGCTGGAACACCACGCTGCTCGCGGCGCGACGGGCGTCGGCATCCAGGGTCGCGACGTCGACGCCGTCAACCAGGACGCGGCCGCGCGCAGGTTGGTACAAGCCGGCGATAAGCGACAGGATCGTGCTCTTGCCAGAGCCGGACGGGCCGACGATCGCTGTGGTGCTTCCGGGCTGCAGCGCGAAGCTCACCCCGTCCAGCACCGGAGCGCTTGCGCCGTCATAGCTGAACGCGACGTCCTCGAACTCGATGAGCGGCGCGTCGTAGTGGCTGTGTCGCGTTTCGGCTCCGGCAGTCATGACCGGGGCGCTGAGCACCGAGCGGATCCGGTCGAGGGTGGCACGGGTGCTCTCCAACGCCGGCCCCAGTTCGCTGATCGACGTGAACGGCTCCAGATAGCGGGCGATGACGACGATCAGGGCGATCGCCTCCGGGACACTCAGCGTGTGCGTGATGGTCAACGCCGTTGTCGCGCCGGCGAACAGGATCAGTGCCAGCTGACTGGCCAGGCTGAACAATAACTGGCCGGGGACCTGCATGGTCAGCAATCGCATGGTGGCGCCGTGTTGCGCAGCCAGCGCGTCGCCGACGAGGCTTTTGGCCGGCTCGACCCGACGCGCTGCCCGCAACGCCTGCTGAGTTCGGGCGAACTCGATGATCCGTTCGGTGAGAGCGGTATTCGCTTCGGCGGCAGCATGATCGGCGCGACGGGCCAGTCGTGCCGACGCCCACAGCGCTCCCAACAGCAGCGGCACACCACCCATGGCAGCCGCCCCAAGCTGCCAGGACACCGGCAGCAATGCCACCGCGATCGCTGCCGGCAGCAGCACGGCGGTGATCAGTGGCGTCAGCAGATTGACCACCAGGCCGACCAGCTCGGGCCCGGTCGCGGCGATCGCCTGCCGCGCCGTCGCGGTGTTGTCGGAGCTGAACCATTCCAGCCGAACATCCGGCAGCTGATCCGCCACGTCGTGCTGGGTGTGGTCGAGCACCGCGAAGCCCAAGTCGAAACCGATCCGCGCGGTCACGGTGTCGATCGCCCATCCGGCCGCCGTCGCGGCGGTAAGCCAGCCCAGCCATCCCAGCGCCAGGTGTGGTGAGTCGCTGAACAAGGCTCCCACCAACGGAACCAGCAGCACGGTGCCGACGGCACGCACTATCACCGAGACGATGGCGAGCACGGCATAGAAAATCACCTTGCCGCGACGGTCAGGCGGGACCAGGCCGATCCAGGTGCGAATCATCGCGCACCCTCCTGTGCCGTCGTGACGGTCACCGGGTCGCGGCGCCCGCTGTCCCACAGCCGTCGATATCGTCCTTCGGCGGCGAGTAATTCGTCGTGGGTACCGCTTTCGGCGATCTTGCCGTGGTCCAACACGACGATCTGGTCGGCTCCGGCGATGGTGTGCAATCGATGCGCGATCACCAACACTGTGCGGTCCCGAGTCAGCCGATTAAGTGCTTGCTGCACAAGATATTCCGATTCGGGATCGGCGAAGGCGGTCGCCTCGTCGAGGATCAGGACACTGGTGTCGGCGAGGATCGCCCGGGCGATCGTCAGCCGCTGGCGTTCCCCGCCGGAAAGGCCGCTCGCGGCGCCAAGCATGGTGTCGTAGCCGTCGGGCAATCGGGTGATGCGGTCATGGATCTGCGCCTCACGGGCCGCGGCCTCGATCTGGCCGGAGGTGGCGTCGGGAACCGCCAGCGCGATGTTCTCGGCGACTGTTCCGTGCACGAGCTGCGTCTCCTGCAGGACGAAGCCGACGCGGGTATAGAGCGCGTCGGCCGTCAGCGACCGAATATCTTGTCCATCAACAGTTATCGCACCCTGCTGTACGTCATAGAAACGGGCCAACAAGGCGGCCAGCGTCGACTTTCCGGATCCGGACGGGCCGACCAGCGCGGTCACCGTGCCAGGCCGCAGCGCCAGCGAAACGTCCTGAATCACCGGCACGCCGGGCCGGTAGCCGAAGTTGACCCGGTCGAACACGACGGTGGCCGACGCGTCACCGGCCGCAGCAGCCGGATTGTCCGGCGCGGAGAGTTCCGGCTCGTCGAGCGTGATCTGCAGGCGACGGGCGGCCAGCAGCCCGGCGCGGATGCCGCCGAGACCGTAAGCGATGTTGAGCAATCGGGCGCCGAACGTGGTGCCCAGCAACAAGAACGGCAACAAATCGACCGGGTCCATCCGGCCGGCGACGACCAGCAACGTGCCGGTGCCGGCGATCAACCACAGAAAGGTCGAGGGGCGGGTGACGAGATCCATCAGGGTCTTCTTGCCGGCCAGCGGGCGCTGCCAGTCGATGAGAAAACCGACGTATTCATCCAGACGGCGGCGGAAACTCGACGCGGCGGCACCACCGAAAACGCGGATCACCGGCTGCCCCTCGAGGTAGGCGCCGGCCTCGCCGCTCATCCGCTCGGCCCACTTTTGCGATTGCGGGATGCGCGGGCCGGATTGGATCGTCATCGACGAGGTCAGCACCAGATACACCAGGACAGGTGCGAACAACACCAGCGCCACCCGCCAGTCGACGACGAACAGGTAGACCAGCACCGCCAGCGGCGCGACGGCCGCGGCGACCGCGTCCGGGATGGCGTGTGTCACCAGATAATGCAGTGACAGCGTGTCGTCGGCGACCAGCTGTTTGATCGACCCGGATCCGCGGGCGGTGAACCAGCCCAACGGCAACCGTGCCAACTTGCTCAGCAACCGCGAACGTAAATCGCTGGCGAACCGCGCGTCGACGACGTGTAGCCAGAGCGTCAGGGCGGCACCGAGCACCGTGCCGATACCCAGCAGCGCCACCGCCGCGAATCCGATCTCCTTCAACCGCGACGATTCGGCGCCGGACGCCAAGAGCCTGGCCAGCTCGACCAACAGCAGGAACGGCGCAAGCTGCACCAGCGTGATCACTGCCTGCAGCACACCCGAGACGATCAGTTCCGACCGCAGTGGCCCGAGCAACCGGCCCGCCGCCTGGGCGCGCCAGCTCCCCCGCGCAGCCGGATCAACAGTCAGCTCCTGTTGCACCACAACGCTTTCTGGCTGCCCCGTGACCCGGTCTTCGACAAGAGCGACGGTGTCGACGGCGGCCGGCTCATCCCCGCGCCGGGTGCCCATTGCGCGGCCGGCACTCCAATAGGCCTGCGCGTGGATTTCCGACTTGGGGAAGCCGAAGTCGTCGCGCAGCCGGGTCCGAACGTGCTTGAGGGTGGTGGCTTCCGGTGTCGCCCAGGCATACCAGTCGGACCAGTCCCGGCTCTCGATGGACGCGGCCAGTGACTTCTCGTCGCGCCGGACGGTCCAGTGCACCCGCAGCCGTGGATGTTCCGCGAGCGGAATCAACCGGTCGTTGTCGTCGTGCTCCTCGAGGTACACCTCGATCGGAACATCGTCGGGGACGCTGCCGATGATCCCGTTGATGCCCGGAATCGACGCCGAGTCACCGATCAGCAGGTAGCCGGCCGGCTGCTCGTCGGGCGTGTCGAACCGCGACCCACCCATCAGCGACATCACCGCGATCATCGCGCCGGGCTCGAGGGTGCGCGCCCACAGCGACGCCGGGCCGGCCGCGTCGTGCAGCAACACATCGACCGCGAAACGGCCCGCGGGCACGTCGGCCTCGGAAATCGTGTACGCGCGCTGGAACTCGGTGCTCGACCCCTCGGGGTCGGGGAACCAGAACCGCAGCCAAGCCGCAGGTTCAGCCGCTGCGTCCTGGAAGAGCGTTGGCGACTCCATCCGTATCCGCACGAAATGCGGTGCGATCCGGATGGTTTCGAGGACAGTCGCTGAGTGGTCGCGGGCGCCGAAGCCCCGCAGCATTGCACCCTGGAACCCGCGCGCCATCAGCTGTCCATCGCGTCGCGGAGGCTCCGTGGCCGCATATCGGTCCAGTTCTCCTCGACGTACGCCAGGCACTGCGCGCGACCGGCCTCACCGAAGACCTTATGCCAGCCGGCCGGCAGGTCGGCGAACGTCGGCCACAAGCTGTGCTGGTCTTCGTCGTTCACCAACACCACGAAGCTGCCGGTCTCGTCATCGAAGGGATTGGTGCTCATCGTCTCTCCTGGTCGAAGAAGTGGCGCTGGAGCCAAGATCGGCGCCGAGCACCCGATCGGACAACAGCCCCAGACAACTGAGGTTGGGAAAGCCTGGACCCTGGTTGAGTCCGGCGAGGTTGGGCAAGAACAGCTTCGGGGACACATCGACGACGGCCAGGTCGTGTCCGATCGCATCCTGTACGCGGTCACCGGTCAGCGGGCCGCCCAAGCCCAGCTCCAGCAGATCGAGCGCGTCCTGACTGAACAAGGTGGTGAACCAGAGCGGGTCGGCGCCCGATCCGTCGATCACCAGGTCGAAACCATGTACGGTCTCGACGTTTTCGATGCCGCGGTTGGTGGACAGCGTCAGCCGGATCTGCTCGTCGCGACCTACCGCGTGGGCAACCCGTCCGCGCAGATGACGGATGCGATCGTCGGCCAGCAGGGCGTCTTGGACGTTGGACGAGAACACCCCGCGGTCGGTACGGGCAATCGCGTCGCGCCGTTCGTCCACGGTCAGCGCTGTCCAGTCGGTGGGGTCGGAGAACAGCGTGTTCTCGAAGAAGCTCTCGCCGCGGGTGAACAGCGTCACCTGCGGGGAGATCACGGTGATGGTCGAAACCCGATGCCGGAACAGCTCGTTGAGCATGGCCGCGGCTGTCTCGCCGCCGCCGATGACCGCCACCCGCTCGGCGTTGATCCGCTCCTGCTGACCCGCGCGATGCCAGAACTGCGCAATCGACTGCACCCGCGGGTTGCCCGGCAACAATGACCGTTCGGCCTGCCCGGGACCGGTGATCATCAAACCGTCAGCGTGCACGGTGGTCTCATCGGTGTGCAGCGCCCACTGCTCGCCGTCCACGGCGAGACGGTCGACTTCGCCGTAAACCACGTTCATACCGATCTGGTCGGCCACCCAGCGCAGGTACTGGCTCCACCGGCGATGGGTCGGAGCCGGCCGGCCGCGGTCGATCCACTGGGCGAACTCACTGGTGGCGATCAGATACGACTGCCAGCTGTGCCGGGTCATCCGCTCGTCGAGCTCGGCGTTGCGGCGCGGCGCCAGCGACGAACGGTAGGGAAAGCCGACGTCCTTTTCCGGGCTGGTCCCCAGCCGCTGCGCGCCATCGGTCCAGCCACCGCTGGCTTGCCAGTTGGCGCCGACCCCGAGCCGCTCGATGGCCACCACGTTGGGTGCGTCGACACCCATCTCTCTCAGCACGTGCGCCTTGGCGGCGACGGCCACCGCCTTCACCCCGGCGCCCAGCACGGCAAGTGTGGTCATGTCACGATCTCCTCGAGCGCCTGGGTCCAAAGTGTTTGCAATGCAGCGATATCCGAATCGCTGAGGATGTCGGGCAGGGCGCGCCACTGAGTTACCAGCACCTGGTGATCGCCGCTGCCGAGCACGGTGGCGAGGAGGCTCAGCTCGTAACGCACTGCCAGATCGGGTTCTGGAAGCGGCGAAACTCCGGTCAGCAGTCCACGATCCAGCCACAGTCCGCTGGTGCCGCCGACCTCGGCGCGACCCAGATAGTTCAGCAGCAGCTGCGGTCCGCCGAACTCGGCGAGCCGGCCGGCGGTATCGCCGCGCATGTAGCGCAGCAGCCCGTAGTCGATGCCGTCACCGGGGATCGCCGCCAGCAATTCCCGCACCTGTCGCGGATCCTCGGTGTCCACCCGCAACGGATAGATCGCACTGAGAAGCCCGACTGTCTCAGTGGTGTCGATGACGCCGCCGAGCGCGGCGCCATCGCCGTCGAACAGGGCATCGGCGCGGCCGTGGGTTTCCAGCGCGAGCAACGGCGGCGGCGTCGGCTGGGAGCGGTCTTGTCGCCACCGGGTCACCATTCTCGACGCCGCAGCGATCAGGATCTCGAAGACCGGCAGACCGGACTGCAGCAACCGCGCAGTGGTGTTCACGTCGAGCATCGCCGTCTGCACCAGCAGTCCACCGGCACGGTCGGTTTCGGGCCTGAGTCGTCGCTGACCCAGCTCGGGATCGTCACCTCCGAGTTGTGCAACCCAATACGGCTCGCTGTCAAGGGATTCAGCTCGCTCGGTCAGGGCGTGGACCCAGCGGCGGAAGCTGGTGTGCTCGCGGACGGGGGCGGGCGCTTTCCCGTCGATGAGTGCATGCAGGGTCGCGTCGAGCTCGCCGAGCACCACCTGCCACGAGACTGGGTCCATGGCCAGGACGTGGGCGGCCAACAGCAGGACACTCTGCCCGCGCGGTGGACGCAACCAGACTGCTGCCAACAGCTTTCCGCGTTCCGGCTCAAGGCTCTCGATGGCTTGGCCGGTGTGGGCGCCGACGGCGGCTTGCATGTCGCCCGACACCGGGACCTCGGTGAGGAGGTCACCGGGTTGTCCGGGTTGCAGAGTCATGGTGGCGCGGTCCAGGCGACTGCGCAGCACCTGGTGACCGTCGACGATGGTCGTCAGCGCCGTCCGTAGCTGCTCACCGGTCACGTCGACCGGCAACCGGATGGCTTCAGCCTGCGCCAGTCTGCGCGGCTCGCCGAATTCGTAGAGCCACTTCGCATTGGCCAGTAGCGGGATCGATCCGCTTTCGGCTTCGGCATCATCGGGCGCACCGGCCACGTCGGCAGCCTCGGCGTCGATAGAACCGGCCAGCTCGCGGACGCTGCCACACTCGAGCACCAGCCGGGCGCGTAACGGGATACCGCGCCGGCGGGCGGACTGCACGACGGAGAGAGCCACGATGCTGTCCAGGCCCAGCTCCAGGAAATCAGCGTTCGGGTCGACACGAGCGACCTGCAGGATTTCCGCGAGCAACTCGATGAGGGCGGATTCGGTGGCCGTCTCCGGCTCGGTATCGCCCGATTCCGTCAGAGCCGCCGAATCGATTGCCGCTAAAGCAGCTTCGTCCAGTTTCCCGTTGGGAGTGAGCGGGATGTCGTCGACGACGACGATGCGTTGCGGGACCATATAGCGGGGCAGCCGGGCGATCAGCATGCGGCGCAACTCGGCGACCGATGGTGATCTTCCCGACGAATCCCGCAGCGCCACATAGGCGGTCAAACGCGGAACGCCTTGCCGCTGGTGCACCGCGACGCTCGCGTGCCGCACTGCCGCATGCGACTCGAGTGCGACCGCGATCTCGGCGGGCTCGACGCGATGCCCGCGGATTTTCACCTGCGCATCGGCTCGTCCCACGTACTGCAGAGATCCGTCGGGTTGGCGGCGCACCAAGTCGCCGGTGCGATACATGCGTTCGCCGGCGACGAAGGGGTCGGCAACGAAGCGCTGCACGGTTTCGGCTGCACGGTGCAGGTAGCCCCGGGCCAGCTGGGCGCCGCCGAGGTACAGCTCCCCCGCAACCCCGTGTGGCAGCGGGTGCAACGAGGCGTCCAGCACGTAGCCGCGGGTGTAATGGGTCGGCCGCCCGATCGACGGCTCGTCGTGTTGGTCGATCGCGGCGACCACCGCCTCGACGGTGGTTTCGGTGGGGCCGTAGCAGTTGAAGGCCGTCATCGCCATACGGCGGCACTGCATCCGGATGAAGGACCACGCACCGCCGCCGAGCGCTTCACCGCCCAGCGCCAGCACCGCCAGCGGCACCCGCGTCAGCAAGCCGGCCGCCCTCAATTGGGCGAACATCGATGGGGTGGTGTCGATCATGTCGACCCCGTGTTCGGCGATGGCCGCCACCAATGCCTCGGCATCGGTTCGGGTGTGCTCGTCGACGACGTGCACGGCGTGCCCGCCGAGCAGCGCGACCAACGGCTGCCAGGCCGCATCGAACGCGAAGGACCACGCATGCGCGATGCGCAGCGGGCGGCCCAGTCGAGCCGCCGCGGGTGTCACGACACGGTCCAGATGGTCGTCGGCGTATGCGCCAACCGCGGCGTGGGTTCCGATGACGCCCTTGGGTTCTCCGGTTGTTCCCGAGGTGAACACCACGTAGGCGGCTTGCTGTGGATGGACGTCGACAGGCCGGAAATCGTCGGGACCGTCGGCGGTAAAATCGTCGTCGATCACGATCGCGGCGCCGCTTTGGCGCAGAATCGAGTTCACCCGTTCCGCCGGCATCCCCGGCTCCAAGGGCACGTACATCGCGCCCGCTTTCAGCGCCGCGAGGATCGCCACAACGTAGTGCGAGCCGCGGGAAAGCTTGATGGCGACCGGGGTCTCAGCACCCGCGCCGCGTGCGGCAAGGACGCCGGCCAGCCGGTTGGCCGCAGCGTCGAGTTCGCCGTAGCTCAGCGTCCCGCACGCCCAGGTGATGGCCGGGTTGTCGGGTGTCTCGGCGGCGATCGCAGCGAACCGGGTGTGAATCCCCTGCGCCGTCATCGGTTTCGCCGAACCGGCGCCAAGCGGCGCCGCCTCCTCGGGGAGCAGGACGCTGACGTCGCGCAGCGGGCGATCCCACCGATCCAGCAACCGCTCGGCGGTACACAGCAATCGGTCGCCGAGTGCCGAAGCCGTGGTGCTTCCCAGTGCGCCGTCGATCACTTCGACCATCAGGACCAGTCCGTCGTCAGCCATGTGCGCGGCAAGAACGATCGGGAAATGGGTGAGGCTTTCCACCGCAGCGGGCCGGAAGGTGACGCCGGCGCTGACCAACTCGTCTTTCGCCGAGATTCCACCGGTCGGAAAATTCTCGTAAACCAGCAGGCTGTCATACATCTCGCCGACACCGCCCAGTGCCCGCAGCTGCGCATGCCCGAGATAGCTGTGCTCGCGCAGCATCGCCGAATCGCGTTGCACGGCGCGACACTGCTCGCCGACCGTCGCGGCGCTGGTGAGTTGCACCCGCAACGGCACGGTGTTGATGAACAGGCCAACCATCGTCTCGACACCGGCCAACTCGGCGGGCCTGCCCGACACCGTCACTCCGAACACGACATCGGCGCGGTCGGTCAGACGGGACAGGATCACCGCCCAAGCCATCTGCAGCAACGTATTCAGCGTGACCCCGCGTAAACGTGCACCCGTGACCAGCCGCTCGGTGGCCTGGGGGCCAAGTTGCAACTCGGTCCGCTGCGGCAGGCGTGCCGACGTGCGTGCGGCGTCCTCGCCACCGTACGCCGCCGCGAGCAGGGTCGGGCCAGGCAGCTCAGTGAGATGCTCACGCCAAACCCGTTGACTGGCTTCCTGATCGCGGCCGGCGAGCCAGCCGATGTAGTCCCGGTACGGCCGTGGCGCAACCGGCAGCGCGTCGGGGTCACCGTCGGCGCGATACAGGGTCATCATCTCGGTGACGAACACCGGCAGCGACCAGCCGTCGATCACGATGTGGTGAGCGGTAATCACCAACCGCCAGCGCGCATCCGGCAATTCGATGAGCAGAAACCGGATCGCCGGTAGCCGTTCGAGGTCAAACGGGCGTCGCCGTTCATCGGCTTGCAGCGCCTCGATGTGCTGTTCGGCGGCGGTGATCTCCCGCCACGGCAGCTCGACTCGCGACGGCACGATCTGTACGGGTCGCGCAATCCCGCGGCTGAAGAAGCTGGCCCGGAGATTGGGGTGCCGGACCAACATTTTCGCCGCGCAGTCGCGCAGCAGGGCAACGTCGACAGAGCCGTAGATGTCGGCCGCCATTGCGATCACGTACGGATCGTCGGCGGGTTCCCCTTCGGTGAATTCGGCCAACGCGGTCAGCGAATACAGGCCCTCCTGAAGAGGGCTCAGCGCCATCACGTCCTCGATGTCGGGCGTGATGTCGGCCTGAGTTTCGGCCTCGGCGGCTGTCATGATGTTCCGTCGCGAGACTTCGACCACAGCTGGGTCACCGCAGCCAAGTCGGTAGCCGACAGACCCGAAGTGGTCATCGGCTCGAAGCGACTTTCACTGGCATCATCTCCGTTGTCCGGAGAAGCGCCGTCCCCCGATGCTTCCAGCGCATCCACCGCAGTTGCCAATTGCGCAGGCGTCGGGTTCTCGAAGATCATCCGCGGATTGACGGGCAGACCGACAGCCCTTGCACGCGAGGCTAATTGGACCGAAAGGATGCTGTCGCCGCCGAGTGCGAAGAAGTCGTCGAATCGCCCGACGTCGGGGGTCGACAGCAGCTCGGCGAACACGGCGGCCAGTGCACGCTCGGTGTCGGTGCGCGACGGTTCGGTGTGGCCGCTGGTGCTGACCGCCGGCCGTGGCAGCCCCGGCCGATTGAGCTTGCCCGACTCGGTTTTCGGCATAGCGTCGAGCACGGTCAGCGACGACGGCGCCATGTATCCGGGCAGTGTCGTGCTGAGCGCGGCACGCACCGAGGCGGCGAACGCCGCCTTCTCGGCGTCGTCGGTGATGGCCCGTTGCGGCACAACGTATCCGGCCAGGCTGGTGCCGTCGCGCACCTCCCAGGTCCGCGCGGCCGCTGCGGCGACGCCGTCGGCTGCGGCCAGCGCGGCTTCGACCTCGGCGAGCTCGACCCGGAATCCGCGCACCTGCACCTGGTGGTCGGCACGGCCGGCGAACTCCAACCGGCCATCTTCGGTCCACCGGGCCAGGTCGCCGCTGCGATACAACCGGCTACCGGGTTCGGCGCCAAACGGATTGGCAATGAAACGTGACGCGGTCAGGCCGGGACGCTTCCAATAACCACGCGCCAACTGGTCACCCGCGTAGTACAACTCGCCGACCACGCCAACCGGAACCGGCCGCAGCCCGTCGTCCAGCAGATAGGCCTGCGCCCCCGCGACCGGCGACCCGACCAGCGGGCTTGGTGGGCTGAGCTTCCCCCGGGACACCGCACCCGAGGTCTCGGTGGAGCCGATGTTGTTCAGCAGCTCGGGACCTTGCCCGACGCCGTCGGCGCACGCGGCCTTCAGTCGCTGCAACAGCGAGACGCTCACCGGTTCTCCCCCGCACACTAGGCGGGCCAGCGACCGCACGGAGTCCGGCGAGCTGTCCACCAAGGCAGACACCAGGCTGGGCACCGCGGTGATTTGCGCGACGGACTCGCGTTTCATCAGCGCCGCAAGAGCTTCCGTGTCACGGTGCTCGGCGTCGTCAGCCAGGATCATGGTGGCACCCGCGGCCAACCCGGCCAGCAATTCCATGCCGCCTTCCAGGAATGTCATCGAGGCCTGCGACAGGCGGATGTCTTCGGCTTTCGGCGGATAGTGCCGCAGTTGCCAATCCAGCCGGGCCGCCATCGCACGTTGAGTACCCACCGCGCCCTTGGGCTTTCCGGTCGATCCGGAGGTGAAGACCAGATACATCGGATCGTCGGGATGCGGCAGCTGCGGCCTCGACGTCAGCGGTTCCGAGCTCTCCATGACGACCCGGACCTCGGGGTCATCGAGCGAGATCACCGCGGCCGCATACTCGTCCGGCATGGTGTCGACGGCTTCGACCGTTGCCACCACGACCTGGGGCGTGACGTCGTCGAGCATGAACAGCTTACGTGCCACCGGATAGGCGGGATCGATCGGGAAATACGCGCCGCCGGCCTTGACGATGGCCAGCAGTGCCACCACCATGTCGAGACCCCGCCGGGTCGACAACCCGACGAACGATCCCGGACGCACCCCGCGATCGGTGAGCAGTGCCGCCAGGTTATCCGAACGGCGATGCAGCGCAACGTAGTCGAGGTCCTCACCCGAGCACCGCACCGCGACGCGCCCGGTTCCGCACTGCCTGCTGGCCTCGAGCATTTCCGGCACCGTGCGTGGCCGGTCGCCCGGTGGCTCATCGCCGCGACTCCACTCCGCCAGAATCCGGTGCTGCTCGTCGGTGTCGGTCAACACCACGTCGCGCAGACTCTGATCGATGTCGTCGGCGAACTCGGTGACGACCCGAGTCAACCAGCCGGCCAGCCGTTCGATGGTGTGCCGTTGGTAGAGCTCGGTTCGATAGATCAAGTGGCCCATATAACCCGCGGAGCCAGTGTCGTCGGATCCGTCGGTGCCGAAGAAGTTGACGCTGAGGTCGGCGTGCGCCATGTCGAAAACGGGGTC
>DATAZN010000270.1:0-19232 GCA_036272035.1 Mycobacterium sp. | reverse complement strand
GGCCCGAGGCGAATCCCGCCGCAAGCGCGAGCAGGCCGAGCAGGATTCTGCCGCCGAGCCCGCAAGCACAGACTGACCGGCGAAGCCGGATACGACCCGCGCCCGGGTGACCGGGTGCACTCGATTCAGCGGAATCCTGCTCCGGCAGTGGATTTCGCTTGGACCTAACGCAAGAGGAGAGACCGGCTGATGCCGAAGATGAAGACACACAGTGGCGCCAAGAAGCGTTTCCGCACCACTGGTTCGGGCAAGATCATGCGGCAGCGTGCGCACCACGTGCACAAGTTCCAGGAGCGCAGCAAGCGGCAGACCCGTCGCCTTGTCCCGGATGTCGTCGCCGCTCCGGCCGATGTCAGGAAGATCAAGAAGCTGCTCGCGAAGTAGGCAACGGCCTCACTTCATCATGCTTTCCAAAAACTCAGAAGGAGAATTCACGTGGCACGCGTGAAGCGGGCAGTCAACGCCCAGAAGAAGCGCCGCACCATCCTGAAGGCTTCCAAAGGCTATCGCGGTCAGCGGTCCCGCCTGTACCGCAAAGCCAAAGAGCAGCAGCTACATTCGTTGACCTACGCCTACCGAGACCGTCGGGCACGCAAGGGGGAGTTCCGCAAGCTGTGGATCTCGAGGATCAACGCGGCTGCTCGCGCCAATGACATCACCTACAACCGGCTGATCCAGGGCCTGAAGGCCGCCGGCGTCGAGGTCGACCGCAAGAACCTCGCCGAAATCGCGATCAGCGATCCCGCGGCGTTCACCGCGTTGGTCGTTGTCGCCCGGGCCGCACTGCCCGACGACGTCAACGCGCCGTCCGGCGAGGCCGCCTAACCTCGCCCGGCCGAACAGGTCCGGTGACGATGCGGGCCGAAACGGCCCGAGGAGGAGCCGGACAATCGGATCTCAACCGCACGCGGTGCTCACCGAACGATCGACCCGGGTTGTCGCCGCGGTCAAACTGCACCGGCAGGTCGCCCGTCGCCGGAGCCGACTTTTCCTGGTCGAAGGCGCCAACCTGGTCGAGGCGGCTTCACGGTGTGGACTGATCCGCGAGGTCTTCGTGACCGAGGCCGCCGCGCTGCGGTACGCCGATGTGTTGTCGATACACGACGCATCGGTCCACCTCGTCACCGAGCGCGCCGCGAAAGCCTTGTCGGACACCGTGACTCCGGCCGGCCTGGTGGCAGTCTGCGAGTTGCCGAGTCCGCCTTTGCAGGACGTTCTACTGCGCGCGCCCCGGCTGGTCGCCGTCGGCGTCGAAATCGGTGAACCGGGCAACGCGGGCACCCTGATCCGCGTCGCCGACGCCATGGGCGCCGACGCCGTGGTCTTCACCGGGCACAGCGTCGACCCGTACAACGGCAAATGCCTGCGCGCGTCGGCCGGCAGCATTTTCGCCGTGCAGGTCGTCGTCGCACCCGAGGCAGACGCGGCCGTTGCCGCGTTGCAGGCCGCCGGGCTGCGAGTCCTGGCCACCACTGTGGACGGTGAGCTGTCGCTCGATGACGCCGAGCTGACGGCCCCGACAGCGTGGCTGTTCGGAGCCGAGGCCCACGGATTGTCAGCACAGCTGGCCGAGCTGGCCGACAATCGGGTGACGATACCGATGTCCGGGAGCGCGCAAAGCCTCAATGTAGCTGCGGCCGCGGCTATTTGCCTCTATCAAAGCGCCCGTGCGCAGCGGGCCAGTTCCGGCGACTAGGCGGCTTTGCCGCGGCCCCGCGCCGGACGCAATCCGGCCAATGAGAACGTGGTGTGCACCAGCGAACCGGCGCGCTCGATGATCGATTTGCGCGGCGGGAAGTAATGCATCGGCAGCCCGCGTCGGTCTGACGGGGGTGCCATGAAGCCCGGCGCCTCGACGAGCGGGGCGTCGACCGAATCCCGGCCCTTGGCACGGCGATACGCGGCCAGCGCACGTGGATGCAATCGGATCTCGTCGGGAACCGCCAGGAACGCCAGCTCGACCAGCTTCCCGAACAGCCGCAGTACTACTTCGTCGCTCGGTGTCCAACGCATGCCGGTCTTTTCCCGCACCGACGGCTCGAACAATCCAGCCGCGATCCAACGTTGCCCTGCGACAAGCGGTTTGAACAGCTGATCCCATACCGGCGTGGGCATCAACACGAATTTCGGTTTGGGGATCCGGATTTGGAAGATATCCAATGTGGCCTGGTTGATCTCCAGCTCATCACGGCAGACCCGTTGCCAGTAGTCCTGAAACTCCTCCCAGGACTCGGGAACCGGTCGCATGCTCATGCCGTACATCCGGTACCACTGCACGTGTTCGTCGAACAGCTGACGCTTTTCGGCCTCGGTCAACCCGCCGCAGAAGTACTCGGCCACCTTGATCACCAGCATGAAAAAGGTGGCGTGCGCCCAGTAGAACGTCTCGGGGTTCAGTGCGTGGTAGCGCCGGCCGGTGGAATCGACGCCCTTGATGGTGTGGTGGTACTGCTTGATCTGCTCACCGGTCTGGGCCGCCCGGCCGCCGTCGTAGACAACGCCCATGATCGGGTACACCGAGCGCGCCACCCGCTGCAGCGGCTCGCGCAACAGGATCGAGTGCTCCTCGACACCGGCACCCAGTTCCGGATACATGTTCTGGATCGCGCCGATCCAGACGCCCATCATCCCGGTACGCAGGTCGCCGAAGTACTTCCAGGTCAGCGACTCCGGCCCCAGCGGAGATGCCGAGGTTGTCGTCTCGTTGTCCGGTTCGGCCGGCTGGCGCGCAACGGAGGCGCGCGGCCGCTTGGAGGGCATCGGCGTCACTGTCATCACGGCCTCCCAGTCCTGATGGGCGATGATGAGATCACGATAATGATGACAACGCGCGTTGTCTACAATTTCGGGGCGCGTCGCGATGCACTGTTATCGAGTCTCGATGCGGGCGTCGCAACCGCGTGATCAGGTGGTTCACCGCGGATCGTGTCGGACACCACCTTGAACCTCGTTGCCGGTCTCTCCCGACACCACCTACCCTGAGCGTTGTGGAACTCGGGCCCCAGCCGGCGTCCGGCGAGCCCGAGCAAACGGTGGCCACGCCGGAATCGGCTGACTCAAGACAGCGTCCGTCGGCGTCAATACGTGACGCGGCGGAGTGGCTGCGCAGCACAAACCAAAGCCCCGGCGTGATTGGGCTGGTCCGGCGGGCACGCAGATTCCTGCCCGGCGATCCCGATTTCGGCGACCCGCTCTCGACGGCCGGTCAGGGCGGACCGCGCGCCGCAGCCCGGGCCACGGGCCGCCTGTTGGGCGAACGGGGTGGCGCATCTCGGGAGGTCGGTCTCGGCGCGTTGCAGATGTGGCAGGCCCTGACCGAGGCAGTGTCCCGACATCCGGCAAACCAAGAGGTCACCATCGTTTTCACCGACCTGGTGGGTTTTTCGACCTGGTCGCTGCACGCCGGCGATGACGCCACGCTCAAGCTCTTGCGGCGAGTCGCGCGGGCAGTCGAGGCGCCGTTGCTGGACGCCGGCGGGCACATCGTCAAGCGGATGGGCGACGGGGCCATGGCGGTGTTCGCCGACCCACTTGTCGCGGTCGGTGCGGTCCTGGAGGCCAAGCGAGCGCTGAAATCGGTCGATGTCGACGGCTACAAGCCGCGAATGCGGGTGGGGATTCATACCGGTCGACCGCAACGGCTGGCGGCTGATTGGCTCGGCGTCGACGTCAACGTCGCCGCGCGGGTGATGGAGCGCGCAACCCGGGGCGGCGTGATGGTGTCGGGGACCACATTGGACCAGCTTGGCCCAACCGACTTGGTCACACTCGGCGTCGCCGCCAAGCGCGTGTATTGGCCGGTCTTCGCGAGTAAACCCGCTGGTTTGCCACCTGATTTGGCGATTTACCGACTCAAGCCGTCCAGGGACAATGTCAGCGACTTATCAGGTTTAGATAGCGCGGATGACGAGAGTCCACAGGCATAGTAGGTGGCGATGATAGTGCAGATATTGTCGCGCCTTTCACGCGTGCGTATCACGCTTGGCTACGCGGCCGTGCTGATCGGTGTCAGCGCGGCGCTCGTGGACCTCGGACCGCGCGCGCGTGCGCACGTCATCGCACAGGCCAGCACCAATCTGCACAATCTTGCACACGGTCACTTGGCCACCCTGCTGGACAGCGCTTTCGTCACTGAATCCGGTCCGATGTACTTCTGGTTGCCGTGCCTGGTGTGTCTGCTCGCCCTGGCGGAACTTATCTGGCGGAGCGGGCGGCTGGCCATCGTGTTCGTCACCGGCCATATCGGTGCGACGCTGCTGGTCGCCGTCGGCCTCACCGCGGCGATCGAATTCGGCTGGCTGCCGCTGTCCGTTTCGCGCGCGAGCGATGTCGGGGTGAGCTACGGCGCGGTGGCGGTGCTGGGTGCGCTGACCGCAGCGATACCTCAGCGCTGGAGACCGGCCTGGATCGGCTGGTGGCTGCCGGTCGGTATCGCCGCGGCCGCACTGGGCGACGATTTCACCGATGTCGGGCACGCCGTCGCGTTGGTGCTGGGCATGCTGGTCTCCCTCCGACTGGGCGGCCCGGCCCGCTGGACACAAGTCCGGTGCGCGTTGCTGGCGGTGTCCGCAGTGTTCGGCTTTTTCCTGTTGGCGCACGGCGCTTGGTCGATGTGGGGTGCAGCGGCCGTGGGCGCGCTGGGCGCCCTGGCGGCCGAGTTGATCACGCATTCACGGACCGTGCGTCGACGGGTGGGATTACCCGATCTGGCGCCGGAGCCGGCACTCAACAGCTGATCGACCCGTTAAGGCACGGCCTTCGAGTACAGCCAGCTGTCCCACAATCCCGACAACGATTCGTCGCAGTAGCCGGCGGCCAGGCCGGTCAAGTCTTCGGTGGCGGCGTTGCCGTGGCGGTAGCGGGTCGTCCAATCTTTGAGTAGCGCAAAGAACTTCTCGTCGCTCAATCGTCGACGCAGCGCGTGCAGGGTCAACGCGCCACGCTTGTACACCCTGTCGTCGAACATGTCCCGCGGCCCGGGGTCGGCCAGCAGCAGATCCTGTGGCGAGCCGCGCAACTTCTCGTGATATCGCTGGGCGAGTTCGTCGGCGCTGGGCCCACCGCTGTGCTCCGACCACAGCCACTCGGCGTAGCACGCGAATCCCTCGTGCAACCAAATGTCGCGCCACTGCCGCGCTGTGACCGAGTTTCCGAACCACTGGTGGGCCAGCTCATGGGCGATGAGCCGCTCGCTGCCCCGGGTGCCGTCGCAATGATTGGCTCCGAATATCGAAATTCCTTGAGCCTCAAGGGGTATTTCGAGATCATCGTCGGTCACGACGACTGTGTAGCCGTTCGCCAGCGGATACGGACCGAACAGTTCGACGAATAGGTCCATCATCTCGGGTTGGCGGGCGAAGTCGTGGTAGAAGTTGCGGCGCAGCCGTTCGGGCAACGTGGCCCGCATCGCGACCGGCGTTTTACCCTGCCGCGTCAGCTCATACACTCCGATCTGCAGGGTGACGAGGTAGGTCGAGGTCGGCTCGGGTTGTTCGTAGGTCCACTCGGTCTGCGTGGCCCGCACCCGCCGAGAGGCCAGCCTGCCGTTGGCGACCACCCGGTAGGGGTTATCGGCGCTGACCTCTATGCGGTAGGAGGCTTTCGCGCTGGGGTGGTCGTCGCAGGGATACCACGACGGGGCACCGTTGGGCTGTCCGGCGACCAGCGCACCGTTGGTCAGTTCCTCGAAACCGACGTCGCCCCATAACGATCGCAGTGGTCGGGGCGTCCCGTGGTAGTGCACGACGATCGACATCTCGGCCCCGGTGGCCAGTTTCGTCGACAGTCGAATGCGCAATTTCCCTTCGCGGCAGGCGAAGTGGGCGACACGTCTGCCGTTCACCAATACCTTCGACACGGTCAACGCATCGGAGAGATCGAGGGTGAATTCCTCTAACTCGGTAAGTGTCACCGCAGCGATCGTCGCCGATCCCGAAAGCCGGTTGATGGCGACCTTGTATTCCAGTGCCAGTTCGTAGCGTGACACCCGGTAGCCGAGGTTGCCGCTCTTCGGCAGATACGGGTCGATCACCGTGTGGTCGGCGCTGGGCGCGAGCTTCTTGACAACCCGTTTCACGCGGCGGCCTTCTTGCCGGACTTCTCCCGTGGCACATCCCATGGCCTGATCGGATTACCTTGCCAGCGTGTCGATTTCGGCACTTCGTCGCCGCGCACCACCAGCGATGCGGGACCGACGGTCACTCCCGCACCGAGCCGGGCCGATGGCAGTGCCACGCTGTGCGGGCCCAGCGTTGCGCCGTGCTCCAGCACGACCGCGTCCATCCGCATGATCCGGTCGTGAAAAAGGTGCGTCTGCACAACGCAGCCGCGGTTCACGGTGCTGCCCCAGCCCAACGTGACGAGATCGGCCTCTGGCAGCCAATAGGTTTCGCACCAGGCGCCGCGGCCGACCTTGGCGCCCAGCGCGCGCAGCCACATGTTCATCACGGGTGTGCCGCTGGCGGCGCGGGCGAACCACGGCGCCGCCACGGTTTCCACGAATGTGTCGGCGAGCTCGTTGCGCCAGACGAACGACGACCACAGCGGGAATTCGCCCGCCCGAATCCGCCCCACCAGAAGCCATTTCGCGGCCGCTGCCACGCCGGCGGCAACCGCGCCCGCGGCCAGTAACACCAGCCCCCCGCACAGGGCGGCACTCCAGATGCCGAAGATCCGGGCCAGCGCCTGCAGTGTGCCCAGCACCGCCAGTCCGATCGCGGCGGTCACCATCACCGGAAGCACCCGAAACGCCTCGACAACCGACCGCATCGCCTTCAACCGCCATGGTGGTTCGTACGTGCGGGCCGTGTCCGCCTCGGCCGGACGCCGACGCAGCCGCATGGGCGGGCTGCCTAGCCACGACGAACCGCGTTTGGCTTTGGCCGGAGCTGCCGACAACACCGCGACCAGTCCGTCGTCGGGCACCCGCCGGCCCGGCTGGGTGATGCCGGAGTTGCCGAGAAACGCGCGCCTGCCGACCGTCGTCGTGGCCGCGTAGATCCAACCGCCGCCCAGTTCGTACGACGCGACCATCGTGTCGTCCGCCAAGAACGCGCCGTCCTCGATGACGGTGAACTTCGGGGTCAGCAATACCGTCGAAATCTCGGTGTCGCGGCCGACTTTGGCGCCGAGCAGCCGCAGCCAGCCAGGTGTCGCCAGGCTGGCGTAGAGCGGGAACAGGTAATTGCGCGCGCCGTCCATCAGCCGCTCG
Organism: Mycobacterium sp.; assembly: GCA_036272035.1. GTDB lineage: Bacteria > Actinomycetota > Actinomycetes > Mycobacteriales > Mycobacteriaceae > Mycobacterium. The sequence goes on along the minus strand of DATAZN010000270.1, from coordinate 12,022 downwards.
GTGGCCCACAGCTGCCAGCCGCTGCGGCTGCGCACCGGGTGGTAGCCCTCCCGCAGCCCGATCGACAGCATCCGGACCGCCACAATCGTCATCACCGCGTAGGCCGCCAACGCGGTCACCGTCGCGACCGGCGTCCACATCAGCGCGGGCAGCACTGCCTGCGACAGCCGGTGAGTGTGATGCACAGCCAGGCCGATCACCGCGAGCCCGGCCGCCAACGCGGTCAGCGGCATCGCAGCCAGCAGCACCGATGTCAGGGCGTAGACCGCGACCCAGTGGCTTCTGCGCGCCGGCCGTTCGTCTGGCCAGGGGTGTTTCACCCGACCGGACTTCACCGCGGGCGAACCTTTCCAGTACTGGCGGCTTTTCACCTTTCCGACGACGCCCGAGCCGGGTGCGACGTCGGCGTTCTTGCCGACGACAGCGCCGGGCAGCAACGTCGTGCGCGCGCCGATGGTCGCGTCGTTGCCGATCGTGATCGCCCCGACGTGAAAGTCATCGCCGTCGATCCAATGCCCGCTCAGATCCACCTCGGGTTCGATGGCGCTGCGGTGTCCGAGGGTCAGCAGACCGGTGACCGGCGGGATCGAATGCAGATCGACGCCCTTACCGATATCGGCGCCCAGTGCGCGCGCGTAGTACACCAGCCACGGCGCCCCGGCCAGGTTCTCGGCGCCGCTGGCCTCAGCGAGCCGCTCGGCCAGCCACACCCGCAGGTGCACCCAGCCACCGCGGCGGTAGGTTCCCGGCCGCACATTCGGGAGCAGCAGCCGCGCCGCCGACACCGCGATCGTCATCCGGCCCATTGGCGTGACGAACACGACGAAAGCCTCTGCAACCAGCCACCAGTTCACCGCGACGGTCCACGGCACCAGGTGCAAAGACCGGGCGACGTTGTTTCCCAGCGCCAGCCATGTCACCCACTGCAGCGCGGCCAACGTCGCCAACGGCACCGACAGCACGATCTGAGCGAGCTGCGAAGACAGGGGGGTCGCTCGCACCACCCGCTCGACCACGTCCGGCGGTGCCTCGAGCTCGTCGAGGAAGCCGGCCAGCGAGCCCAGCCGCGGATGGTCGTACAAGTCCGCGACGGTGACCTGCGGGTACCGGCCTCGCAACGCGGCAACGAGCTGTGCCGCGGCGAGCGACCCGCCGCCGAGCGCGAAGAAGTCGGCCTCCGGGCCCGTCACCCTCGCGCCGAGCAGGTCCTGCCACAGCCCGGCCAGCCACCGCGCGGTACCGCTGAGCTCGGGCGTTCCCTCGGGGTCGGCGCCACCCGGCGGTGGCCAGGGCAGCGCGTCGCGGTCGACCTTGCCCGACGTACGGGTGGGCAGCTCCTCGACCCGGACGAGGCGTGGCACCAACGCGGCGGGAAGCTGCGCGGCGAGGTGAGCGCGAGCGGCGGCGATGTCGAATTCCGGGTCGGCGCTGGCGACGTAGCCGACCAGCACCGGCGTGCCGGCTGCCGTCCGGCGGACCGCCGCCGCGCCACCGCTGACTCCCGGAAGGTGGACCAGCGCGGCGTCGACCTCGCCCAGCTCAATGCGACGGCCACCGACCTTGACCTGGTCGTCGGCGCGGCCGCAGAAGATCAGGCCCTCGCGTTCCAGCCGCACCAGATCGCCGCTGCGGTAGGCGCGCCGCCAGCCCAGCGTCGGCATCGGCGCGTACTTCTCGGCGTCTTTGGCCTCGTCGAGGTAGCGAGCCAGGCCTACGCCACCGATCACCAGCTCGCCCACGTCACCGTCGCCCACCGGCTGGGCGTCGGCGTCGACGACGGCCAGGTCCCAGCCCGCCAGCGGCAGACCGATGCGCACCGGCCCGACGCCGTCGAGCCTGGACGCGCAGGCGACCACGGTGGCCTCGGTTGGGCCGTAGGTGTTCCACACCTCGCGGCCTTCCACAGCGAGGCGGGTGGCCAGCTCCGGAGGACAGGCCTCGCCGCCGAAGATCAACAGCCGCACCGCCTCGAGCGCCTCGGCGGGCCAGAGCGCGGCCAGGGTCGGCACGGTCGACACCACCGTGACGTCGCGGCTGACCAGCCACGGACCGAGGTCCATGCCGCTGCGGACCAGCGACCGCGGGGCGGGGACCAGGCAGGCGCCGTGCCGCCAGGCCAGCCACATCTCCTCACACGATGCGTCGAACGCCACCGACAACCCGGCCAGTACTCGATCGCCCGGCCCAATCGGGTTGTCCTGCAAAAACATCTGCGCCTCGGCGTCGACGAACGCGGCCGCGCTGCGGTGCGTCACGGCAACCCCTTTGGGTGTGCCGGTCGATCCGGAGGTGAAGATGATCCACGCGTCATCGCGCGGCAGTGGCGCATCGGCCCGCCAGCCTCGTGAGGAGCCGGGGCCGCGCGCCATGCCGGCTTCGCCGACGATCGCGACGACGTTGGCCTCGCCGAACACCAACTCGGCGCGTTCGTCGGGGTCGTCGGCATCGACGGGGACGTAGGCCGCGCCGACGGCCAGGGTGGCGAGGATCGCTTCGTAGAGTGCAAAGCTGCCCGATGGCATCCGGATGCCGATCCGGTCGCCGCGACCGATCCCGCGGGCCGCGAGCCAAGCGACGCTGGCTTCGATGTCGCTGATCAGCTCGCTGTAGGTGAGCTGAACCGTGCCGTCGTCGATCGCGGCGGCTTCCGGGTAGCACGCGGCGGTGTCGTAGAGGATGTCGATCAGCGTGCGCGGGCCCGCGGCGCGCGGCGACAACAGGTACTGCGCTGGGACCAGTTCGGGAGCTTGAGGCGTCACCACCCCACGAAAATACTCAAGGGTGGGCCGTTCGATGGCCGCCGCGCGGACGGCGGGTGAGAAATCAGGCTGACGGCTTCCGATCGCCGCCAAGGTCACCACATATGATCGGCTCCTGCGCGTCACGCCGTGTCGCCAGCCCCGCAGATATTGCCTGGCAAGGCTTATCCACCGAAAAGGAGAGTGTCGCCGCGTTGGGTGCCCAGTCCCCGTCAACGGAAGCCCTGTCGCCGGAGGCGTTGACCGCCGCGGTCGATGCAGCCCGGCAGGCGTTCACGGCCGCGGCTGATCTCGACGCGCTGGCGCGTGCCAAGACCGAGCACCTGGGCGACCGCTCACCGGTGGCGTTGGCGCGACAGGCGCTGGGCACCGTGCCCAAGGCCGAGCGGGCTGATGCCGGCAAGCGGGTCAACACGTCGCGCGCCGATGTCCAGCGCGGTTACGACGAACGACTGGCGGCGCTACGCGCCGAGCGCGATGCCGCGGTCTTGATCGCCGAGCGAATCGACGTGACACTGCCCTCGACGCGGCAACCGACTGGCGCGCGCCATCCGATCACGATCTTGGCCGAGCACATCGCCGACACGTTCATCGCGATGGGATGGGAACTTGCCGAGGGGCCCGAAGTCGAAACCGAGCAATTCAACTTCGACGCGCTGAATTTCCCGGCCGATCACCCGGCCCGCAGTGAGCAGGACACCTTCTACATCGCACCGGACGGTTCGCGTCAGTTGCTGCGTACCCACACATCGCCGGTGCAGGTGCGCGCGTTGCTCGAGCGCACGTTGCCGGTGTACGTGATCTCGATCGGTCGCACATTCCGCACGGACGAACTCGACGCCACCCACACCCCGGTCTTCCACCAGATCGAGGGGCTGGCGGTGGACCGCGGCCTGTCGATGGCCCACCTGCGCGGCACCCTGGACGCATTCGCCCGTGCCGAGTTCGGGCCGCTGGCGCGCACCAGGATTCGCCCGCATTTCTTCCCCTTCACCGAGCCGTCGGCCGAGGTCGACGTCTGGTTCGAGAACAAGAAGGGTGGCGCCGGCTGGGTGGAGTGGGGCGGCTGCGGGATGGTGAACCCGAACGTGTTGCGCGCCGTTGGCATTGACCCGCAGGAATATTCGGGGTTCGCGTTCGGGATGGGCCTGGAACGCACGCTCCAGTTCCGCAACGGTATTCCGGATATGCGCGACATGGTCGAAGGCGATGTTCGGTTCTCGTTGCCGTTCGGGGTGGGGGCCTGATGCGCATCCCCTATAGCTGGCTGCGGGAAGTCGTCAGCGCCGGCGCTCCCGGCTGGGACGTAAAACCCGCTGACCTCGAACAGGCGCTCATACGCATCGGCCACGAGGTCGAACAGATCATCGCCCTTGGCCCAGTCGACGGTCCACTGACGGTGGGACGTGTCGCTTCAATCGAAGAGCTCACCGAGTTCAAGAAGCCGATCCGCGCCTGCAATGTCGATGTCGGCGAAGAAAAGCCACGCGAGATCGTCTGCGGAGCAACCAACTTCGTTGTCGGCGATCTGGTCGTGGTGGCGCTGCCCGGCACCACGCTGCCCGGTGGGTTCAACATCGCCGCACGTACGACCTACGGCCACACCTCCGACGGGATGATCTGCTCGGCGGCCGAACTCGGTTTGGCCGCAGACCATTCCGGCATCCTGGTGCTGCCTCCGGGAACCGCCGAGCCCGGTGCGAGCGGCGCCCGGGTACTCGGACTCGACGACGTCATCTTCGACTTGGCCATCACCCCGGACCGGGGCTACTGCATGTCGGTGCGCGGACTGGCCCGCGAGATCGCTTGCGCCTACGACCTCGACTTTGAAGATCCCGCTGATGTGGCTGCGCTGCCTTGTGAAGGAGAGGCCTGGCCGCTGACGGTGCAGCCCGAGACCGGTGTGCGCCGATTCGCGTTGCGCCCGGTCACCGGTATCGACCCAACTGCCGTGTCGCCGTGGTGGTTACAGCGCCGGCTGCTACTCAGCGGAATCAGGGCGATTTCACCGGCCGTCGACGCGACAAACTACGTGATGCTCGAACTCGGTCACCCGATGCACGCGCACGACCTCAACCGGATCACCGGCGGGCTCGCAGTGCGGTTCGCCGCGGACGGCGAGACGGTCGAGACGCTCGATGACGTCGAGCGCCGGCTCAATCCAGCCGATGTGCTGATCGTCGACGATGTCGCAACGGCGGCGATCGGCGGCGTGATGGGATCCGGCAGCACCGAGATGCGCGACGACTCCACCGATGTGCTGCTGGAGGCCGCAGTATGGGATCCGGCTGCGGTGTCGCGGACCGCGCGACGGCTGCGTCTGCCCAGCGAGGCCGCCCGCCGCTACGAGCGGGGGGTCGACCCGGCCATTTCCGTTGCGGCGCTGGATCGCTGCGCATCATTGCTTGTCGACATCGCCGGCGGTCAGGTCTCAGCGAAGATCACCGACTGGCGGGGCGATCCGCCAGTGGGCAACTCGGTCGCCGATTGGGCTGGGCCACCGATCCGGCTCGCCGCTGACCTGCCGGACCGCGTGGCCGGAGTGAGCTACCGCCCGGGTACGACGGCCCGGCGGTTGACCCAGATCGGCGCCGTGGTCAGCGATGCCGGCGACAGCCTGACGGTGACGCCGCCGAGTTGGCGGCCCGATCTGTTGCAGCCGGCCGACTTGGTCGAGGAGGTGCTGCGACTGGAGGGTCTGGACGTCATCCCGTCGGTGCTGCCGTTGGCGCCGGCCGGCCGTGGACTGTCGGCGACGCAGCGCCGCCGCCGCGCCGTCGGCAAGTCGCTGGCGCTGTCCGGCTACGTCGAGATCCTTCCGACGCCGTTCCTGCCCGCCGGTGTTTTCGACGCCTGGGGCCTACCCGCCGACGACGCACGGCGCAAGACCACGCAGGTGCTCAACCCGCTGGAGGCCGATCGCCCGCATCTGGCCACGACGTTGCTGCCGGGGCTGCTTGAGGCGCTGACGCGCAACGTCTCTCGCGGCATCGTCGACGTGGCGCTGTTCGCCGTCGCGCAGGTGGTGCAGCCGACCGAGCAGACCAAGGCCGTCGAGCTGATCCCGGTGGACCGGCGTCCTACCGACGACGAGATCGCCGGGCTGGACGCGTCGCTTCCGCGGCAGCCCCAGCACGTCGCCGCGGTGTTGACCGGACTGCGCGAACCGCGCGGACCGTGGGGCGAAGGTCGGCGATCCGAGGCGCCCGATGCTTTCGACGCGGTGCGAATCATTACTCGCGCCAGCGGAATTGAGGTGACACTGCGGGCCGCTCAGCACCTGCCGTGGCATCCGGGCCGTTGCGCAGAAGTAATCGTCGGCGAAACCGTGGTCGGCCACGCCGGGCAGCTGCACCCGGCGGTGATCGAGCGTTCCGGCCTGCCCAAGGGCACCTGCGCGGTCGAGCTCAATCTCGACGCCCTCCCGATCGTCGATGCGTTTCCGGCACCGCGGGTTTCCCCGTTTCCCGCGGTATTCCAAGACGTCAGCCTCGTCGTGGACGCCGACGTTCCCGCACAGACGGTGGAGGACGCCGTTCGCAACGGCGCGGGGGAGCTGTTGGAGGATGTCCGGCTGTTCGACGTGTACATCGGTCCGCAGGTTGGCGAGAACCGCAAGTCGCTGACCTTCGCGCTGCGGTTCCGAGCGGCCGATCGCACCCTCACCGAAGACGAGGCCAGCGCCGCCCGTGATGCGGCGGTGCAGCGCGCAGCCGAGCAGGTCGGCGCCGTGCTGCGCGGCTGAGTTGGGCGTTAAGAATGAGTTTGCATCAGTGTGCATAGTCATGCAACGATGGGCATCATGAGCCAGGGCATACGTGTGGCGATCGCGGGCGCCAGCGGCTACGCGGGCGGCGAGATCCTGCGGCTACTGCTCGGACATCCGGCCTACCACGACGGACGGCTGACGATCGGCGCGCTGACCGCCGCCGCCAGCGCGGGCACCCCGCTGGCCGAGCACCATCCACATCTGGTGCCATTGGCACAACGGGTGCTAGAGCCCACCGAACTCGACGTACTGGATGGCCATGACGTTGTTTTTCTGGCCCTGCCGCACGGGCATTCGGCGGCGTTGGCGCACCAACTCGAACCGGAAACCTTGGTGGTGGACTGCGGCGCGGATTTCCGGCTGAGCGACGCCGGCGCGTGGGAGCGCTTCTACGGCTCCCCACACGCGGGCAGCTGGCCGTACGGGTTGCCCGAGCTACCCGGTAATCGGGAGGTGCTGCGCGATGCCCGGCGCGTCGCCGTACCGGGCTGCTACCCGACCGCCGCGGTGTTGGCGCTGTTTCCCGCCGTGGCAGCCGATCTCATCGAACCCGCCGTCACCGTCGTCGCGGTCAGCGGCGCTTCGGGTGCCGGTCGCGCCGCAAAGACCGATCTGCTCGGGTCGGAGGTCATTGGTTCGGCGCGGGCCTACAACATCGCCGGCGCGCACCGGCACACTCCTGAAATCGTTCAGGGCCTCAGCCAGGTAACCGGTCGTGACGTCACGGTGTCATTCACGCCGGTGCTCATCCCGACCTCACGCGGCATTCTGGCCACCTGCACCGCACGGACCACGGCACCGCTGTCGCAGCTGCGGGCCGCCTACGAAAAGGCCTATCACGATGAGCCTTTCGTGTATCTGTTGCCCGAAGGACAATTGCCGCGCACCGGTGCGGTGATCGGCAGCAATGCCGCCCACATCACGGTCGCCGTCGACGAGGACGCGGCCACGTTCGTCGCGATCGCGGCGATCGACAACCTGGTCAAGGGCACCGGCGGCGCCGCCGTGCAGTCGATGAACCTGGCCCTGGGTTGGCCGGAGGCCGAAGGTCTTTCGGTGGTCGGGGTGGCACCGTGACTCGCGCAGACCTCGCGCCGCTGGTACGCGCACAAGGCGTCACCGCTCCGGCCGGTTTTCGTGCCGCCGGCATCGCCGCCGGCATCAAGGCATCCGGGAGACTGGATCTTGCGCTGGTGTTCAACGAAGGACCCGATCACGCGGCCGCCGGAATCTTCACCCGCAACAAGGTCAAAGCGGCGCCGGTGTTGTGGACCCAACAGGTGCTGGCCGACGGGCAGTTGCGCGCGGTGGTCTTGAATTCCGGCGGTGCAAATGCCTGTACCGGGCCGGGCGGGTTCCAGGACACCCATGCCACCGCGGAGGGCCTGGCCGTCGCGTTGTCGGAGTGGGGCACCGAGGCCGGCGCGATCGACGTCGCGGTGTGTTCCACCGGCTTGATCGGTGACCGGCTGCCGATGGACAAGGTTCTCGCCGGCATCGTGAATCTGGTGCACGAGATGGCCGGCGGCATCTCCGGCGGCGAAGAGGCCGCCCGGGCCATCATGACGACCGACACGGCGCCCAAACAGGTTGCGCTGCACCATCCGGGCAACTGGACGGTCGGCGGCATGGCCAAGGGCGCCGGGATGCTGGCGCCGTCGCTGGCCACCATGCTGTGCGTGCTCACCACCGATGCCGTCGCCGAAGCATCCGCGCTCGAGCAGGCGCTGCGGCGCGCCACCGCGCTGACGTTCGACCGGCTCGACGTCGACGGGGCCTGCTCGACCAACGACACCGTGCTGCTATTGGCCTCAGGCGCAAGCGAAATCGCACCCAGCCAAGCCGACCTCGATGATGCTGTGCTGCGGGTCTGCGACGATCTGTGCGCCCAATTGCAAGCCGATGCCGAAGGGGTCACCAAGCGCATCACCATCAGCGTGACCGGTGCGGCGAGCGAAGACGACGCCGTCACCGCGGGCCGGGTGATCGCGCGCGACAGCCTGGTGAAGACCGCGCTGTTCGGCTGCGACCCGAACTGGGGCAGGGTGCTCGCCGCCGTCGGCATGGCGCCGGTAGAACTCAACCCCGACCGGATCACCGTGTCGTTCAACGGGTCAGCGGTGTGCGTCGACGGGGTCGGCGCGCCGGGAGCACGCGAGGTGGATCTGTCGGCCACCGACATCGAGGTTGCCGTCGACCTGGGGGTGGGTGCCGCGCAGGCCGCGATCCGGACTACTGACCTGTCGCACGCTTACGTCGAAGAGAATTCGGCATACAGCTCATGATCTCGACCGAGGTCAAAGCGCAGGTGCTGGCCGAGGCGCTGCCCTGGTTGACCCAGTTGCACGGCAAGATCGTGGTGGTGAAATACGGCGGCAACGCCATGACCAACGACACGCTGCGGCGTGAGTTCGCCGCCGACATGGCCTTTCTGCGCAACTGCGGCATTCACCCGGTCGTGGTGCACGGCGGGGGCCCGCAGATCAGCGCCATGCTCAAGCGGCTCGGCATTGCCGGCGACTTCAAGGGCGGATTCCGGGTTACCACACCCGAAGTACTCGACGTCGCGCGGATGGTGTTGTTCGGTCAGGTCGGCCGTGAGCTGGTCAACCTGATCAACGTGCACGGCCCGTACGCGGTCGGCGTCACCGGCGAAGACGCGAATCTGTTCACCGCGGTCCGGCGCAGTGTCAGCGTCGACGGTGTTGACACCGACATCGGCCTGGTAGGCAATATCGCCGCGGTGAACCCCGCGGTGGTGCTGGATTTGATTGCCGCCAACCGGATTCCGGTGGTGTCGACACTGGGACCCGACATCGACGGCGTGGTCCACAACATCAACGCCGACACCGCAGCGGGCGCATTGGCTGAGGCGCTGGAAGCCGAGAAACTGCTGATGCTCACCGACGTCGATGGCCTCTACACCAGGTGGCCGGACCGGGATTCGCTGGCCAGCGAAATCGACACCGCCGCTTTGGCGCAACTGCTACCGACGCTGGAGACCGGCATGATCCCGAAAGTCGAGGCCTGCCTGCGGGCGGTGACCGCCGGCGTGCCCAGCGCTCATGTCATCGACGGCCGCGTCGAGCATTGCGTATTGGTCGAGCTGCTCACCGACCAAGGCTCCGGCACGAAGGTGGTAACCGCATGACCGCGCCGGCGACGATGCAAAGCGCAGCGATGGGGTGGGGGCACCTCCCGCCTGCCGGGGAGAGCGGCAACAATGACTGAGACCGACACCATCCAGCAGCGGTGGTCCGCGGTGATGATGAACAACTACGGTGTCCCGCCGGTGGTTTTGGCCAGTGGCAACGGCGCGGTGGTCACCGACGTGGATGGCAAGTCCTACCTGGATCTGCTCGGCGGCATCGCCGTCAACGTGCTGGGACATGCGCACCCCGCTGTGCTCGAAGCAGTCACGCGACAGATGTCGACGCTGGGACACACCTCCAACTTGTATGCCGCCGAACCCGGCATCGCGCTGGCCGAGGCGTTGGTCGGTCTCCTCGGCAGCGATGCGGAGGCCCGGGTGTTGTTCTGCAACTCCGGCACCGAGGCCAACGAGGCGGCGTTCAAACTCTCCCGTCTCACCGGCCGGACCAAACTGGTTGCCGCACAAGGTGGTTTCCATGGCCGGACGATGGGCGCACTGGCGCTGACCGGTCAGCCGTCCAAGCAGGCGCCGTTCGCACCGCTGCCCGGCGACGTAAGCCACGTGCCGTACGGCGACGTCGACGCCCTGGCGGCCGCGGTCACTGACGACACCGCCGCGGTGTTCCTGGAGCCGATCATGGGGGAGAGCGGCATCGTCGTGCCGCCCGACGGCTACCTGGCGGCCGCCCGTGACATCACCGCTCACCACGGTGCGCTGCTGGTTCTGGATGAAGTCCAGACCGGAATGGGCCGTACCGGAACGTTTTTCGCGTACCAGTACGACGGCATCACCCCCGACGTGGTGACGCTGGCCAAGGGACTGGGCGGGGGTCTGCCGATCGGCGCGTGCCTGGCGATCGGTCCGGCGGCGCAATGGCTGACGCCGGGCCTGCACGGCAGCACCTTCGGCGGCAACCCGATCTGCGCCGCCGCGGCGCTGGCGGTGCTGCGGGTATTGGCCGGCGAAGATCTGGTACGACGGGCCGGGGCGCTCGGAAAGACCCTGCACCAGAACATCGAATCGCTTCATCACCCCTCGATCGACCACGTTCGAGGTCGCGGGTTGTTGTGCGGGATCGTGCTCACCTCTCCCACCGCGAAAGAAGTCGAAGCGGCAGCCCGCACAGCCGGGTTCCTGGTCAACGCCGCCGCGCCTGACGTCGTCCGCCTGGCGCCGGCATTGATCGTCACCGAGCATCAGCTCGACACATTCGTCACCGCGTTGCCCGGCATCCTGGACACCGTTGAGGGGGCGCAATGATCCGACACTTCCTGCGCGACGACGACCTGAAGCCCGATGAACAAGCCGAGGTGCTGGCGCTGGCCGCCGGCTTGAAGAAGGACCCGTTCAGCCACCGCCCGCTGGACGGCCCCCGCGGCGTCGCGGTGATCTTCGACAAGAACTCCACCCGCACCCGGTTCTCCTTCGAGGTGGGTATCGCTCAGCTCGGCGGGCACGCTGTGGTGGTCGACGGCCGCAGCACCCAACTCGGCCGTGAGGAGACGCTGCAGGACACCGCGAAAGTCCTGTCCCGCTACGTCGATGCCATCGTCTGGCGCACCTACGGGCAAGCACGTCTGAGCGCGATGGCCGAAACCGCCACCGTGCCGATCGTCAACGCGCTCTCCGACCAGTTCCACCCCTGTCAGGTGCTGGCCGACCTGCAGACCGTCGCCGAACGCATCGGATCGCTGCGCGGTCTGCGGATGTCCTTCTTCGGCGACGGCGCCAACAACATGGCGCATTCACTGATGCTCGGCGGCGTCACCGCCGGCATGGACGTGACGATCGCCGCTCCCAATGGGTTTGGCCCCGATCCTTCGGTGCTCGCCGCCGCCGAGCGACGCGCCGCGGACACCGGCGCGTCGGTGACGGTCACCCCAGACCCGGCCGCTGCGGCGTCGGGTGCCGACGTGCTGGTGACCGACACCTGGACGTCGATGGGCCAGGAGGATGACGGGCTGGACCGGGTTCGGCCGTTCCGTCCATTCCAGCTCAACGCCGGGCTACTCTCCCTGGCTAACTCGGAAGCTGTTGTGCTGCATTGCCTTCCGGCGCACCGCGGGCACGAGATCACCGACGACGTGATCGACGGGCCGCACAGCGCGGTGTGGGACGAGGCCGAGAACCGGCTGCATGCGCAAAAGGCGCTGCTGGTGTGGCTGTTGGAGCGATCCACATGACGCGCAGCGGCTCGAAGACCACGCCCGAAATCACCCGCGTCGGACGGCGAGCGCGCATCGTGGCGATCCTGTCTTCAGCCGAAGTGCGCAGCCAGAGCGAGTTGGCTGCGTTGCTCGCCGCCGACGGTGTCGAGGTCACCCAGGCCACGCTGTCGCG
>DATAZN010000269.1:0-7233 GCA_036272035.1 Mycobacterium sp. | reverse complement strand
GCGGGGAAGCCCCGGGTCACGACGTCGCGGCGGGCTACCAGAGCCGACGCAGCGCGGTCGACACCTCGCGCGCGTGGCTGCGGGCGGCGGTCACGTCGGCGGCGGTGACGACGGCGGCTCCCAATGGGCGCCGAGCTTCGGAGTCGTCGTGGCTGAACACCCGCACGTCGCTCTCCGGCCTGCGCAGTGCACCGGCGAGTGCGCCGCCGGACTGCGGGCCCTGGACCCCGCCGCCGGCGTAGATCACTTCCGCGGCACCCGGTGAAATCATGATCGTGTCGACCGGAAGTCCCAGGATGGCCCGGGCCTGCAGCTCGAATCCCGAGAGCCGTTGGGTGCGCGTGGTGACCAGGCCGCTCTCGAAGGGCCGGGCGCTGACGTCGCTGAAGTAGACCTCGTCCCCGCGGACCATCAACTCCACCCCGAACACACCGCGCCCGCCCAGCGCCTTGACGATCCGGGCCGCGATCGACCTACCCGCATCCAGCGCGGCGGGGGTCATGTCCTGCGGCTGCCAGTACTCCTGCACGTCACCAATGGCCTCGCCGTGACCGATCGGCGTACAGAAGTCGAGCGTCGGCCCCGTCGGCCCGATACTGCGCACCGTGAGAAGAGTGACGTGGAAGTCGATCTCGACCAGAGTTTCGGCCAGCACCCGGCTGTGGGCCAGCCGGCCACCGGCGGATACCGCCCGCTGCCAGGCCGACTCGAGATCGCCCGGCAGCAGGACCACGGACTGCCCTTCGCCGCCGACGGCAGCCACCGGTTGCACGCGCAACGGGTAACCGGCGTGGTCGGCGATGGCGCTCAGCTCGTCGAGCGATCCCGCGAACCAGAACGGGGCGGTGGGCAGGCCCAGCTCGTCGGCGGCCAGCCGGCGCATGCCCTCCCGGTCGGCGGTGAGCCGGGCGCAGTGCGGGGTGGGCACCACCTCGGCGGCACCGGCTTCGGCCACTGCGATCAACGCATCGGCGGCGACGACGTCGGAGGCCGTCACCACGAAATGCGGCTGTAGCCGTCTGATCGCCGCACCCAGCTCGTCAGCGTCGGTCATGTTGACCACCAGCGCCTGATCGGCCACGCCATGCGCCGGCGCGTCGGCGTACCGCTCGGCGGCGATCACATGGGTGCCGAGTCGCTGCAGGGCGATCGCCAGTTCGCGGCTGAACTCTCCGGACCCCAGCAGCATGACCGTCGGCCGGTGGCCATCGCGGTGCCCGTGAGTCGACTCGTTCTGCGGCCTGCCGTCAGCCACCGGCCCCACCTTCTCCCTTAGTTAACGCAGTTCAAGTACTCAAGGGTAGGTGCGCTGCCCGTATGACCGACGTCGCGGAGGTGGCCGCCGCTACGGCTGGCCGGGCAACAGGCGCACCATCAAGCCGTTGGCCTCGGCCAGCAGCGTGTCGCCGTCGAGAAGTTCGCCGCGGACAAACGCCTTGCGGCCCTCGGTCGCCGCCACGTGACCCCGGACCGTCAACGGCGTGTCGATCGGGGTGATCTTGCGGTAGTCGACGTGCAGGAAGCCGGTGCGGCTGATCGGCCTGGCCGCGGCGTGCACGACCATCCCGAAGACGTGGTCGAACAGCAGCGGCAGCACACCGCCGTGCACCGCGCCGTTACCGCCGACGTGGAACCGGGTGAAGTAGCCACGCATCTCCACGCCGTCGGGGTCATACCTGGTCATCGTCCACGGCGGTAGCAGCAGGCTGCCCATCCCGGGCAGTTGCGGAGAACGGCCCGCCGGGGCCTGGCCTTCGGGGGCCTTGAACGGGGCGAGCTGATCGGCCAGGGTTTCGGCGTGCCCGGCGGCGTCATTCCAGACATCGTCGCCGGGGTCGGCAGACACCGCCAGATCCTGCAACCGCCGCATGGCTGCCACGAACCGGCCGAACCCCGGACCCGGGCTGGCGGCGCCGTATTCCGGGAAGCCGCCGTGATGGTCGTAGTCGGGGTCGAGTTGTTCTGGACTCTGCGAGGGATCGGTCATGGGCGGGCCGCAAGAACGTCGCGCCGCACGATGGTCTGCTCGCGACCAGGACCGACACCGATGCACGAAATATGGGCTCCGCCAAGCTCTTCCAGTCGCAACACGTAGTCACGAGCCTTGGCCGGCAGGTCGTCGAACTCGCGCGCCTCCGAGATGTCTTCCCACCAGCCGGGCAGTTCCTCGTAGATCGGTTCGGCGCGGTGCAGATCGCTCTGGGTCATCGGCATCTCGGAAGTCTCTTTGCCGTCGACGCGGTAGCCGACGCAGACCGGGACCGTTTCCAGGCTGGACAACACGTCGAGCTTGGTCAGGAAGTAGTCGGTGATCCCGTTGACCCGGGTGGCGTAGCGGGCGATGACGGCGTCGAACCAGCCACAGCGCCGACGCCGGCCGGTGGTCACACCGAACTCGCCGCCGGTCTTGGACAGGTATTCGCCGTTCTCGTCGAACAATTCGGTGGGGAACGGGCCGGAGCCGACGCGGGTGGTGTAGGCCTTGAGGATTCCCAGCACGGTGGTGATCCGGGTCGGGCCGATGCCGGAGCCGACGGCCGCGCCGCCGGCGGTCGGATTCGATGACGTCACATAGGGATACGTGCCGTGGTCGACGTCGAGCAGCGTGCCCTGCGAGCCTTCCAGTAGGACAGTCTCACCGGCCTCCAGCGCGTTGTTCAGCAGCAGCCGCGTGTCGGCGATGCGGTGCTTGAAACTCTCCGCCTGCTGCAGCAGGGCCTCGACGACGTGCCCCGCCTCCAGCGCCTTGCGGTTGTAGATCTTGACTAGCACCTGGTTTTTGAATTCCAGTGCGGCTTCGATCTTGTGGATCAGCATTTCCTCGTCGAGCACGTCAGCGACGCGGATCCCGATACGGGCGATCTTGTCCTGGTAGCACGGCCCGATACCGCGGCCGGTGGTGCCGATCTTCTTGCTACCCATGTAGCGCTCGGTCACCTTGTCGATGGCCACGTGATACGGCATCAGCAGATGTGCGTCGGCCGAGATCAACAGCTTCGAGGTGTCGACGCCACGGTCTTCGAGGCCCTTCAGCTCGTCGAGCAGCACGCCCGGATCGACCACCACGCCGTTGCCGATGACGTTGGTGACGCCGGCCGTCAGGATGCCCGACGGGATGAGATGGAGGGCGAAGTTCTCGCCGCTGGGCAGCACCACGGTGTGTCCCGCGTTGTTGCCGCCCTGGTAGCGCACCACCCACTTGGTGCGGCCGCCGAGTAGGTCGGTGGCCTTGCCCTTGCCCTCGTCGCCCCATTGGGCGCCGATCAGGACGATTGCCGGCATGGCATTTCTCCCACTCATATCTGCCGCTTATTGTGGTCCAGCCGGTGATCCACACTATCTCAGCCATTTGCGAGAAAGCCCGTCCGGCGACGATACGCGCCGGAAGGCGCGGGGAGGAGCCGGACCGATAGACGCCCCCGATGTCGCCGTTCTGATGTTCGGTGGAGATCGTGCCCATCGACGATGCGGCCCGCGGAACGGGCCGCCGAGGAGGCGGGCGAGCAGGCCTGTGCCGCGCCCGCTCAGGGGGCTGGCGGTTGTCGGCCCTGGTGACATCGACGCGGCGTTCGTCTCGGCGCGACGGGTGGTGGTGGTCGGCGCCGACGCCGACCTCGCGTTCGTGCTGACCCGGCTGCTGCGCGCCGAGCTGCTGAACGTCGAGGTGGCATACGTTCCGCGCCGCCGCACGCAGGCCACCCGCGCCTATCGCCTACCGGCCGGGCGCCGGGCGGCCCGCCGGGCGCGCCGCCGGCCGGCGCAGCGGGTCCCGCTAATTCGCGACGAGACCGGCTCCGCGATCGTCGGGGCAGCCGAATGGAGATCGGGCGACGACGCGCCCCTGCTGCACGGCGAGGCCGTTGTCGACGACGACGTGCTGTTCGACGGCGACGTCCCCGGGGTGCGGATCGAGCCGACGGTGGCGCTGCCCGGTTTGCGCGCCCGCGTGACAGGCGGCCGGTCGCGCAGCTGGCTGACCGGCCGGGCTGCACAGCTGGGTGGCATCGACGTCACGGTGGTCCGCGATGGTGTGGTCACGCCGCGCACTACACGCCGCTCGACGATCTACCGGAACACCGAGGGTTGGCTGCTGGTCCGGTAGTTTCGTCGCGTGAGCGCCCGCGATTTGCATCAGTCGGTTCGGCCCAGCCCGATCTTCTGGGCCATCGTCGGCCTGACGGTGTTCGGCGGCGGGCTAGCTTATTGGGACGGCGCCGCTGTGGGGTCGATGGCCTACCTTTCGGTGTTCGTCTTCGTGATTTCCGGCTGGGTGGTGTCGCTGTGCCTGCACGAGTTCGGTCACGCCTTCACGGCCTGGAAATTCGGCGACCGCGACATCGCGCTGCGGGGCTACCTCGACTTGGACCCGCGGCGCTACAGCCACCCGGTGCTGTCGATCGTGCTGCCCATCGCGATCACGGCGATCGGCGGGATCGGCTTGCCGGGCGCGGCGGTGTACGTGCGGACCTCGTTCATGAGCGCGAAGCAACGCACTCTGGTCAGCCTGGCCGGGCCGACGGCCAACCTGCTGCTGGCGATCCTGCTGTTAGGGCTGACTAGTGCGCTCTTCGACCCGATGCATCCGGTGTTCTGGGCTGGGGTGGCGTTCCTGGGCTTCCTTCAGGTCACCGCGCTGCTGCTGAACCTGCTGCCGATCCCCGGCTTGGACGGCTACAACGCGCTCGAGCCGCACTTGAGTCGGGAGACGCAGCGTGCGCTGGAGCAATTCAAGCCGTATGGCTTCCTGCTGCTGTTTTTTCTGTTGCTCACCCCGCCGCTGAACCAGTGGTTCTTCGGGATCGTCGAATGGTTCTACGGGCTTTCCGACGTGCCGCCGGGCTGGGCCTATGCCGGTATGCATCTGACCCGGTTCTGGAACGCCTGGTTCTGACACACAGCTGCCGCGGCGACGGCCTTGCAATACATGCGTAACTCCGCATATATTGCAGGCTATGGGTGCAGGCCATGATCACGCGCGCCCAGGTACCCCGGCACCCAGACTGGCGATAGCGACCGCGATGCTCGGCGGGTTCTTCGCGGTCGAACTGACCACCGCGCTGATGATCGGCTCGATCTCGCTGCTGGCCGATGCCGGTCACATCCTGACCGACGTCGCTGCCACCTTCATGGGCTTGTGCGCGGTGATCCTCGCCCAGCGCGGCAGCACGTCGCCGGCCCGCACCTACGGCTGGCATCGCGCCGAAGTGTTCACCGCCGTCGCCAACGCCGTACTACTGATCGGGGTGGCGACGCTGATCCTGCGCGAGGCGATCGGGCGGATCGGCCAGGCACCCGACGTGCCGGGTATCCCGATGGTCGTCGTGGCGCTGATCGGATTGGCCACCAACGCCGCAGTCGCGCTACTGCTGCGATCGCAGTCGACGCAGAGCCTGGCCGTCAAGGGCGCCTACATGGAGGTGATCGCCGACACGGTCGGCAGCATCGGTGTGCTGATCGCCGGTCTGGTCACGATCACCACGCACTGGCCCTACGCCGACGTGGTGGTCGCCGTACTGGTCGCGCTATGGGTGCTCCCCCGGGCACTGTCGTTGGCGGCGGGCGCGTTGCGGATCCTGTCCGAGTCGTCGCCCAGCCACATCAACGTCGACAACCTGCGCGCGGCACTGGCGGCGGTCGACGGCGTGACCGAGGTGCACGATCTGCACGTCTGGACGTTGGTGCCCGGCAAGGACATGGTGACCGCGCATATGACCAGCTGCGAAGACTCTGCGCGGGTACTGAACGACGCGCGGGCCATCCTCGCCGACCGCGGCCTCGAGCACGCGACCATCCAGATCGAGCCGCCGGGCGGCTGCTCAGTGGGCCTCTAGCCGCGCGACGGGCCAGCGTTAAAGGTCTCGCCAAAATTGATACAGGACGTTGAGATCCGGTACCTGGATGTCGCCGATCAGCCGGCTGCTAACTCAGACCAAGGCCCGCGCGGGCACCGGGGTCGCAATCGTCAAGCAGGTCCAGACACCGCGCCTGCTCATCGGTCTCGCCGATGGCATCGGCCGCCCGTGCCAGCGACGCCACGCAGCGCAGGAAACCGCGATTCGGCTCATGCGAATACGGCACCGGGCCAAAGCCTTTCCAGCCGTTGCGGCGCAACTGGTCCAGCCCGCGGTGATACCCCGTCCGCGCGTAGGCGTAGGCGGTGATCGCCTTGTCGTCGGCGAGGGCCTCTTCGGCCAAGGCCGCCCAGGCGACCGAGGCCGACGGGTGGGCTGCGGCAACGGCGGCCGGGTTGTCACCGGCGTCCAATTGGGCCTCGGCACCCGGGTCACCGGGCAACAAGGTCGGTTCGGGTCCCAGCAGATCATGCATCGGCGTCATGGCGCCATTGTGCCGTGCGACGACGACGCCGCGACGCCGGACCTCGCGTCGGGTCGCTAAGCTCCAATAGGTATTTCGACACCGAAGAGGACAGCTGCGACATATGCCCAATCCATCAGGGTCTGACCGCGACAACACGTCGGACTCCGTCGATCCAGGCGCCGCGGGCGACCCGGTGGAATCCGAGGCTGACACCGCTGTCGAACCGGCCGCCGGCGCCGACGAAAAGACCACCAAGGCCCCCCGAGCCGCCGACCCCGCCACCGAGGTGATCGATACCCCCGAGCGCGAGCAGCAGCAGCCGCCACCACCTCAGCTGCAACCGGGTGAACGCCGCTTCACCGCCCCGGGATTCGATGCGAAGGAAACTGCGATCATCAACGCGGCCAACGAGCCCGCCACCGAGGCCTTCGAGCCCGGCCGGCCGCCGATCGGTGGTCAGGCGGGACCCAGAATCGCTACGCCGCAACTGATTCCGCCGCGGTTGGGCGCCAAGCTCCGTCCGTCGAGCCAGCGCAGTTGGGGGTGGGTGCTCGCGCTGATCCTGATCATCCTGGCGCTGGCCGCGGTCGCGGTGCTTGGCACCGTGCTGCTGACCCGTCACCGCGGAAATTCGGGCGCGTCGCAGGAAGAGCAGGTCCGCAACACAATTCAGAATTTCGACGCCGCGGTGCAGACCGGCGATCTGACCAAGCTGCGCAGCCTCACCTGCGGCAGCATGCGCGACGATTACGTCAACTACAACCAGCGTGAGTGGAGCGACGTCTACCACCGGGTCGCGGCAGCCAAGCAGTATCCCGTCGTCGCCAACATCGACCAGGTGGTCGTCAACGGAAACCACGCCGAAGCAAACGTCACCGCGTTCATGGCGTACGCGCCGCAGACCCGCTCGACGCG
>DATAZN010000268.1:0-4323 GCA_036272035.1 Mycobacterium sp. | reverse complement strand
GGAGTAACACATGGACAAGCGCATCCTTGGCGACAACCTCGAGGTCTCGGCAATCGGCTTGGGCTGCATGGGCATGAGTCGAGGCTTCGGACCTTCTGGGTCCAAAGCCGACATGATCGCGGTGATCCGCGCCGCGGTCGAACGTGGAGTGACATTCTTCGACACCGCGGAAGCTTACGGCGACAACGAAGAACTGGTCGGCGAAGCACTCTCGCCGTTCACTGGACAGGTCGTGATCGCAACGAAATTCGGTTTCGCCTTCGGCGCCGACGGCAACGTCGCGGGGCTGAACAGTCGCCCCGAACACATCAAAGATGTCGCCGACAATTCGTTGCGCCGACTGGGCGTGGACACCATCGACCTGCTGTACCAACACCGCGTCGACCCCGAGGTTCCCATCGAGGACGTCGCCGGCACCGTCAAGGAACTGATCGACGGTGGCAAAGTGAAGCACTTCGGGATGTCGGAGGCCTCGGCGCAGACGATTCGCCGTGCCCACGCCGTGCAACCGGTGACGGCGGTGCAAAGCGAGTACTCGCTATGGTGGCGCGAACCGGAGAGCCCAGAGACTGGGGTGCTTGCCACGCTGGCCGAACTCGGCATCGGTTTTGTGCCCTACAGCCCGCTGGGCAAGGGCTTTCTCACCGGA
Organism: Mycobacterium sp.; assembly: GCA_036272035.1. Lineage (GTDB taxonomy): Bacteria > Actinomycetota > Actinomycetes > Mycobacteriales > Mycobacteriaceae > Mycobacterium. The sequence goes on along the minus strand of DATAZN010000268.1, from coordinate 3,674 downwards.
AGCATCGGCGAGAACACACAATTCGACAAATCCGACATCCGCAACAGCATCCCGCGGTTCGGCGCCGACGTCCGCGAGGCCAACCGCGCCGTGGTCGATCTGCTTCAGAGGATCGCGGCCCGCAAAGGCGCGACGCCCGGTCAGATCGCGCTGGCCTGGCTGCTGGCTCAGCGGTCATGGATCGTCCCGATCCCCGGCACCCGGCGTCTGGACCGGCTCCAGGAGAACCTGGCAGCGGCTGACGTCGAGCTGAGCAACGACGACCTCCGCGAAATCGGTGATGCCGCAGCGGGTATCGAGGTACAGGGCGCGCGCTATCCCGACTTCATGCAGCGGTTGATCGGGCGCTGACCCGGCGCGCCACTTCACCGTACCGCTCGAAGCGCTCCGGATCGCCGGCCGCGTTGTACAGCACCAGGCGCGTTGCTTTGCCCGTGTATTTGTCGGTCAACGTGTCAGCCAACGTGTCCCACGTCGACTCGGTGGCGAAAGCGGCGATGTGGTCGTCGCTGACCTGAGCCGCCATTCCGGCAAAGTCGCCGGCCTTCTGCTTCTCCCGGATCCGTGCGGTTGTGCCCTCGAATCCCGCCTCGTCCCAGATGAACGCGTAGTTGGGTGTGCTCCCGTAGAAGCTCATGCTGGCTCGCACGAGTTCTCGTTCCTTGGCGCGTTCTTCATCGGTGTCGCCGACGATCGTCATCACCGGCACGATGACCGCGATGTCCGACGGCGAGCGACCCGCCTTCGCGGCGCCCTCGGCGATGTTCGGCAGCGCGTGCCGATTGATATAGCCCGGCTCGCCAAGTGGATGGATGTGCACCCCGTCGGCCACTTCGCCGGCCATCAGCAGCATCCACGGATTCACCGCGGCGATATCGACTTTGGGGTCGGGAGCGTCGATGGGGCCCGCACTCCACTGTGGCGTAATGAAATTCAGATCGTAGAACTCGCCGTGATGATCGAGCTTTCCGGTTCGAAACGCGGAGAAGCAGGCCTTCACGGCGAGCAGGTAGTCACGCAACCGTGGACCGGGCCGTTCGAAGTCCACGCCATAACGCCGTACGACGTGAGTGCGCACCTGTGTACCCAAGCCGAGCCGAAAATTCCCGCCGGTCGCTTCCTGCAACTCCCACGCTGTTGCCGCGGTGACGAAGGGACTCCGCGGAAAAGCCACCGCGACGCCCGTGGACAACTCGAGACCCGGCGCCGCCTGCGACGCCACCGCGGCGTTGAGATACGCCGTGCGACCCGTCTCGGTAAACAGCAGACCCGAGAAGCCGGCGGACTGCGTTCGGCGGGCCAGGTCGCCGATCTGGCCCAGCGGCTGCGGAATCGTCATCGCATCGACGTGCATGGCGGAACAGTATGCTCGAAATCTGCGCGTTTTCCAACGAAACACGTTGAGCAGCGGGCGATAACGTCGTGGTTGTCAACCACGCGATGCCGTGCGGAATCTCTCGCGATAGGCCTTCGGCGAGACGCCGAGATGGTCGACGAATACCCGTCGGAGGCTTTCGGGGCTGCCGAACCCTGCTATGCGCGCAGTGTCGCCGACACTGCGGCCAGCGTCGAGCGCGGCACGGGCGGCATCGATGCGCACCATTTCGACGTAGCGGGCCGGTGTAGTGCCAAGCTCCGACTGAAAAAGTCGAGTCAGCTGCCGCGCGCTCAAGGAGGCCCGCGTGGCAAGGGTATTCACGCTGTGATCTGCCGCGGGAGTGGCCGAGATTGCATCAGTGACCTTGCGCAACGGGGACCGCGGCGGTAGCGCGGTCTCGACCAGCACCGAGAATTGCGATTGGCCACCCGCCCGCTTGAGATAGACGACCAGCCACCGGGCCACGGAACGGACCAGGTCGATGCCGTGATCCATTTCGACTAGCGCCAGCGCCAGGTCGATGCCGGACGACACCCCGGCCGAGGTGAAGACATCGCCGTCTTGGACGAAGATCGCATCCGGCTCGACGGTGATGTCGGGGAACGCCCGCGCAAACAACCCGACATCATGCCAATGGGTGGTGGCGCGCCGACCGTTAAGGAGGCCGGCCTGCGCCAGGACGAAAGACCCCGTGCAGATCGAGGCCAGCCGCCGAGTCCGGCCCGCGATCGATTTGACCGCCTCGACGAGCTCGAGATCAATCGCCCGCCTGGATAAGTTGTCGCTGCCGGCCACCATGACGGTATCGGCGGACTCGATTGACGCAATGGCGGCCGTGGCGCCCAGCCGGGTCCCGATCGAGGTGGTGACGTCGCGACCATCCACCGACGCGATTGTGATCCGATAGTCCGCGCCGAAGCGGTTGGCTTCCGCGAACACCTCACCGGCTCCCGCGACGTCCAGCATGGTCACGTCGTCGAAGACGACGATAACCACGTCCCGCGACAGCGCGCCGGCTTCAGCCACCGGCTCATTGTGTCGCAATTTGTGGGAAAGGCGGCTGGAACGACTCCGGTGGAATCACGGCGAAGCGCCGGAAAATGAGGCTACGAAAACGAAGGAGCGATCATGACCGTTGAGTCCATCGAAACCGTCGCCGGCATCCGCGTACCCGATAGCGCACTGGCGCGCGAAGTCACCGAGTTCATCCGTGACGCCGAAGACGACTTGCTGTTCAACCATTCCCGGCGGGTGTTCTTCTTCGGCGCACTGCAAGGCTTGCGCCGCAAACTGCAACCGGACCTCGAATTGCTCTATGCCGCAGCGATGTTTCATGACATCGGCCTGACCGAGCGCTACCGCCCCTCCACCGTTCGCTTCGAGGTCGACGGCGCCAATGCGGCACGGGACTTTCTGACCGCCCATGGCTTTGACGAAGCCGACACCGACACGGTGTGGCTCGGCATCGCCCTGCACACCACTCCTGGCGTGCCCGAATTCCTGGCACCCGAGGTCGCCTTGCTGCAGGCCGGTGTCGAGGTAGACGTGGTCGGTGTCGGGCGCGAGCATTTGGCTCCCGAGGCGCTGGCCGCGGTGACCGCCGCCCACCCGCGCCCACAGTTCAAGCAGCGCATCCTGGCGGCGTTCAACGACGGCATGAAGTATCGCCCGCAGACCACCTTCGGCACCATGAACGCCGACGTGCTGGCGCACTTCGATCCCACTTTTGCGCGCGACAACATGGTCGAGCACATCCTCAACAGCACCTGGCCGGAATAGCGGAACGGGGTAGGCAAATGGATATCTACGAAGGCCTGTACACCACCAGAATGATGCGGCGGTTGCGGCCGGATCCGATTCCGTTGGACACGCAGGCCCGCATCCTGGATGCGGCCGTTCGTGCCCCAATGGGGGTAACACCCAACGCTGGCACTTCGTGGCCGTCGACGATCCGGAACTTATCTGCGAGTTCGCCGGGCTGTTTCGACACGCCCGCGCCTTGGAATACGAGAAGTTCAAGACGGGGACGGGACCGATGGTGGCTCCGGCTCCGGGTATGGATGACGCCGCTCACGCCGAAACCATGCGCCGGATGAAAGGCTCGGGAGACTACCTAGCCGACCACTTCGAGGAAATCCCCCTGTTGCTCTTCGTATTCGCCATCGACGACCTCGGCGGTGCCAACATCTACCCGGCGATTTGGAGTGCGTTGCTCGCTGCGCGTGCCGAGGGCGTCGGCGGCGTCATGACGATGGTGCTCCGCAATTTTGCGGACAGGGTGAACGATTTACTGGGT
>DATAZN010000267.1:0-5797 GCA_036272035.1 Mycobacterium sp. | reverse complement strand
CGTGCCCCCAACGAATATGCCGGCCGCTCTCGCGGCGTGCACCGGATCTACCTCTTCAGTCAGATAAGCAACGGCGATGGCGGGCACGCCGCCGACCATTAGACCCTCGATAAAGCGACCGGCGAGAAGCAGTGAGAACGTGGGCGCAAAGGGCACCAGCATCCCGACCAGGGTGGCGACGGTGACCGAAATCGAGATCGCCTTCACCCTGCCGATGCGGTCGGCTAAGGCCGACCATGGGATGACACCGACGGCCAGACCTACCGTCGACGCCGAAACCATCAGCGCGGCACTAGCCGCTCCGATACCTAAATCCCTTGAAATCAAGGGCAATACGGCTTGCGGCGAGTACAGCTGCGCAAATGTCGCGACGCCCGCGCAGAACAGCGCCGCGAGTAGCCGGGCGTAGGCCGCAGACCCACGGGTATGCCCAGTCCAGGCACCATCTACGGATTGCTCGCTCGCCACCCATCAACGGTAAGAAGTGCCCGATGATGTGTCCATTGAATGAGCTGCAACTCACCTCAGCCCAACGCCGGTAGTCGCAACGCTATCAACCGCTCTTAACGTTGCTCGTGTCATCCGCTGGCTTTGGTTATTCACGTTTGAGTCGGCAACCGTTAGCTTGAGAACACTGAAAGTTCGGTGCCGCGGGCGCCGTCACCATCTGGCCGAAAATCGTCGTCGGCTGCCGATTTGGGGGTGACTTGCGCGCTGGGGCATCCCCATTACGCTTCGTCAGCATGCGCGACCTTCAGGTCGAGCGGCTGAGAAGCGAGGATCGATGGCGGCAGTCCTACACGCTGACACAGATGAGCTCCGTGCTGCGGCCAGTCGTTGGCAGATGATTGGCGGCGATCTAGGCGCGAGCGGTGGCGTTCCCTCGGTCAACCTCGCGAGGACCTGGCCCAGCGCTGCGGCGACCAGCGGCATCCATGGCCAGGCGGCGGCTGCCACCGCGGCGTTTCAGGCGCGCATCGATGAGACCGCCGGGGTGCCCACTAACGCAGCCAACACGTATCAGCAACACGAGACGTTAAAGGCCGGCGACATCAAAGACGTGATGAGTCTTGTCACTGGCCCGATGCACGATGTGATTAGCATGGCGGGCTCTTTAGGGAGCGTCAGCAGTTCGATCGGCGGAACGCTCGGGCAGCTTGGGGGCCAGGCTGTTTCGATGACGACCAATCTCACTAGCACCTTGACCAGTGCGCTCAGTCATGTTGGTGGCGCCCCTCAAAGCTTGCCGGTGCCCGTCGACCATGCGTTCGGTCACATCGTGGGTAGCCAGTCGGAGCCGCCGTCACTGTCGCCGCCGTCCGATGATCAGCGGAATCCGTTGGCGCCGACATCAATTGATCCAACACTCAAAGAAACTTAGCTCAGGAGATCGAATGGTCCCGACGCTCAGCCAAATCGAGGCGTACAGCACCGACCACTTGGTCGAGGCCGCCGACCATTGGGACGGCTTGGCTGACCGTTGGGAGGACGCGCACTGGAAGGTCCGCGACCAAGCTCACGTGCTGGACTGGCAAGGTGCAGCGGCCGATGCGCTTCGAGCACGGACAGCATCGGACTACACCGTTGCCAGCGGCCAGGCAGATCTGCTTCGCAGCACTTCACGCATCGCCCGTCAACAAGCCGGCGAACTCGACCACCTCCGTAACAGCGTTCTCTACGCGGTCGAGGATGCTCACAACGCGGGATTCCTTGTCGGAGAAGATTTCTCGGTGACTGACACCCGGACCAGCCGCACCGCGGCAGAGCTGACTGCTCGCCAGGCGCAGGCTCAAGTTTTCGCCGCGGATATTCGCGGCCGGGCGGGGGCGTTGGTTGGGGCTGACACCACTGTTGCGGCCGACCTCTCCAGCGCTGCCGCCGGCATCGGCGACAACAGCTTCCAGATCTGAGTCGAACCGGCACGACGAGCCCGTTCGACGACCCCCCGGGGCCCGTGGACGATCTAGAGTTGGCTCCATGTCGACTCACGCATGGCGCTAGGGAGGTGTCTGATGTTGGGCTGTCACGATCGCTTCATTGTTCCCACAGCTGTACTGCGCAGGCTCGCCGACGACGACTCGATCCCGACGCGGTCCCGACAAGCACTGCTCGCCAGCGCCGCCGTGGAGCCCGCGTGGCGAGAACTACGCAACGCCCACAGTCAAGCGACGCAATCCGCTCTCCTTGCCAGAGGGATTGCGAGTCTCCGGTTGGCGGGTGTGCTCGCGCCGGTGCCGGCGGTCACGGTCTACGACTGCAAGAACACCCAGTCACTGCCCGGGTCGCCCGTCGCGAACCCGGGTGGCAGTTCGGACATGACGGCGAAACGCGCGTTCGATACGACGCACGCTGTGATCGATTTTTATCGGGAATGCTTTGGCCGCAACTCGGTTGACGATGCAGGCATGACGTTGATCTCGTCGATTCATTACGGTGTTCGCTACGACAACGCCTTCTGGAATGGCTCCCAGATGACGTATGGGGACGGCGATGGTCAAGTCTTCACCGACTTCACCAACTCGGATGACGTCATCGGCCACGAGTTGACCCACGGTGTCACCCAATTCACCGCAGGCCTGGACTACTCCGACGAGCCCGGTGCGCTCAACGAGAGTGTCTCTGACGTATTCGGCGCGGTGTTTCATCAGTGGCGGCGCAAGGAGACTGTTGCACAAGCGGACTGGCTGGTCGGCCCTAGTGTCCTCGGCCCCGTCGCGCTGCAAAAGGGATACACGTGCCTTCGCGATCTGGCCGCACCTGGCTCGCGACACTGCCTATCGCCGCAACCGTCGCACTATCGCGACTACGTCCCCCAAGGCGATCCGCATGAAAACAGCGGCATCCCGAATCACGCGTTCTACCTGGCGGCGATCACCATCGGTGGACAAGCCTGGGAAAAGGTCGGGAAAGTCTGGTATGCCGCGCTCACCAGCGAGGAAGCTCGACCATCCACGAACTTCGGTGAGTTCGCCGCGCTCACCCGTGCCGCGGCGAAATCGCTGTTCGCACGCGATACCAACGTCTATCGTGGCGTGGACGAAGCCTGGACGCGCGTAGGAATTCCCGACCCCGACATCGCGGTCTGAGCATCGTCGATCCGAATCAGGACAGTCGAGGCACGGCAATGGGTAATCGCTACATCATCGAACGACGCGGCGGCTTCGCTGGCCTCAAAGCCAGCGGCGCTGTCGATGGTGATGCACTGAATCCAGACGATCGCGAAACCCTGGAACAGCTCCTCGACACCGAGGAACCGCTCACCGCTGACCCCGGTGCTGACCGCTACACCTACGTCGTGACACGCGAGACCGCATTGGGAAGCACGACGCGCGAAATTCCGGAGAGCGTTATGCCCGCTGCTGTGGCAGGGGTTGTCACGCCCCAGATCTAGAGGTGGGCAAGGTATTCCAGTCCTTGAGGCGACGTTAGGTATTGAAAAGCCCCAGCTTGAGAGTATTCGCGATCTGGGTGATCGCGGCCTGAGCACGCACGCTGTTGCCAGCCTGGTCAAGGGGTGGTGAGTAGGCGGCGATCGCCAATTTGCCTGGCGCCACCGCGACCAGGCCACCTCCGACGCCGCTCTTGGCGGGCAGCCCGACGGTATAGGCCCAGTCACCGGAGGCGGTGTAGAGACCCTCCATCACCATCAAGGCCAGCACGGGCGGCACGTTGTTTTGTTTGATGACGCGCTTGCCGGTGACCGGGTTGATCCCGCCGTTGGCCAGGGTTGCGCCCATCATCGCAAGGTCGACTGTGGTGATCAGCGTCGAGCACTGCTGGGTGTAGACGTCGCAGGCCTCCATCGGGTCGCAGTACATGTATCCGCCGCATAGCAGCAGCCACGCGATCGCGCGGTTGTGAAAGTTGGTGGCCCGCTCTGAGGCGGCGATTTCTTCACTGATCGAAATCGGGCGACCGGCGAAATCGCTTTGGATTTGCAGGATCTGACGCCAGCGGTCGTCAGCGTCGGTGGCCGAGATTAGGCTCGTTGTCGTCATCGCCCCAGCGTTGACCATCGGCGAATTCGGCTTGTCGTTGTGCAATTCGAGCGCGAGGACCGAATTGAACGCTTCGCCACTCGGATCGGCGCCCACCTTGCGGTGGAACGCCCGTGCGCCGACTTGTTCCATAGCGAGCGCGGCGGTGAACACCTTCGAGATCGACTCCAGCGCGAACTCACAGCCGGCGTCGCCAGCCGAAAACGTCTGACCGTCAACGGTTGCCACGCAAACCCCGAACAGCTGCGCGTCGACCGCCGCCAGGGCGGGTATATAGCTGGCGTTCTTGCCGCGACGATTCTTCTTGTGCTTGCTATGCGCCGCGGCAACCGCTTCCGTGATCCGGTCGCCAGTGATCGGCATGACAGTCAATTCTGTTTCACCGCAGCATGCTCAGTTGACGCCGTGGTCACAACGCGGTGGATGAATCCGAGCTTTGCGACGACGTGCGGGCGGATGGTGAACGGGTATAGATCGTCGCGACCCATCGAGTTGTTGACCCGATTGAGCACCCCCGACAACACGCACCAGTCGGCCACGATGTCCTCGATAGTGGCGTCGGCGTAAGACTCCCGAGCGTTGACATTGGCGGGCAGGTCCCACTTCACCCGATCAGCTTGGACGACCAGGCCCGAATCCGCAATCGTGGCAAGGGTTCCGGTGATGTGCAGATAATGGGCCCAGGTTTCGGCAAAGTCCTCCCACGGGTGGGCGGTGGCATACTCCGAGATGAAGTCCTGCCGCCACTCCGCCGGTGCCTGGCCCTGGTAGTGGCGCTGCAGTGCAGCCTGGTAATCCTCCCGATCGTCGCCGAACATCGCTCGGGCGTCGTCGATCAGCTGGGTGTCCTGCACCAGCAGCATCTCGTAGTAGTGGCCGACCTCGTGGCGGAAGTGGCCCAGCATCGTCCGATAGGGCTCACCCAGTTTGATGCGCAGACGCTCGCGGTATAGCTCCAGCGACTCGGCCAGGTCGATGGTGATCACGCCATTGGCGTGCCCGATCGTCACCGGCCGCCCCAGCGTCTTGCTCGACAGCAGATCGAACGCCAGCCCGTGCGGGTCCGTGCAGTACGGCTGGATGGGCAGGCCCAGGTCCATCAGCTCGAAGATCAACCGCCGCAGGGCCTTTAAGGTCGAATCGAGTTCGGACATCGCCTCGGTGTCATCCGGCGCGGGTCCTTCGCGCACGAAGCTGTCGGCGTAGCAGCGGCCGGATTCGGAATCGTCGGCGGTCAACCAGTTGCAGCCCCGCTCCCAGTGCGCGCACCGAAACCAGCCGCTGCCGTTCACCGTGACGGTTTGCGACGGTGCGCACACCATCTGCCACGACGGGTAGTGGAAGCCGACCGTCGAAGCGCACGTCGAGCACTGCTGCTCCTCGAACGCGACCGCCTGTCCGCAGTTGGGGCATCTGAAGGCTCGCACGGTCAGGGTCCGCTTGTGCTGCCGGGCGGCTGCACGTTGTCACCGTTGGAAGGTGAAGCGATCGCCATCACAAACCCTCCTCAGTCACAAACCCGGCGCCGACGAGCTTAATGCTGCCTGGTTAATGGCCGATTGATGATCGGGTGACCGTCCGTTTATGGCGCTTCCGATTTCATCCTGACGGATGGAGCGATCGCCCGGCTGGAGATCTACTGCCGCTGACAGACGACTCCCGCGGCAGCTGGAGAAGTACGTTTTGTATCGCCGGGTGAATGCCGAGGCTAGGCGGTTGCTGTCGCGAAAAGCGTCTTTGTCTGCGCGAGTCGGTATTGGGTACGGGCCAGCTTTCCGGACTTCATCTTTTTGCGCCAG
>DATAZN010000266.1:0-3667 GCA_036272035.1 Mycobacterium sp. | reverse complement strand
TCGACGACCCGCTGTTGCGAGCCGCCTACTCCGCCCACGTCGGGACTTTCCGGGCAGCACTCGCGCTGTTCGATCGGCCCGCCCGCTACATCACGATCCCTTTCGAGGGCGGCCACCTCAACGGATACCTGCACTCGCCCGACGCCACCGCAACCCGCCGTCCGACGATCATCATGCCCGCTGGTTATGATTCCACCGCCGAGTCGATGTTCGGCGTGCCAGACGCTCTCGGCCGCGGCTATAACGTGCTCACCTTTGAAGGCCCTGGCCAAGGTGGTGTCCTTTACGACCAGCGGATCTACTTCCGGCCTGACACAGAGGTGGTGTTCGCGCCTGTCGTTGACTGGCTGCTTTCTCAGCCCGAGGTTGACCCGGATGCGATCGTGCTGTTCGGGCGATCCTTCGGCGGGTACACCGCAGCCCGGGCGGCGGCCTTCGAGCATCGGTTGGCCGCGCTCGTGCTTGATCCGGCCCAGCCCCGTATGGCTGACCGTATTCCTGATGGTCTCGTCGGCATGATCGCGCCGCACATCGTCAACGCGCAGATGAGGCTGAGCGACAATCGGGCGGAGTTCTTCCACAGCCGGATGGCCGCACACAATATCGACACGATCGAGGATTACTTCGCCGAACTGAGCCGTTTCGACATGCTCGACGTCGCCGGCCAGATCGACTGTCCCACGCTCATCATCGAGGCCGAACACGACTTCGCCGGCGGGAGTGGTCAACTGCTCAAAGACGCCATGACGGCGCCGACGACCCTCGTGAATCTCACCGCGGACATGGGAGCTGACGGTCACTGCGCCGGACTCGGTCAGCGCGTCTGGGCCGGTGTCGTCTATCCCTGGCTGCAGGTCACCCTCGCCGATCGCAACAGCGAAGCCGCCCCCACCCCGATCCACGCTTCTGCACCGTCAGCAGCGGCAGCAACGGCCGACCGTGAACCGACCACGCCCTGAATCTTGAGGTCTCCTACGGAAGCCGCGATTCGACCGCAGCAGCCGTGAGTTTCTGGATCAGCGAAGCGCGGGTAGTACGTCTGCGGCTATCCGCCGATTGGAGTGATCCAGCTGCTGTGGGTCTGAGTCGCGGGAGCCCGGGACGAGAACGATTCGGTCGAGGCCGAGGCGAATGAGTTCGGCGAGCCGGGTGCGGCATCGCTGTGCCGAGCCGACGATGGCGAATCGGTCGATAAAGGGGTCGTCCATGCTCGAGGCATTACGGGCGGTGCTGAGTCCGTGCGTGGCCGCGTCGTAGTTGGTGCCGAGCGCCGAGATAGTGGTGGCGTCGTGGGCAGTTTGGTCGGGGGAGGGGGGAGCGGCGCGCATGCTGGCGAAGTGGGCGAAGATGGCTGTGCTTCCGCGGACCAGGTCGCGTGCTTGGGCGAGGTTGGGCGTGCAGGCGATGTTGATGTAGGCGCCGACTCGCAGGGTGGCCGGATCTAGGCCGTGCGCGACGCGGGCTTGGCGGGCCAGTGTGATCGCCGCGCTGACCTGGTTGGGGTCGGCGCCGAGAGTGAGCATGAGCCGGTCGCTGATTGTGGCGGCGAGCGCGATGGTCCGGGGTCCGGTCGCGGCCAGCTCGACCGGGGGTGGTGTGAAGCTGCTCGGGTTTAGCCAGGTCAGTCTGCTGGGTGTGCCGTCGAGGTCAATTGTGTCTGCGCGGAGAAACCCGCGGACCCGACTGACGAACACGCCGAGTTCGTTGGTGGAGGGTGGCCGGAGTCCGATCTGGGCTAATGATGAGTCGCCGCGCCCGACGCCGAGCGCGACCCGGCCGCCTGTTTCTATTTGCAGGCTTGCCATAGCTGAGGCGACCACGGCCGGGTGCCGGGTCAGGGGATTGACGATGCCGGTCCCGAGCCCGAGGTGGGTTGTGGCCTTGGCCAGGATTCCGAGTGCCACGAAGGGGTCGCCGACCAGGTTTTGGCTGTCGGCTAGGAGCAGCCCGTCGAACCCGCGTTCCTCCGCCCGCTCGGCGACGGTCTCGACTTGTCCGGGGATCGGGAACCAGTGCATCCAGAACTCGCAGGTCATCGCTTCGGTCCGCCTTGTCCTACGTCTGACTTCACGCTCGGCTGTGTGCCTGTTCGTGTGCTCGGTCGTCTACTTGACGGCTGTTCGGGGTCTGCGCGCAGCAGCAGATTGGTGAGGCTGGTCGTAATCCACTTCTGGTACTGGTCGAGGGTGTAGCCGCGGGTGCGGACGAGCATGTCGTAGGTGTCGGGGCTGGCGATGGCCCAGGCGGTGTCGGTCGCGGCGGCGCGGGTGAGACCCGGCCGCAAGCTGCGAGCGGGCAGCCGGTTGATGAGGGTGCTGAACGTCTGGTGGCGAAGTGCTTGCAATGCCTGCCAGTCGGTCGCTATTTCGGGGTCGGTCGCGGCGCCGTCGCGGTAGAGCTGCCAGCCGAGCGCGGCCCGTTCGGCGATCTGCCGATACAGCAGGCTGATCTGGCGGACGATCGCTTGCGGGTCATCGAGCGCTTCTCCTAGTACGGCGGCGATCATGTCCGGCCGCGCCTGCGGGTACGACGTCTCGTCATTCCCGGCGAGGGCAGCCTCCATGTAGGCGCGCAGCAGTGCTCGCTTGCTACCCCAGGCCAGGTAGAGGGTTTGCACGGTCACGCCGGCTCGGGCCGCGATCTTCGCGACGGTGGCGGCGGCGTAGCCGCGCTCGGTGAACTCCGCTTCGGCGGCATGGAGCAGGCGGCGGCGGGTCTCGGTCCGCGACGCGGCGGCCGCTTCTTGATGTCGGGTCAGTTTCGGTTCAGCAGTAGCCATGCCAACAACGTACTCGCTGTTAGAGCTTGACTCAACTCGAATTGAGTGCCACTCTAATCGACATGGCGCGGATTGCCCGACGCCGATCCCTGACCTCCCAGGAGAACCGATGACCACCACCACCCCATCACCGACCACCGGTTCGGCGACCCGCCCAGTCAACTCACGAAAGGCCACCGCCATGAAAAACACGCCACTCGACGAGCCGTGGCACCGACCCGGCGCTCTCGCCTACGCCCGCTCGCGTCGCCGGGCGGCGTTGCACCCACCGATCACCGTCTACGCCATGCCAGCCGACGTCACCAAAGATGCCGATGTCGAGGTGACGATGCGCGACGGCGTCACCCTGCGGCTGAACCTGTTCCGTCCGGCCGGCGCCGGACCGTTCCCAGTGATCCTGTCGGCCCACCCTTACGGAAAGGATCAGGTGCCCAGCCGCAAGCGCCGCGGCTGGAAGTTGAACAAGCAGTTCCGGATCATGAACCAGCCCGAGCCGCTGACGATTTCCGACCAGACCAGCTGGGAAGCACCCGACCCGGTCTGGTGGACTCAGCAGGGGTACGCGGTGATCAATCTCGACACCCGTGGTGGCGGCCACTCCGATGGCCGTGGCGACCTGTTGTCGGATCAGGAGGCCGACGACATCGCCGAGGTCATCGCTTGGGCGGCCGCGCAACCCTGGTCGAACGGGAGGATCGGCATGCTCGGCGTTTCCTACCTCGCGCTGTCCCAGTACAAGGTTGCTGGGCTCAACCCGCCCGCGTTGAAGGCGATCTGCCCGTGGGAAGGGTTCACCGACGCCTACCGCGACTTCTTTACCCCCGGCGGCATCGTGGAAGACGGCTTCGCCCGAGTCTGGCTGTTCCTCACGAACAAGCTCGCCCGCCT
>DATAZN010000265.1:0-20000 GCA_036272035.1 Mycobacterium sp. | reverse complement strand
GAGGATGGCCAGCACGTCGAGCTTGGTCAGCAGCTCCACATCGGAAACCTCGACCCGAAGGAAGTTCTTCGCGTCAAGGGCGTTCGCGCGGTGCAGCTGCACCTCGTCGACGGTGTCTAGGGCGTCTACCGCTCACAGGGTGTTCCGATCCACGACAAGCACATCGAGGTCATCGTTCGCCAGATGCTGAGGAAGGTGACCGTCGTCGAGCACGGCGACACCGACCTGCTGCCCGGCGAGCTGGTCGACCGGCTCAAGTACAACGAGCTCAACCGCGCTGCCCTCACCGAGGGCAAGCAGACGGCGTCGGCGCGTCAGGAGGTCATGGGTATCACCAAGGCGTCCCTCGCGACGGAGTCGTGGCTGTCGGCCGCGTCCTTCCAGGAGACCACGCGTGTTCTCACGCAGGCCGCCATGGAGGGCAAGTCCGACCCGCTGATGGGCCTGAAGGAAAACGTCATCATCGGAAAGCTGATCCCCGCGGGTACCGGTCTTCCGAAGTACCGCGACGTGTCGGTCGAGGCCACCGAGGAGGCAAAGTCGGAGCGTTACCCGAACCGCATCTTCACGGATGAGTCGGTGTTCAACGAGTCCGACCTGAGCTTCGTCGACTTCGACAGCTTCAGCTCAGACGACTACACGCCCGGTACCTACCAGTAGTTAACACGAGCAACGGCCCGTCACCCGAAAAGGTGCCGGGCCGTTCGCCGGTTAACCGTCGCCGTTGCGAGATTTGCTCGGCTAGAGTTTCCAGCGATGAACAGGATTGCCGCACGCCGAATCGGATGGCACGTCGCTCTGGCGGCGACGGCCATCGCAGCGCTGGTTTTCGGACCCGACCTGAGCGCGTCTGCCGACCCGACGTACACGGTTTCGGGAACTGCCGTTGACATCCATGGCGACTTTCCGGGGCTAGCGACGGCATACCTGTTCGGCGACGACCCCAGCACACCGCTCACGTCAGACTTCATGGATGGCAGCAGTGCCTTCACTTTCCCGGGTCTGATCGCTGGCGATTACCGCGTGGAGGTCGTCGCTGATCAATATGAGGATGCCTGGTACGGCGGTACCAATTACGCCAGCGCCACGGCGATTCCTGTCACCGGCTCCGATGTCGATGGCATCGGCGTGACGTTGCAGCCGATCACTTACACGGTCCAGGGTACGGTCACGGGCGGAAGCCCTGCGCTGCCGCTCGAAGGCCAGACGGTCGAACTCTGGGGAGCTCAGAGTGGCGGGGGCGCCGAAGCGACGACCGTGACGGACAGCGCTGGCCACTACGAGTTCGACGGATTGGCGAACGACGACGCTGCCTCGCTGCATTTCGACGGGGGCGACGGCTGGGCGCAGGAGTGGTGGCTGAACGAGTATGAGCAGTCGTCCGCGACGACTTTCGACGACACGACGAACCCGACACTCAACGTCACGCTTGCTCGACTTGGCTCGGTCAGCGGCCGAGTGACCCAGTACGGTCATTCCACCCTGGGTGTTGCGGGCGCGGATGTCACACTACAAAACCTGGCGGGTGACACCTACATCGCCGACGGCACGACCGACGCGCAGGGGTACTACACGATCACCAACGTCCCGTCCGGGAGATACAAGGTCAATGCGGTCGGGCCTGACGCGGCGACTCTGGGGGTATCCAGCGACTGGAGCCAGACCTGGTATCCGAACTATCAACGTCTGGGTTACGGAGCCGTCGTGACTGTGCCCCCCGATGGTGCGGCCACGAATATCAACATCGCCCTCCATCGAAACACCAGAATCGAGGGTGTCATCACCGACGGGCCGACGAAGACGCCGTTCACCGTAGCCACGATAGAACTCACAACACCGTCGGGGGACGTCGTCCAGACGGTCGGCGTGACCGACGGTGGTAAGTATGAGTTCGACGATCTGGCACCGGGTGTCTACAAGGTTCATGTCGTTTCGAACCAACGCACCTTCAGTGACTTTGGGTCGGATGCCGATGACTGGTTCGGCGGGATCGACCTATCGGCTGCCCGCGGGATTCGCGTAGCCAGCGATCAGACCGTCGCCGGAAATAACGTCGCGCTACAACCGGGCGGCATGCTCGGTGGGATGGTGGCCGGGAGTCCGTTTGAACCCACCCCGTTCGCCACGGTCGAGTTGAAGACAGTCACTGGGGTGCTCGTCCAATCCGAGGTGATGAACGACTTCGACTGGGGATTCCAGGTGGTTCCCGGAACCTACATCGTCGAGTTTGTCTCCCATGACGGGTACTACTCGTCTGGCTACTACAACGCCTCAGGCACTTTCGGAAGCGCGACTCGAATCACGGTTCACACCGGCGGCGATATCACGGGAACCACCATGACGTTTGGTGGCGTGCTGCTCGGGTCAATTCACGGGAAGGTCGTCACGTCGGACGGCAGTGGTCTTCCCCTGATCGTGACCGCCCTGCGCAGCCCGACAGCGTATCTGGGCGAGGCCGTGCCGCTGCCTGCTGTCGTCGCCCCGAACGGGAGCTTCACCATCACCGACGTACCGGCGGGGAAGTACACGATCCAGTATGGCAGTGGCGAGGTGGGCCCCGCGGCTTACCCGAACCGGTACGACCAGGGGTCGGTGGTAACGGTGACGGCGGGACACACGGTTTCGCTGGCAACCCAAACCGTTCGGCACGAGGTCGATATCACCGGCGGCATTTCGGATGGGGGTGAGCCCGCGGCGAACGCGCAGGCCGAGATTTACACTCTTGGCGGCACGCTGGTGACGACTGCGGTCGCGGGAGATGACGGCGAGTACGCGACCCGGGTCCCGTCCGGGCAATACCGCGTGAGGTTCTTCGAAGGTCCAGATGAGAGTTGGGGCGCAACCTGGCTGGGCGGCGGCCAGACATTCGCCGGGTCGGACATCCTCGACACGTCTGTCTCAACAGAGGCGGACGGATCTCTCGTCCCCGGCAGCACGATCACCGGCGTGGCGGCTGATGCTGTCAGTCATCTCTCGATCGACTACCTCAACGTGACGGTGTTTCGTTTGCTCCCGGATGGAACCTGGTATCAAGCGACCGGTGGTGACGCCAGCACCGACGGAACGGGCCACTACACGATCACCGGGCTGAGTACGGGAACCTACATCCTTCAATTCTCGGAATTCCCGAACAGCTACATGACTTACCAAACGAGTTATGACGGTAGAAGTACCACCATGGCGGGCGCACAGAAAATCGTGATCAGCTCGATCGGTCAGGTGGTCACCGCGCCGATGGCGGCTGTTCTCCGCGTCGGCAGCTCGAGCTTCCCGGCACTCACTCCGCTAGTCCGGGGACCTGTTCGTCCCCCGACGACGGTTCACGTCGCGCCGCATTCATTCCTGCTCGGGTAGGGTTTCGAGCGATGAGACCTCCGGGGGCACGAACGATCGGCTGGCGCGTCGCCGTTGCCGTGGCATCCATCGTTGCGCTCTTTTTCGGGGCAACACTGAGTGCGTCTGCTGACGATCCCGGAACCAGCAGCTTCACCCGCGTGGGTGTTCCGATCGTGCAGAGCCCGGTCGTGAATGAGCGCGTCTTCGCGAGCGTGGGTAGTTGGGCGCCCAATCCGACGTCGTACAGCTACCAGTGGTACCTGAATGACGTTGCGATCGACGGCGCCACCAACAGCACGTACACGCCGAGTTCGGATGAGCAGGACGACGAGCTGTCTGTCGCGGTGACCGTCGGCCTCGCCGACTACACGACAACGACCGCACAGTCGGCGGATACGCCGATTCTCGGGCAGCTGAGCTTCACGCCAGCATCGCTGTCGGGCACCTACGCCACCGGCCAAACCGTCACAGTAAATCCGGGCACCTGGAGTCAGCCTGGTGTCACCTTCAGCTATCAGTGGCGCGACGAATACACGGACACGATCATCGCGTCCGGACCGGACGCGTCAAGCATTGTGCTCACCAGCGCGGAAGCGCGCGGAGTCTACGTTGGGCTTACGGGTTCCCTGCCGGGATACGGATCCGAACGGACACCACTACTGTTCGTGCCGGCGTTTGCCCCGGACGAGCAGCTCCCCGGACGTGTTGACACCGGCGGCACCGCAGAGCACCATCACTTCCTCACAGCCGGACCCGACTACAACACCTGGTATCCCAACAACCTCACGTCGATCAGCTACCAGTGGAATCGCAATGGCCAGCCGATCGCCGGTGCGACGAACGCCAACTATCTGGTCGCCGCAGCGGATGTTGGACAACACATCACGGTGACCGTTACCGCGGCATCCGGGGACTTCACCCCCGTGTCGGCGACCTCGGGCATTATGA
This sequence comes from Mycobacterium sp., assembly GCA_036272035.1. Classification (GTDB taxonomy): domain Bacteria; phylum Actinomycetota; class Actinomycetes; order Mycobacteriales; family Mycobacteriaceae; genus Mycobacterium. The sequence continues at coordinate 15,716 of DATAZN010000265.1, read as the reverse complement.
CGCCGGTCGAAGACCCGAACGCCTTCCCGATCCCGACGATCACCGGCACTCCCGAAATCGGCAGGCCTCTGATAGCGAACACCGCGACCGGCTCGCCGGACCTCAGCAACGGGTACACATTCGAGTGGTACGTCAACGGCGTCCGGGTCGAGGACGCCAGCGGTCCGAATTTCTATCCGGACTCGGAGTCCCAGGTGGGAGGGACCGTGACCGTCGTGACCGAAGGCTTCACCCCGGCTGGCACCATCCTCTCGGATCCGTCCAAGCCCACCGTTCCGATCGCGAACGGCACGATCCATCCCGTTGTCGTGCAGCTCGGCTATCTCGGCGTCGGAGTGCCGATCGAACCGTATGTGACCGGCGCCATCAACGTGAACTGGCTGCACTACGTCATTTATCGGGATGGTGTTGCCATCTCCAACAACATTCCGTACACGTTGACCGCGGCAGACTGGCGCCACCACATCACGGTCGCGGAAACGGAGAGCGTCCCCGGATGGCCGCCCGTGACAACGACGACCAAGAGCACGCTGGTTGGCGAAGGCAATTTCTGGGGCCAGGCGACGTACTCGAGCGCGCCGACGGTCGGCGTCCGAACGTCGTTGGATGTCAGTAGCTACCAGCCGACGCCGGCGAACGTGGCAGTGGAATGGAGACTGGGCACCAACGTACTCACGTCGGATCCGATCATTGGCCGCGGTACGTCGTTCACGATCCCCGCCAGGTACGTCGGTCACTACATCTACGCGATGTACACGTTGACCGGCAAGGACATGTACGCATACGAGGCGTGGACCGATCCAATCAAAGTCAAGCCGGGCACGCTGCCGGCGCCTGGCACCCCCGTCGTGACGGGCGCGGGTCTGGTCGGAACGAAGCTCGTTGCTTCCCACGGCACGCTGCCGGCGTCGGCGGGGATCACCTATCACTACCAGTGGTTCTCCTCTGTGAGCCCAACCGCCACGCCCGTCGCTATCGTGCACGCGACCTCAAACACATTTGTGCCGCCGCTGAGTCTGCGCGCCGATCTGATCTCGGTGCGGGTCATCTCGACCAAGACGGGGTACACCGAAGTCTCGAACTTCAGTGCGCTCACCGCCCCACTGCTGGTTCCGCCGCCGTTGCGGCCGAAGCCGACCGAACCGGCCATTCACGTCATCTCCCCGTTCGCCCACGTGATTCTGTAGTAAGCCCGACCGCCCGGAGAATAGCCCCCCTTTAGCGGGTATGGTGCGGATGACACGCCGCGGTTAGGTTTGCATTCTGGTGTGCACCCGAATGCCCACCGGGATCCTTGGGGGGGTGATCTGGCGTGGCGTCGTTAACGGAAATTCTGATTCTCAGAGGAATCGTTCCTATCGAGAAGCTCGACATGATTTCTGGTGAGCGCGACAAAGACGACCAGGCAATTTTGGCGCTGTTGGATCAGGGTGTCGTCACCCAGGCTCAGCTTGCATCCGCTCGTGCCGCGCAGGCCGGGCTCCCGTACGTTGAACTGCTTGAGTACCCGGTAGACCGCATGGCGGTCGCGCTCGTACCCGCTGCCATGTGCCGTCGACACGAGGTCCTGCCCATCGGCATCGCCGGTGACTACCTCATGGTCGCCATGGTCGATCCCGGCGACGTGTTCGCCCTCGATGACGTTCGCGCCGCATCCAAGATGCAGGCTCGCGCCGTCGTCGCCGAGCGTGGCGACCTGCGCGCCGCGATCGATCGCTACCACCGTGCAGACAACGAGATCAACTCGCTGACAACCGAGCTCGAAGCCGAGAGCGGATCGAAGGAAATTGCGCTCGCCGAGCAGCATGACCAGGCGGAAGACGACGCGCCGATCGTGCGATTCGTCAACCTGCTCATCAGCCAGGGCATCCAGGACAAGGCATCGGACATCCACATAGAGCCCGGCGAGTTCGAACTGCGTGTTCGGTACCGCATCGACGGCGTGCTGCACGAGATGCAGACCGCTCCGAAGGCGATCCAGAACGGTGTCATCTCTCGCCTCAAGATCATGTCAGACATTGACATCTCCGAGCGTCGCAAGCCGCAGGATGGCCGCATGTCGGTCAGCCACGGTGGCCGCAAGATCGACCTTCGTGTGGCGACGCTGCCGACGGTGTTCGGCGAAAAAGTCGTCATGCGAATCCTGGACAACAACGGCTCCAACATGGAGATGAGCGGGCTGCACCTGCTCGAACGGAACGCCCAGGCGTACTACAACTCGTACACCAAGCCATACGGGATGATCCTGGTCACGGGCCCGACGGGCTCGGGCAAGTCCACTACCCTGTACACCACTCTCACTGCCGTGGCGAAGCCCGAGATCAACGTCATCACGGTCGAGGATCCGGTCGAGTACCGGATGAAGGGCATTAACCAGGTCCAGGTCAATCCCAAGGCGGGCCTGACGTTCGCGAGCGCACTGCGCTCCATCCTTCGCTCCGACCCCGATGTCGTCCTGCTCGGTGAGATCCGTGACCAGGAGACAGCACAGATCGCCATCGAGGCATCGCTCACCGGCCACCTCGTGCTCTCAACGCTGCACACCAACGACGCCCCGAGCGCCATCACGCGACTCACCGAGATGGACATCGAGCCATTCCTCGTGGGTTCTGCCCTGGACTGTGTGGTGGCCCAGCGACTCGCCCGCCGGTTGTGCGAACGCTGCAAGGCGCCGTACCAGCCGGACGCGAACGAGCTGGTGAACCTTCGAGTCGGCTTCGACCCGGCGACCATGGCACTGCCGACACTGTTCCGTCCGGTCGGCTGCACGAACTGCTCGAACACTGGCTACCGCGGGCGCATCGCCGTGCACGAGGTAATGAGCGTTACCGAAGAGATCGAGAAGCTCGCCGTCGCACGCGCCTCGAGTGCCGAGATCGGCCGCACCGCGCGGGCGCAGGGCATGATCACTCTTCGCGAAGACGGCTGGGCGAAGGCCCAGCTCGGTGACACATCCATTGAGGAAATTCTGAGGGTTGTGGCCTAAACGGCCCGGGGGGACCAAATGAGCAAGCCGATTTACGAGATTCCGGTTTCGGGGGACGAGCCGGTGCTTCCGCCCGGCGCCGGTGTGGCTCCGCGTAACTTCGCGCCGCCGCCCATCACTCCGACCACCATCGCCAGTGCGCCCGCGCCGAACCCAACGTTCACCGCGCCGCCAGCTCCGGACCCCGCGTGGGGTCCGCCGACGATCGCGCCCGTCTTCACCGAGACGGCGGCACCAGCACTTCCTGTTGCAGGGGCGCCCGCGGGCGACCTGCTGAACTTCCCGCCGCCCCGAGTCAACGTTCCGGCCAAGCACATGGACGAGGTCGTCGCCACGCCGTCGTCCCTTCCGCAGCAGGAAGTGGACTTCGGCGAAGAGAAGGGGCTCGCCAGCGCTGACCCCGACCTCACCGCCGCACTGCGGGATGTTCTGCTGCTCGGCGCATCCGACCTCCACGTCGCGGCGAACATGCCGCCCATGGTCCGTATTGACGGCGCTCTCACGAACGGTTCAATTACGGATGTCTGGAGCGTCGACAAGGTCTACTCGGCCCTTCGAAGCATCATGTCGCCCGCACAGCAGGAGATCTTCGACAAGGAACTCGAGTTCGACTTTGCCTACACGGTTTCGGCGAATGCCCGATTCCGCGTCAACGTGTACCAGCAGCGGGAGGCGATGGGTGGCGCGTTCCGTCTCATCCCGACCGAGATCAAGCCGCTTGAGAGCCTCGGCGTTCCCGAGACGGTCGCCCGCTTCGCAACACTGGCTCGTGGACTCGTCCTGGTAACCGGCCCAACCGGTTCCGGCAAGTCGACCACTCTCGCGTCGCTCGTCGACCTGGTCAACCGCACGCGCGCGGACCACATCATGACGGTCGAGGACCCGATCGAGTTCCTGCACTCCAACCAGAAGTCGATCGTCAACCAGCGCGAAGTCGGCAACGACACCCACAGCTTCGAGGCGGCGCTCAAGCACGTTCTGCGTCAGGACCCGGATGTCATCCTCATTGGTGAGCTCCGAGACCTCGAGACGATCTCGGTTGCGCTGACCGCCGCAGAAACCGGCCATCTGGTGTTCGCGACCCTGCACACGCAGGATGCTGCGCAAACCATCGACCGTATTATCGACGTCTTCCCGCCACACCAGCAGGGTCAGGTGCGCTCGCAGCTGGCCGGAACGCTGCAGGGCGTCGTCTGTCAGACGCTCGTCAAGAAGGCGAGCGGTCGAGGGCGAGTCGTCGCTACCGAGGTGCTCATCGCAACCCCGGCCGTTGCCAACCTCATCCGTGAAGGCAAGACCTACCAGATCGCGTCGGCCATGCAGGCCGGTGGCGACCTCGGCATGCACACCATGGACCGCCACCTCGCGGACCTGGTCAACGCTGGCGTCATCACCCAGCGCGCCGCACTCGACAAGGCACAGGACGTCGAGAGCATCAAGCAGCTCATCCACAGGATGGAGACGTCAGCCGGCGCCGCCATGGCAGCATCGTCAATCAACTTCGACGACGCGTACTCAACGGGGACAACGCTCTAATGGCAACTCTCGCATACGCATACAAGGGCCGGGATGACACCGGCAAGATCGTCAAGGGTCACCTCGAGGGATCGAGCGAAGCGACCGTGGCCGCGCGCATGCGCACCATGGGGCTTTCGCCGGTCGAGATCGTCGAGTCGAACGCTGGGACGGGCCTCAGCAAGGAGCTCAAGATCCCGGGGTTTGGTGCCCACGTCAAACTCAAGGACCTGGCGGTCATGAGCCGACAGATGGCGACCATGATCGGAGCGGGGCTGTCGCTGCTTCGAACCCTCACCATCCTCAGCGAGCAGACGGCGAGTAAGCCGCTCACCGCTGTCCTCATTGCGATTTCTCACGATGTCGAGTCCGGCAGCTCGCTCTCGGATGCCATGTACAAGCATCCGGTCGAGTTCCCACCCATCATGATCAACCTCGTTCGGGCTGGTGAGACGGGCGGATTCCTCGAGGATTCCCTCGAGACCATCGCGACCAACTTCGAAAAAGAGGTCAAGCTTCGCGGAAGCATCAAGTCCGCGTTGACCTACCCGGTGATCGTTCTCATTATGGCCGTCGTCGCCGTGGCCGCGATGCTGATCTTCATCGTTCCGACTTTCAAGCAGATGTTCGACAGTCTCGGCGGAACGCTGCCCATCCCGACCCAGATTCTGGTCTGGTTGTCGAGCGTCATGGTCTGGCTCGCGCCGGTGCTGGTCGTTCTTGGCATCGCGTTCTCGCTCTGGTGGCGAGTGAATAAGAACACCGAGAGGGTGCTGAAGACGGTCGATCCGCTCAAGCTTCGACTGCCGGTCTTCGGTAGCCTCATGAAGAAGATCGCCGTCGCCCGCTTCTGCCGGAATTTCGCCTCAATGATAGGCGCCGGTGTGCCGATTTTGCAGGCGCTCAACATCGTTGGTGAGACCTCGGGCAACTGGGTCATACAACGAGCATTGAAGTCCGTCTCCGACTCCGTGCGTCAAGGTCGTTCGATTTCAGAACCTCTGGCCAAGGAGCCGGTGTTCCCGCCCATGGTCGTCCAGATGATCGCGGTCGGCGAGGACTCGGGTTCGCTGCAACAGATGCTCAATAAGATCGCCGACTTCTACGACGCCGAGGTCGAAGCGGCGACCGAACAGCTCACGGCAATGATCGAGCCGTTGATGGTCGCTGTGCTCGGTGTGGTCGTCGGCGGAATGATCGTCGCGCTCTATCTGCCAATCTTCCAGATCACCACCGTCGTCCAGAACCAGGGCGGCCAGAGCTAACCCCTCCTATTGGGGTAGCCGAAATGCAGGATGTGCCCCCTTTGCGGGATTACGCAAGCGGGGCCGCTCCACAACCATGAGTGTGGGGGGTCAAAGGATTCTTTGGGGGCCCTGTCCACATTCAAACGAAAGACAGGAAAAAACATGTTTGCACGCTTCAACAAGGCGATGAATGATCGCCGCAACGGCCTCAAGCGCGAAGAGGGCTTCACCCTCATCGAGCTCCTGGTTGTCGTTATCATCATCGGCATCCTCGCCGCGATCGCGATCCCGATCTACATCGGTGTCCAGAACAACGCCAAGGACTCGGCCGTCAAGTCGGACATCTCGAACGCCAAGACAGCGGTCGTTGCACACGAGGTCTCGAACAACGGAACCGTTGTCGACGACCTCTCGCAGCTCGTTGCCGCCGACGGCTACACCGCGCCGGACCTGACCACGGACTCGAACTACAGTGCTGCAGGGGACATCCCGACCATCACGACGACTGCGAATGGTTTCTGCATCGTGGCGACCAGCTCGACTACCAATGTCTTCCACGCAACGGATAGCACTGGTGTCGTTGCAGGTGCCTGCCCGTAATCGTAAGGCAATGACGGCGTAGTTGGCCGTCTCCCGCGAGGGGTGGAGCGTTCCGGTCTCGGACGCTCCACCTTCTCCAGTCTTTCGGATAGTGCAATTGCAGATCCAACGGCCGCACAGGCCATCACGAACATCTGGGGGGTGAATCGTGAACGCTCTTCTCAACCGCCTTCGCGGTTCCGCATCGAGACAAGCTCGCTCTGACGACGCTGGTTTCAGCATCGTCGAGGTGATGGTCGCCTTGATGGTGTTCGCCGTTCTCGCGGTCTGCATTGCAGGAAGTCTCACCAGCGGTCTGGTGCTCACCAATGCATCTCGGGGTCGTGAGGTCGCCATCAACCTCGCATCACAAGACGTCGACAACATGCGGATCACGGCATTGGGAACTCCCGCCGGCGTGTTCAGCGTTACCAGCACTCCGTCGCCCATCGTGTACACGGTCGGTGGCGCCAAATTCTCACTCAGTCGCACGGTCGACTGGGTTACCACCACCGGGGGGTCGGGTGCATGCGGCACGGGCAGCGGCACGCTCGCCTACAAGAGCGTGGTCGACAAGGTCAGCTGGAAAGAGAACAGCAACACCTTCTCGACCACCATGACGACCCTGGTTGCCCCAATCAGCAACATCAACTCGGACACGGCGGGCACGATCATTGTCGCCATCATCGGCGCATCGGGTGCTGCCGAGTCGGGGGTCAGCATCTCGATTACGCCGAACAGCGGCGGCGGTGGTGCGACACTGGCCCAGCAGCCATCCAAAACGGATTCGGATGGTTGCTCGTTCGGCCTGAACGCCCAGCCAGGAACCTACACGGTGACCGCCACCGAAACGGGCGGCATCGACTTCCAGCAGCACGCGCCCGCGTCGAACGCCAACGTCGTCGTCACGGCCGGACAAAACACGATGGTGAACTTCACCTACGACCAGGCGGACACGTTCAAGTTCACCTATCCATCGGGCGCAACACTCCCAACCAACATGCCGCTCACGTTCATCAACGACGTCGCCGGCGCTTCGCAGTTCGCTGCGTCGCCGACAACCGTTTCCGCATTCCCGTACCCCGATGGCTACCAGGTTGTCGCCGGAACGTACGTTTATGCGGCCGGCGGGGGATCGAGCACTTGCATCGATACCAATCCACAGACCTGGCCTACCGATGCCACGTCGGGCGCGGTGCCACCCGATGTGTCCGCTTCGACCATGGGCGTAACGGCGCCAGGAGCCGCGAGCAATCCGGCAACCCTCGCGGTGGGAATGGGCGTGGTCAAGGTGAGCGGAATAACCACCAGCACATTCGTGACCGCGGTCAGCACCCCTGGCCCGGCTGGCACTCCGGATCCCGGTTGCCTTTCGGTGCAAACACTAACCTTCCCGAAGTCCACCGGCACCTCGCAGACGATCGCGCTTCCATTCGGGACCTGGTCGATTTTTACCGGGACGACGTCCGGCGCGAAGACGACGAACTACATCAAGACCAAGCCGACGAACGTCACGGTGAGCACAACCGGAACCATCGACAGCACCACGACCTTCACCGTCATGGTGGATCCGCGGGTGGCGTCGTGAGCATTGTCCGCATTCGTCGTGCGCTGAAAGACGACCAGGGCGTATCACTGGCCGAACTCATCGTGTACAGCATCGTCTCCATCCTGCTCCTCACGATGGTCGGTGGCTTCTTCGCTGCCGTCGCCAAGGGAACACAGGCGAGTGCAGTAGCCGACGTAAACACCCGGCAGATGTCCACCGCAATGAGCACGATGGTGCAGTACCTTCATGCGGCCACGACATATCCGGTTGCGAACCAGACAAATCCGAGCCCGGCGATTGTCAGTGCGAGTGCGACGGACCTCACCTTTTATGCCTACGTCAACCTGCAGTCGACGGCGGCACAGCCCGTAGAGGTGCGGTACTACATCGACCCGGTGACGCATGACCTGAAAGAGCAGCAGTGGTCCTCCACCTGCAGTCCCACGACCGGATATTGCACCTTCTCGTCGACCGTGACGAAGCAATTTGATCTCGGTGGCCCGGTCGCTTCTCCGACGAGCGACAACACACCGCTGTTCACCTACTTCAGTTCCGCGACAACGAATCCGCTGACGCAAATTCCACTCAACACCACGACCAAACTGATCGACACAGCCAACCTCGGCAACATCGTTTACATCGGAATCAATCTCGAGTGGGGTTCGACGACGCCGGGTTCCGGCGGCGATGGACACGCTTCGACAGTTGTCGGTTTGCTCAATCTGGGACAGTCAGGAGCTCAATAATGATCTTCACCAAACTGATTCGGAGATTGCGTACCCACGATGGGTTCGCCCTTCCGGTCGTTATCGGACTCGGCCTCGCGATGACGATCATGGTCGCGACGGTTCTGACGGTATCGACGAGCGGCGCAGTCAAGTCCGGCGGCGACCGCGATGGTGCGAACGCGACCGCGGCAGCCTATGCCGGACTTGCCGAGTACCAGAGCCGCCTGACGGCCAACAACGCGTACGAGGAGTACGGGGCGGCCACATCCTTCAATACCGGCAGTGTTTTCGTCGGCACCGACAGCAATCCCGCCTTCGGCATCACCAAGGGCGGAACCTGGGCCACCGTAGCCAACAGCGGTGGAACCGAATTCTTCCGCTACGAAGTCGACAACTCGACCTATTCGACGAGCGGCGTCATTCGCGTTCGCGTCACGGGTCGCGCTGGTAACGTCACTCGATCCCTGGTAGCCAACCTCAAGGGAACGGGCTTCATCGACTATCTCTACTTCACCGACTACGAATCATCGAACCCGGTGGTTACCGGTGAGACCCAGGCAGGCAACTCGTCCAAGGCGTGCCTTTCGGAGCACCTGACCGACCCCACATACAACGCGAACGTTGCCTGTGCGCCGGTGCAGTTCATCTCTGGCGACCTCCTGCAGGGCCCGGTGCGGACCAACGATGAATTCACGATCTGCGGGGCAGAGTTCAAGCAGACCGTACAGTCAACCGCGACGACAGGCACGTACAACAAGCCGAGTGGATGCTCCAATGCAAAGTTCGACCAGGGTACACCGCAGAACGTGGCATCGCTCGACCTTCCGGCGACCAACAACGCCATGCTGCAGGAGACACGCTACGACCTGACTGCGTCGACGGTCCCGCGTCCGGGCTGTCTCTACACGGGTCCAACATCCATCACCTTTACCAGCGATGGAAAGATGAACGTGGTGTCACCGTGGACAAAAGCAACGCAGATCGCGATTGCAGCCAACGGCAAGATGACAGGAATGGCCGCCGCCGCCTGCGGCACAATTTCTGCCCTGCAGAGCGCGGCTGGAGCCACGGTCACCGTGCCTCCGAACAACCTCATCTACGTGCAGTCGGTGCCGAGCTCCAACACCAATACCGACCCGAACTATTGGGCGAGCACCGCGACGCCGCCCACGCAGTCGGGCGTCACCTTCTGCTCGGTGACGACGACCACGGGTACAGGTACGCACAAGGTGACGACGACCACGTACGGTAACGGTCTCAAGAACACCTTGACTGGTCTCACCTATCCCGCGACGAATGAGTTCAATGGGCCGGCCGGAGCATCGAGTGTGTACGGGTGCCGAAACGGCGACGCGTTCGTGCAGGGTCAGTTTCACGGTGCGCTGACGGTCGGAGCCCAGAACAACCTGTACGTGACCGGAGACATCAAGTACACCAACTCCGCCAGCGACATCCTCGGCCTCGTGGGCCAGTCGACGGTTACCGTCTGGAACCCAATCTCCTGCTCGAGTAGCTCGAATAACGTGTGCTCGACCAACTCCGGCAGTAGCACGCTGCTGGCGCGCAGCGGCGGGGCCGATGTCACCATTGACGCCGCAATCGCGAGCAACGGCGGTACTTTCCAGGTACAGAACTACGCGTATGGAGCGAAGCTCGGAACTCTCGCGGTGCTCGGCTCGATCGCGCAGGAGTTCCGCGGGGCGGTGGGTGTGAGTTACGGCGGCAGCGGTGCGCACACTACTGGTTTCGTTAAGCAGTATGGCTACGATCAGCGACTGCTTAACACCGCTCCACCGAAGTTCCTGCAGCCCGTGTCGACCACATACGGTGTCACGACGGAGATCGAGGTTGCGTCGGCCTTCCTTCCGGATGGGACACCCGTCTCGTGACCGCCGTGGCTGAGTTTGCGATTATCCTTGCCGCCTTGACCGGGGTGGTCGGACTGCTTATTGGGTCCTTTCTCAACGTCGTCGTGTACCGCGTTCCGAACGGCATGTCGATCGTTTCACCACCGAGTGCCTGCCCGAACTGCGGCCGACACATCCGCGGCTTCGACAACGTCCCGGTGCTGTCCTGGCTGTTCCTGCGCGGGAAGTGCCGCGACTGCCGCGAGCCTATTTCCTGGCGCTACCCGGCGGTCGAGCTCGGCACGGCCGTGCTGTTTCTCGCGGTCGCGTGGCGATTCCTGCCGGCCGCGCTGGCGGGTGGAACGAGTACGCTCGTGTCCTCGTCGCCCGCGCTGATTGCGTTCGTTTTTCTCGCGGCGATCTCAATCGCCCTCGCCCTCATCGATCTCGATGTGCATCGACTGCCCAACTCAATCGTGTTGCCGGCGCTCATCGTCGCGGCGGTGCTGATCACCCTCGCCGGCGTTCTGACCGGCGACTACGACGCCTTGTTGCGGGCAGGCATCGGGATGGTCGCGATGTTCGCGTTCTACTTCCTGCTCGCCGTCATCTATCCAGGCGGCATGGGGTTCGGCGATGTGAAACTCGCCGCGGTACTTGGCGTCTATCTGGGCTGGTTGGGCTGGGGGGAACTCGTTGTGGGCGCCTTCGCGGCGTTCCTGCTCGGCGGCCTTTTCGCGATCGGCCTGATGATCTTCCGGAAGGCCGGACGAAAGTCAGGGATTCCGTTCGGGCCATGGATGCTCGGCGGTGCCTGGATCGCCATCCTGTTCGGGCACTCAATCTCGGCGGGGTATCTCGCCTTATTCGGACTTAGCTAACAACAATCCTGGGGGGACAAATAGCTATGGCAAAGAACATCGTCGGAGTCGACATAAGCAGTTGGGGCATCCGTGCCGTCGAGGTGAAGGATGCCGCGACCAACAGGCCAACCATCGTAAAGTCGAAGTCAATCCTGCTGCCCGAGGGAGCGGTAATGCGCGGAGAGGTCGAAGAGGTTTCCACCGTCGCGACCGCGCTGCGACAGCTGTGGTCGACGGGCGGCTTCAAGAGCAAGGATGTCGTGCTAGGCATCGGCAATCACCGAGTGCTGGCACGCGACCTGAGCGTACCCAAAATGAGTCTCGTGCGAATTCGAGAGTCTCTTCCGTTCCAGGTGCAGGAGATGCTCCCGGTTCCCGTCGAGGACGCACTGCTCGACTTCTACCCGATCTCCGAGGGTCACTCGGATCAGGGGCCTGTCATCAATGGACTGCTGGTCGCGGCGATTAAGGAGTCGGTGACCGCCAACGTTCGCGCCGCAGAACTCGCTGGCCTCAACCCAATCGACGTCGATCTCATCCCATTCGCGCTGAGCAGACTGCTTCTTCGCGGTGCGAATCTGCTCGGGATCGTCGCGATCATCGAGGTTGGCGCCAATACGTCGACGGTTGTCATCGCGAAAGACGGTGTTCCGCAGTTTGTGCGCATCATCCCCGTTGGCGGAGCCGATCTCACGAGCGCCATCAAGGCTGAGACGTCGCTGACCATGGAACAGGCCGAGAGCGCGAAGCGTGCACTCGGGCTCAGCACCGTTGGCGTCGCGGTTGAGCAGCGCCCGATCGTCGAGATCATTTACAAGGTCGCGGGGGAGCTGCTCAACAGCGTCCGCAACACCCTTAACTACTTCGCGACCGCACGGCCGCAGGAGCCCATCCGTCAAATCATCCTCACGGGTGGTGGTTCCAAGCTCGTCGGCTTCGCGCAGGCGCTGCAGGAGAACACGCGGATGCCGATCATCTTTGGAGATCCGCTCGCCACCATCGGGGCGGACCGCCGATTCCTTGCCGAGAATCAGGGGACGGACATCGATTCCGTCTCTGTCGCGCTCGGCCTGGCGCTGGGGAGTGCAGCATGACAACGACAGTAAAGCCGCCACGCGCGGCGAACGCGAAGCCGAAGGGCGGGCCTCGTACCCCGCGCTCGTCCGGCGGAGGAGCTCTAGTGCTCTCCCGTGGAAGTGAGCCGATCGAAGGCCTGGTTCTGGGAGGCGAGCCCCGTGTTCATCTCATCCCACCGGCTGTGCTTGCGCGGAAGAAAGGCAAGGATCTTCGTCGTCGGCTCGGGCTCGGTGTGATCGGCGCCATCGTGCTCGTCGCGGCCGGGCTTGGCCTGGCAACGCTGTCGACCGCGGGTTCGCAGAACTCGCTGCTCGCCGCCCAGAATCAGACGACGTCGATCCTGCAGGAACAGGGCAAGTACGGCGTAGTAACCAAGGTTCAAGCGGACGCGACTGCTATCAAGTCGTCGCAGAAGGTCGCGACAGCGCAGGAGATCCTGTGGGCGACGTTCTATCGCAGCTTCGAGCGCACGTTGCCCTCTGGCGCCACGATTACCTCGATGACCTCGACGCTGGACAACCCACTGGGAACTACGCAGCCGCCTTCGGCCAGTACGACCGCGCCGGCGACGGGGGCGCACGTCGCGACCATAACGGGGACGGTTGTCATGCAGCAGCCTCAGATTTCTGGCTGGCTCATCTCGCTCACGTCGCTGACCGGATTCGTCGATGCGACGCCGAACAGCGTCACGACCAGCTCCACCCCGCCCGGTTACGCCGTGGCCATCACCATGCACATCAACAGCGACGCATTGGCGAATCGCTTCACGAAAGACGCAGGTACCGTCAAATGAACAGTGATCGTCTCTGGGTCATCGCGGCGGTCGCCGTGATGGTAGTTATCGCGATTGGCGGTTGGTTCGTCGGCGTCTCGCCCATCGTAGCGCAGGGGGCCGCAGCTGACAGCCAGACCGCGAGTATCAATCAAGCGAACAGCGCAAACCAGGCGAAAGTCGCCTTGCTCAAGAAGCAGTTCGCCCACATCGCTAAGTTTCAGAACAAGCTGGACAAACTTCGTCTCTCCATCCCGGAGCAAACGCAGGCGTCGGCCTTCCTGGCCGAGGTGAACGCGCTTTGCCAGAAGGACAGCGTGACGCTCGCCAGTCTCACGATCGCGTCGTCGACGATCTACCAGGCGCCCACGACCAAAACTACGTCAGCGGATTCGTCGACGACGAGCACCGCAACGCCGACACCAACGCCGACGCCCAGTACGCCGACGGCGACGCCGGGTTCCACGACTGGCGCGTCAGCCGGCCAGCTCGTTCAGATTCCAGTCCAAATCACGGTCGGCGGGTCGATCAGCCAGGTGGTCGACTTTATGGGCGACGTGCAACTCGCAGCGCGTTTGTACCTTGCAGCAGGTTCCGGCTTGAGTTACTCCCCGACCGATGGTACCTATCAGGGTTCGCTGACCGGGTTCCTCTTCACCCTGCAGGGCACGTCGGACCAACCGAATGCGACGACCCCAACGGACACGTCCACGGCGACGCCAACACCAACAGCGATCCCGACTCCGACCGGCACGGCGACGACAGCGCCGACGATTGCGCCGAAATCGACGGTCGCGCCCAAACCAAAGAGCACACCTACTCCGGGAGCAACTCCGACGCAGGCGCCCTAATAAGACCCCCCTCGTTCGGTCGAACCCACTACCTCCCAGGCGGGTCTCCACCGATAGAGTGGGCACACAGGATCAGGTGCCCGCGAGAGTGATGAGGAGACCGCAATGGCTGCGAAGCGTCCCGTTTCAGGTTCCAGTGACGTTCCAACGAATGAAACTGAGGCAGGAAGCGGAGCCGACGCTCCAGCCGCGGTCGATCCCGCTCTCGCGGCGCCTGATTCATCAGTCGTCGACGCGACTCCCGCCGCGGATGTTGCGCTGGCGGCGAGCACCGCGGAGGTGCAGCCGGTAGCACCAGCGCCAGCGGCGCCCGCGCAGCAGGTGGTGTACGTCGAGGCGCCCAAGCCCTTTGTGCCGAAGGGCAATCGCGGGTTCGGTGTTCTGATCGCGCTGCTATCCACGGTGATCTTTGCCGCGGTGTACGCGGTCGCACTGGTCATCGGCGAGCTGATCGGCCACGCCGCCACCATTGACTTCAGCTTCGTCGCCACCCTCGACTTCTACGCGCCGGTGGTGATGTTTGCGATCGGCTTCGTGATTCTCGTTCTGATCGTCAACCGCGCCGGATGGGCCGCTCACGTCATCGGCAGCATCTTCGTTGCGCTGGTCGTCTACTTCGGCGGTACCGGACTCATCCTTCTCATCAATATCAACGCGATCCCGTCCAACGAGGTCGGGGCAGCGTTCTCGGGAGCGTTGACCAGCGCCACGCTGATCGTCGCCGGGCTGCTGGCGCGCGAGGTCGCGCTGTGGATGGGATTCGCGATCGCCGCGCGCGGCCGCAAGGTCAAGGCACGCAACGTCGACGCCAGGGTTCTGTACGACCAGGAGATCGCCGCCAAACGCGCCGAATACGAGCAGGCTAATGCTCGCTCGGCAGCAGCAGCCGAGCCGGTAGCTGTCGAATCGGCATCGGCAGAGCCCGTCGCCACCGAAACAGCAGCGCCCTGAGCGAACAAGGGTCGTAATCGACCCTTTTCATTTGACCGGGCCCATCCTCAGGTCTAATCTTGAGCGGGTGTGCGCTTTGGCGCGCTCGCTTGTTGTGCCCGGTGTTTCAGGCGTCTTTCGTCTGGCCACCAGACCAACCCACGGCATACCAATCAGACAACTCGCTTTTCCCGGAGAAATCCGGGGTGATTCGCGCTGTCGCGTTTGGTCCAAATGAACTCGTGCGATCACGTCCAATACGTGGCAGCGCGAATGCTAATTGCGAAAGCAATGCTGTTCCGCCGCAGAAAGCGGATGCAGCGAACTGTCACCGTGCAGTAAATACAAGGAGTACAAGTAGTGCCAACCATTCAGCAGTTGGTTCGGAAGGGCCGCAGCCCCAAGGTCGTCAAGACCAAGGCGCCCGCCCTGAAATCCAACCCACAGCAGCGCGGCGTTTGCACCCGCGTCTACACGACGACCCCGAAGAAGCCGAACTCGGCTCTGCGCAAGGTCGCTCGCGTCAAGCTTTCCAACGGGACCGAGGTCACCGCATACATTCCGGGCGAGGGCCACAACCTCCAGGAGCACTCGATGGTGCTCGTGCGTGGCGGTCGGGTGAAGGACCTGCCCGGCGTTCGTTACAAGATCGTGCGCGGCGCGCTCGACACCCAGGCGGTCAAGAACCGTAAGCAAGCGCGCAGCCGCTACGGAGCGAAGATGGACAAGAAGTAATGCCACGTAAAGGACCAGCACCGAAGCGTCCCGTTGT
>DATAZN010000264.1:0-14422 GCA_036272035.1 Mycobacterium sp. | reverse complement strand
GCCGCCGTAGTCCAGGCAGTAGAAGCTCACCTCGCGCGGCGAGTGCAGGCTCGCCGCGGACACGATAAACGTCTGCAGGGCGGCCGATTTCCCGGACTTTGCGCCACCGTGAATCAACAGGTTGCCGGCCGAAGACCGCGCATCGAAGACCAACGAGTCGCGGCGCATCTGGAACGGCCTGTCGATCTCGCCCAGTGGCCAACGCCACTCACCGCGCGGTACCGCCGCACGGGCGATCGCTGCGCTCAGCGGGATCACCTCGTCGAGCGGCGGCAGCCACAGTTCGGGCGCGTGGGGGCCGAAGCGCGCGAGTTGGTCGCCAATGGTCGCGATCAACTTGCGTGACGGCGCGACCGGTTCGTCGTGCCCGTTCTTGGCGATCACCGTGGTCTGGTCGGGTTCCACCCGGCCTGCCGTGAACAGCTTCGGCTCGGGAACCGAATGCACCACAAGCATTTTCGGCGCCTGAGGCGGATCGTAGATGCCATCGACGTAGGTGCTGCGGAATCGAATCGGCGCGGCGCCAGGCGCGGGCACCAGGAACCCAACGCCTTTGTGCTCCTTGCCCGACTCGATGTGGTACGCGTCCTCCACGCCGATGATCGACCGCGACACCGAGGGGCTGGCCACCTTCAGACCGATCCGGTACGAGGTGTTCTTGTCGATGTCCTTGATCTTGCCCACATCCAATGTCTGCGAAGCGAAAAGGATGTGGATCCGGAACGACCGGCCCTTGCGGGCGACGTAGTCGAACAGCTCTGCGTATTCGGGGTGGTCGGCCAGCATCAACGTGAATTCGTCGGCGACGACGAACAGCGTCGGGATCGACGGCAGATCATGTCCGGCGGCGATCGCGTTCTCGTATTCGGTCACCGAGTTGAACGCGCTGCCCTGCACCTTGCGACCGGCCTCGCGCAGCATCATCTCCCGGCGCGCGACCTCGCCGCGCAGCGTATCGGCGAACCGGTCGGCCAGCGACTTCTTCTCGGCCATGTTCGAGATCACCGCGACGACCTGCGGGAAGTTGCGGAAGATGTCCGCGCCGGCCTCACCCTTGAAGTCCGCGTAGATGACGATCAGCCGATCGGCAGAGTGAGTCGTCAACAGCGACAACAGAATCGACATCAACGTCTGGGACTTGCCAGAACCGGTCATACCGATCATCAAGCCGTGCGGACCCATGCCGCCTTCGGCTTCGTCTTTGAGGTCGAAGATCAGTGGCTCACCGGTGGCCGTCACACCGATCGGAACCCGCAACTCATCGTCGCGGTGGCGCCGTGCCCACATCGTCGGGACGTCAAGCCGCGACGCGTCCGGAATCCCCAGCAGCCTCGTGAACGTGGCGCCCCGGGTAGCCGTCGACTGCAGGCCACTGTGCGTCGGGTTGGAGTCCCACCGGGACAGTCGGCGCGCGAGGTGAATGGTGTCGTCGACGCCGAGTTGGTCGGCGGTGTCGATGTAACGCTGCCAGCCGCCGGTTTGCCAGCGGTCGATCGCGCCGTCGGCGATTCGCAAGATCGGGCGCTCAGGATCGGAATACTGTTCCCGATGCGGTGTGGTGGTCGAACGGTGGATGACGGTGACTCCAACCCGGCCGAGGGCCAGCGGCGAAGCCTTGAGATCGAAGTCAGGGTCGTCGACGATGATCAGCAAGTGCCGCAACGCATCAGCTGATCCGCCCGCGAACGCCGGGCGGTCGGACAACGCGGGTCCAAGCAGCGCGACCAGCTCATCTGGCTTGGTGGACAGGTAGCGGGCCGGGCCGACGCCGTCGACTTCAGCCGGGATGTCCACGTGCGGTAACCACTTCAGCCATGACCACTCTGGTGACTCGAGATCCGACGTAGCGACCGCGACGCCGAGAACCGTCGGGTCGTGCCACGTCACCGCCTGAGCCACCCAGGACCGCACCGCCGCAAGCACCTCGTCAGCGTCGCCGAGCACGGTGACGCGCGAAAGCTTGGCCAAATCGAGACCGGTCGGCACGTCGCGGACTGTGCGCTGAGTGTCCAGCAGACTCCGTAACGCGCTGTGCGACACCGGCTCCAGGTCGACCTCATCGGCGGTGTCGTTGACCCGCAACGCGGTATCCAATGTCGCCGAGTGCACACCGGCACGCAGAACCAGGAAGTCGCCATCCTGGGGATCGCGTTCCCACTGCCGTCGTGACCCGGGTATGGCGGCCAGATCCGCGGGTTGCGGGTGCGACCATTCGGCGGCGGCGCGCTGCGAGGCAGCCTGGCCCCGGATGTTGTCCCGAACCACCGACAGGTAGCGCAGGTAGTCGGCGCGCTCAGCGTCGACCTCCTCGGTACGCGACTTGTTATCGCCCCCACGGAAAAACGCGGTGGCAGCCAGCAGCAGGACAAAGGGGAAGAACAGTGTCTGCGGCGAGATGAGGCGCATCCCGGTGGCGACCATCGCGACGATCATCCCGACGATCAACAGCACAATCACGACCGGCAGCGCGCGGCGCAGCAACGACGGCGGAATCACCCGCGGCAGTTCCGGTGGCGCCTCGATACTGATGCTGCCCTTACGGGTCACCGGTGACGGCAGCCGACGGCGTGCCTCGAAAATCAAGCGGCTCATCGGGTTTGCCCTTCGGCTGAGGTGCGACCGGGTCGCGAGTCGGGGGCCAGACCGTCATGCGCGAGTAGCGCATCAGCTCGCGACAGTGTTGGTCCGGGAGCGTACAACGACAGGATCGACCACGGACTCGGAGTCGCCGGCTGACTCAGCCCAAGAGCCTCAGCGGTTTTCGCGTTTCCAGTGACGCCACCTTGCGCGGCTTCATTATCGATGCCGTAACGCACGCCGGTGTCGGAGATCCAGAACAGCGATCCGGCAGCCGGTGACGACGAATTCTGTCCGACGGTCTGGGCGAAATAACCGGTGCCGGGCGCCATCGCGACCCGGCTGGCGGTGCCGTCGGCACCAGCACCAACCAGATCCTCGGTGTGCACCGCGTCCGGAATCGGCAGCGCCGAACCGGCCAGCAACGTCAGCGAATTCGTGCTTGCACCGGCCGACTTACTCCAGTGCGCGCAGGTGACCGGATCGTGCGTCGCGTCGAGCAGGCTGATCCGCTGCTCTGGGTAGCGACTGGTATCCAGCTGCCGCGACACCGGGAGTTTGGCGATCTTGTCGGCACCCAGCCGCGGCGGCTGGTCCAGGCCATAGGAGTTGGCGTTGCGCAGGACGGCGGCCAACACCGGGGAGATCTGCTGCAGCCCGTCGGGCAGTACCGCGTAATAGACCAGGCCGTTAGCCGAATTACTTTCCAGACCATGGGATTCGACGACCGCGCCGACTGGCGCGGGCACCGGAAATTTGGCGGGGCTGCCGGCATCGGGGATGACCGGAGCGGCCAGCGACGGAGATTCGGGGATCGCATTGAACAAGCCACCGGCGATAGGTCGCGGCGTCGGGATGTCGGTACCCAGGCCCAGCGCGCTGGTCACGGCGTGGTCGGCGAGGTCGATCCGGCTGCGTCGGCCGTCCCACAGCAGCCAGGCGCTGGCGGGGTTGCTGACCAACACCGCCTTGCCGGCTTCCACCGCCGCAGCCCGGGCGCCGGTGCTGTCGGGAGCTCCGGCTATCACCGTGACACCGGCGGCAGTACCGGCGGCGGAATCGCACACCGTCCAGTCGGCATCTTTGCGGGTGTTCTGCACCATCCGCTCGGGCGCGCCCGGGATGCCGATCAGGTTGCCGAGCGGAAACTTGTCCAGCTCAGTGCTTTTCACCATGGTGGGGTTGTCCGACTTGCCGGCGATCAACCGGGCCGAAGCCAGGTTCAGCACCGGATGTAGTCGGTCGCCCACCCGCACGTACAGCGCGGCGGTGGACCGATCGGCCAGGATCGGGTTGTTGGCCGTCGACCCGTTCGGCCGAATCAGCGAGAACACAAAGCAGCCCACCAGCGCGGTGATCAGCACGACCACGCCCATCAGTACCGCGCGGCTCTGGCTGCGCAGCGGGTCGACGAGCATCCGCGTGTCATGTAGGGCAACACCAGAAGCGATGCGGCGCATGACAAATCGCCAGCCGGTCACCTGATGGCGGGTGACGAAGCCGCGGCGGTAGACGACCTTCTCGGGGTTGTCGTTGATCGGTGTGCGCGACGCGAAGGAGCGCCGGTCGTCGGGTGACTCTGGGCTCGTCATGCCGGCATCTCCAGCCGCAGGCCTTCCAGCAGCGGCGGCACGGTGTTGGCAAGGTCGGCGGCGGTGATCGTCATGAGCTCCTCGTCGGTGAATTCACCGGTTTGCGCGTGTTCAGAGTGGTCCAGTCGGAATTCCCGCTCCTCTTCCGACTTTTCGACGACGTTGCGGACGAATCGACCGTTACCCGCGATGTCGAGGCCGCGGCGTTCGACGCCAGCCGAATCGGCCTTCGTCGTGCTGGCCAGGTGGGCGAAGAGTGCTTCCAGATCGTTGAGCGCCGGCTGTTCGAACGCGCTGTCGCGTCGGGTAGCCATGAAGTTGGCGATCTCGATCAGTTCGGCCGGCTGGTAGGACGGGAAGTCGATGGTGCGGGTGAACCGTGAACGCAGACCCTGGTTGGTATCCAGGAACCGGTCCAGGTCGGCGCGGTAACCGGCGATGATGACCACCAACCGATCACGGTCGTTCTCCATCCGGGCCAACAAGGTGTCGATGGCCACCAGGCCGAAGTCATTCTTGGCGCCGGTGGCAACCAGGGCGTAGGCCTCGTCGAGGAACAGCACACCATCCAGGGCGCTGTCGATGATCGCATTGGTCTTGGCCTCGGTCTCCCCGATGTGCTGCCCGATCAAATCGGCACGGTGGACCTCTTTGATGTTTTCTTTCTTCAAAAGGCCAAGCCCGCAATAGATTTTCGCGACGACACGCGCGATGGTGGTCTTGCCGGTTCCAGGAGGCCCAGTGAACACCAGGTGGTGGGTGCGCTGGGCCACTTCCAGCCCGCGGTCCTTACGCACCAGCTCCATTGCCACCGCGCTCTTGAGCCGCGCGACCTGATCTTTGACCTTCTCCAGGCCGATGAACTCGTCGAGCTCACGCTCGGCCTCGGACAACAGCACCGCCTTGCGCTCTTGCGCTCCCGGGTCGACGAAATCGCCGGGCTTGGGCTCGGTGGCCGGGTCCCAGGGGTCGATGCGCGCGGCGATGCGGTCGGCGCTGGTGGGCACGATCCCGAAGCTGGAATCCGTCAGCGCCTCTTCGACTTGAGCGTTTTCCGGGTTGGCGGCATACAGGTCCTGCAGCACCTCGCGGGCGGTGTCCTCGTCGCCATCGGCGCGCAGCGACAGCGCCCTGGCCAACGCCCCGTCGACTGCGGCAACGGCAACGGGTCCGTCTGGCTCTTCGAGGTAGGACAGCGCGGCAGCAAACATGCCCAGCCGCGCCAACGAAATACCCAGCGCCACCTTGACGGCGTGCGCGAAGTGCTCGTCGAGATCGGTGTCGTTAACGATCGGCGACAACAACTTGACCACGTCAGACCAGCGCTCGGCGCGGTAGTGGATGGTCGACGCAACCCAGCGGGCCTCATGCGAGCTCGGTCGACGCCGGGTGACATCGCTGACGAGTTGATATGCGGCAGCAAACCGACCGTCACCGGCCAGCGCCGCTGCGTGGGCAAGGTGGAAATCATCGGGTTCGGTCGCGCGGAACTTCAGATACAGACCGGTGTCGTACTGGAAGCCTAACGCGCCCGGCGCCAATTCCACGTGGCGTTGCAGTACTCCTGCTGTCGCTACATTGTGTGAAATCGCTTCCAGCACAGGCAGAGACAGATCGCCGGCGGCGGCCAGCCCGACCCATGCATCGGCCTGATCGTGGGCGATGCGGACCAAGCCGGTGAACCCGGAGCGGGCGGCGGCCAGGTCTGCCGGGCGCTTGCGCTCATAGATAGTCAGCCCGAGCGCGCGGCAGCACGTCGCGAATCGACTCGTTACGTCATCGTCCACCCTGACAGTTGTCGGCCGGGTGGCGACACTGCCGGTGTCAGCGATTTCCACGCCTCAGTCTCCCCTTCAGACGTAGTGTTGCCTAAGCTAACTTCGGGCGAAGTTAGCATTGCATAAGCTGGGTGTCGAGACGCACGTATTCGCTGGACGCGTGGCCTCGCTCACTCGGCTGCGAAAGTTGAAGCGCTGCACGTCAGTCCACCTGACGGCCGCTTCGGAAGGCCTTTTGGGCGGGGCGGGACTAATAGGTCTCTCAGCTTCGTCGCGCTGTGGCTTAATGAAAATGACTGTCATTAGCGAAGAACTTTACGGCATCGGGATCTCACTGTTTGACCGCCCTGACCAAAGTGTTCCGGGCGATCATCGGTCCGGCCTCGATATCCGGTCCGGGCACCGGGCGGCCCACATCGCGGAGGTAGTCCGCCAGCGGCGTCGCGACCGCGGTCCAGCCGTGTTCGTCGAACCATTGCTGGGGCGGGTCGTGCTGCTCGTTGTAGATCAGTTGGAAGAACAACCGGTCGTCGCCCTCGGCCCGAGCTGCGCGCTCTCCCGCGACGGCAGCCTCGAACGCTTCGGCAGGCAGCGCCGCGCTTTCTTCCACTGCGACATGACTTCCCGAACTGGCCAGCGCGTCGACCCCGGTGAACAGCTGCTCTCGTGCGGCGACCGGCAGATAGATCAGTAAGCCTTCGGCGATCCACGCCGATGGCTTCGTGGGGTCGAAACCACTGTCCCGCAACGCCTGCGGCCAATCCTCGCGGAGGTCGATGGCGACCTCACGGCGTTCGGCGTTGGGCTTGGCTCCCTGCTCGCTCAGCACCTCGCGCTTGAAATCGAGAACCTGCGGACGGTCCAGCTCGAAGATCGTCGTCGCATCGGGCCAGGACAACCGGTAGGCGCGAGAGTCCAGACCGGCGGCCAAGATCACCACCTGCCGTACGCCGGCATCTGCGGCTCGCCGGAAGTAGTCGTCGAAGTATCTGGTACGTGCGCCCTGGAAGTTGACGAAATGCTGCCCCCAGTCAAGGGATCTCAACGGATGTTCGGACAGCTCGCCGTCGAGTACGGCAGCCGAGGGTCCACCTACCGTCCGGCAGAACACCTCGGCGAACGAGTCGACTGCCAACGCGTCGGGCTTCTGCGCCTCCAATGCTCGAGCGGTGGCGACAAGTAACGCCGTCGCGCCGACAGTTGTCGTGATGTCCCAGTTATCATCGTCAGTACGCACGGCAACCGACCCTACGCCCGCCAACAGCGCGCTTACGTCGTCCGATCCAGCCACGACGGCATTCAATACGACGTTGTGTCGTAGAACAAGACCCCGTCCCGGTAGGGGGTATTCGGCCGTTACACCAACGGGCGGCCGGCTTTGATCCGTCGGTCCAGATCCCGCAGCAGCAGGTTGAACGGGAACCGCCGAACGAACCGCGGCATCGCGTTGTTCACCGTACGGAGCACGGCGATCAGCCGGTCGAAGCGCCGCTGTGTGGCGATATCCCACGAGAAGCGCATCTCGTCCCGAAAGCGTTGCGGCAGAAACCCTGCGGTGAGCAGCAGCCCGAGCTTTTCCGGCTGCCGGCGGACAAACTCGGGTAGCCGCAAAGCCTGAATCCGTCCGACGGCGATCGGGTACAGGTAGTTGCGGACGGCGTCGGCGATATGCACCTTCTCGAGTTGCTCGTTCCAGTAACGGTCGAACGCAGCCCGGTCCGCCGGCCACATCTCCGGCGGCACCTGCAACGTGGAGCCGAGCACCGCCGCTTCCTGGTAGTGACGATCGGCGTCCCGATCGTCCATCTCACCGATGAACATCCGATAAAAGTCCACCCCGCCCTTGTAAAGGCAAGCGGCCACCCACAATTGCAGGTCGAGGTCGAAGGCGTTGTATTGCACGGGGCTGTCCGGAGTCGAGTACACCTGGGCGTGCGCACGGTTCACCGCTCGCCGAAACGCCGCCTTCTGGGTGTCCGTACCCGCCATCGCGACGGCGAGATAGGTGAACGTGGTGCGGGCCCGCTTGATCGGGTGCAGGTCGATGCGACCGCTCTCGACGCGGCTCTCCATCACGCCGTACCCCACACCGGGCCTGGCTAGCTGCATGATCACGTTGGCCGGGCCCAGCAGCAGGGCCATTCCCATCAACGTGTCGTCGAGCTGCGGCGTCCGCCGCGACCGACGTCCGGGGACCGGTGTATCGCCCACCGCGCGCTCGACGTGCCTGATCGGTTCGCTGACCGTCATCGCTCACCTGCCCACTAATTCTGAGAACGCTTGTTTCCTGATATTGCAGGGCGGCGGGGACCGGTGTCAAGATGGGATTCATGTCGACTGCCCCGACGACCAACGCGCGGCCCTACGGCGGCGTCGATGCCGCCGACCGCCTGGCGAGCCGACGGGCCAGATTGTTAGAGGCCGGTCTTGATCTCCTCGGGGGCGACGTCGCCGCGGAGTTGACCGTGCGCGGCGTCTGCCGACAAGCCGGTGTGGCGGCCCGCTACTTCTACGAAAGCTTCACCGACAAAGACGAATTCGTTGCTGCGGTGTTCGACTCGGTGATCGCCGAGCTGGCCTTTACGACTCAGGCCGCCGTAGACGCCGCACCGTCGGAGGAGCAGACTCGCGCCGGCATGACCAACATCGTCCGCACGATCGGTGGCGACCGGCGAGTGGGACGCCTGTTGTTCAGCGTGCAGTTGGCCAACGCCGTGCTGGCCCGCAAACGGGTCGAATCCAACGCGCTGTTCGCGATGCTGTCCGGCCGTCATGCCGGGAACACGCTGCAGGTTCCGCAGAACGACCGGATCACGGCCGCCGCACATTTCGTGGTCGGCGGGGTGGCGCAAACGATCAGCGCCTGGCTGGCCGGCGACGTCCGGCTCAAGCCAGATCAGCTGGTCGACCAGCTCACGGCACTTGTCAACGAGTTGGCCAACCCGAGCCTGTATCGCGATTGATGCCCTAATGCGTGGCCGGGATGCGGCGATCGGCGGACGTCTTGGGCACGGTCTGGGCGTCGTTCGATGTGAATTCCTTGATCCAGCAAGCGAACTCCAGCGTTATTCCATCAGGGTCCTGGAAATAGAACGACCGCACGTAGACACCGGGATGCAGTGTGGCCGCGACCTGCCGCTCGCTCTCGTCATGGTTGAGCACCGGCCCCACCCGCACCCCCTTGTCCTTCAGTCGCTGCCGGTATGCGTCGAAGTGTTCGGCCGGCACGTGGAACGCCAGGTGGTTCATGGTGCTCACCGCGCTGGTGATCTCGCCGATACCCGGGATGGCGGCCGGCGACGACAGGCCCGGCACTCGGTCCGGCGCGTCGGCGAACCAAAAAAACGCTACGCAGTCGCCGTTGCCGGCGTCGAAGAAGAAGTGCTGCCCGGCATCGCCAGGCAGGTCCAGCGATTTGATCAACGGCATACCGAGCACGTTGGTGTAGAAGTCCACCGTGCGGGCCATGTCCGAGCACACCAGCGCGACATGGTTGATGCCGCCGAGTTCGAATTCGGAATTGCGGTTGTGCGGCTTGATCATCCCCGGGCTCCCGTCCGTCGGCGTGGCGCTTGGCTGGTTGCGTGGCGGAGATCCGAATCTGAACCTAACATCAGATTCAGGTCCATTCCAGAGAAGCGCCGTTCCCGGGATCGAGGGGATCCCAGTCACGACGAAGGAGGCCCGTCGGTGTCTACCGTGTCCGACACGCCTACCCGTCGTGCGCCGCTTCCGACCGACCGCGGCCGTCAAACGCAGGTCGCCATCGACACCGCCGCCCGGACCGTCATCGCCCGCAAGGGCATCCTGGCCACCACCATCGCCGACATCGCCACCGAGGCCGGCCGGTCGACGGCGTCGTTCTACAACTACTACGACTCCAAGGAGGCGATGGTCCGCGAGTGGACGCTGCGGTTCCGCGACGAGGTCCGCACGCGGTCCAAGCCGGTTACCGGGCACGGCCTGTCGACACGGGAGCAAGCTCACCAGGCCGCAGCTGCACATTGGCACACCTACAAGCATCGGCTGGCGGAGATGGTCAGCGTGTCGCAATTGGCGATGGTCAACGACGACTTCGCCCAGTACTGGGCTGACATTTGTGATATTCCAACGTCTTTCATCACCGAGATGGTGCGACGTGCCCAGACCGACGGCTACTGCGCACGCGACGACCCGCAGCTGATCGCCGTCGCGATCGTCGCGATGCTGAACCAGTTCTGCTATCTCCAATTGGCAGATCCGGCGTCGCGTCGCGACGATGAACCCGACGACGAGGCCTGCATCGCCACGTTGACGAATATCTTCTACCGAGCCATCTACTGCGAGGAGGGACGCTGACGTGGGTCGCACCGCCGGCACGCCCGGGGTTATTCGAGAATTCATCGGGCTGCCGTCGCCGACCGGCCGGCGCGCCGGCGCGGGCGGACACCCGTGCCAAGGGTTGTATCACCGCGGCGTTGGGCGCAAACCGAAGGTCGCGGTGATCGCGGCCCACTATCAAATCGACTTCTCCGAGCACTATCTGGCCGATTACCTGGCGACCCGTGGGATCGGATTTCTGGGGTGGAACACTCGGTTCCGCGGGTTTGAAAGCAGCTTCTTACTCGACCATGCGGTGGTCGATATCGGCGTCGGTGTTCGCTGGCTACGCGAGACACAAGCCGTAGAAACGATTGTCCTGCTGGGCAATTCCGGAGGCGGGTCGCTGATGGCCGCATACCAGGCGCAGGCGGTCGACCCGCACGTGATGCCAATGGCGGGTATGCGACCGGCGGCCGGTCTGACCGACCTGCTACCAGCCGACGGCTATGTGGCCAGCGCCGCACACCCGGGCCGCCCGGACGTGCTGACCGCGTGGATGGATGGCGCCGTCGTCGACGAGAACGATCCCATCGCAACTGATCCCGACCTGGATCTGTTCGACGCGCGCAACGGCCCGCCGTATTCGCCGGAGTTCCTTGCCCGATATCGCTCAGCGCAGGTTGCGCGCAACAACGCCATCACCGACTGGGTCGAGAAAGAAATGAAACGTGTTCGAGCCGCCGGGTTTTCGGACCGCCCGTTTACGGTGATGCGGACGTGGGCCGATCCGCGGATGGTCGATCCGACGATTGAGCCGACTCACCGTCAGCCGAATACGTGCTATGCCGGCCCGCCGGTCAAGGCCAACCGGTCCGCACACGGCATCGCGGCGGCGTGCACGTTGCGCAGCTGGCTGGCGATGTGGAGTCTGCGAACCGCACAGACCAGGGCCGAGCCGCATCTGGCCCGGATCACCTGCCCCGCCTTGGTGATCAACGCCGAGGCCGACACCGGCGTGTTCCCGTCGGATGCTCAGCGCATCTACGACGCGCTGGCCGGCACCGACAAGTCGCAGTGCTCGATCAACACCGATCACTACTTCACCACGCCGGGTGCGCGCAGCGAGCAGGCTGACACCATCGCCAAATGGATTGCCAAGCGGTGGCGTTAAGGGTCCTCGCCCACTTCGTTCCCGGCCCGAAGGTGTTGGATTTTCTTGCGCCGGAATCTGATTGGCTTGACATCCGCTGGTGTGCCGATGACGACTCCGCCGAGGCGCAAGAGGCGTTCCACCGGGAAATAGCCGAGGCCGACGTGATCTGGCATGTGCTGCGACCCCTTTCCGGGGCCGACCTGTCCCGCGCGACCCGCCTGCGGCTGGTGCATAAGTTCGGCGCCGGGGTCAACACCATCGACGTCGACGCCGCCACTGAACGCGGTGTCGCCGTTGCCAACATGCCCGGCGCCAACGCGCCGTCGGTGGCCGAAGGAACGCTGCTGCTGATGCTGGCCGCCCTGCGCCGCCTCCCAGTGCTGGATCGGGCGACCCGCGAAGGCCGCGGCTGGCCGTCCGACCCGCAACTCGGCGAGACCGTCCGCGACATCGGCGCATGCACGGTCGGGCTGGTCGGCTACGGCAACATCGCCAAACAGGTCGCGGGCATCGTCGCCGCGATGGGTGCCACGGTGCTGCACACCAACACCGGCGACGACGGGCTGCCCGGCTGGCGACCGTTACCGGAGCTACTGGGCGCCAGCGATATCGTCTCGCTGCACCTGCCGTTGACGGCAGACACCGACGGCCTGCTGGGCCAGGCCGCGCTGGCCCTGATGAAACCCGGTGCGGTGCTGGTCAACACGTCACGCGGCCCGATTGTCGACGAAAACGCCCTGGCCGACGCGCTTGGTGATGGCCGGTTGGCCGCGGCCGGCCTGGACGTCTTCGGCGTCGAACCGGTAGCGCCGGACAGCCCGCTGCTCGGCTTGGACAACGTCGTGCTCACCCCGCACGTCACCTGGTACACCGTCGACACCATGCGGCGTTATCTGGTCGAGGCCGTCGCCAACTGCCGTCGGCTGCGGGACGGCCAGCGGCTGGCCCATGTGGTCAACCAACCCACCGGTTATTAGATTGGGGGTCGAGCTGCCACAGGCCCCGGGTAACCCCAAGGAAGGCGACCAATGCCGATCGCAATCAACCCTGAGCATCAAGACCTGGCCGATTCAGTGCGATCTTTGGTGGCGCGAGCAGCGCCATCGGATGTCTTGCACGCCGCGCTGGAAACGCCGATCGACAACCCTCCGCCGTACTGGCGAGCCGCGGCAGACCAGGGCCTGCAAGGCGTCCACTTGGCCGAATCCGTTGGCGGTCAGGGTTTCGGCATCCTCGAGCTCGCCGTCGTGCTCGCCGAGTTCGGCTACGGCGCGGTGCCGGGCCCGTTCGTGCCATCGGCGATCGCCAGTGCACTGATCTCGGCACACGACCCGGACGCCAAGGTGCTCGTCGACCTGGCCTCTGGCGCGGCCATCGCCGCGTACGCGCTGGACGCCGGCCTGACCGCGACGCGGCATGGCGACGCGCTGGTGATCCGCGGGGAAGTCCGCGCGGTGCCGGGCGCCGCTGAAGCGTCGCTGCTGGTGTTGCCGGTGGCGATCGACAGCGGCGAAGAGTGGGTGGTGCTGCGCGCCGACCAGCTCGAGATCGAGCCGGTCGCCGGTGTCGACCCGCTGCGACCCATCGCGCATGTGCGCGCCAACGCTATCGAGGTCGCAGACGACGTCGCGTTGAGCGACCTCAGCGTCGTGGCGGCGAAGGCGCTGATTTCCACGCTGCTGTCAGCCGAGGCGGTCGGCGTCGCGCGGTGGGCCACCGACACGGCCTCGGACTACGCGAAGATCCGCGAGCAATTCGGCCGACCGATCGGTCAGTTCCAGGCCGTCAAGCACAAGTGCGCCGAAATGATGGCCGACACCGAGCGCGCCACGGCCGCCGTCTGGGATGCAGCCCGCGCTGTCGATGAAGCCCGCGAAAACAACTGGGACACCGAAGGTTCCGCGGTCGAGTTCGCCGCGGCGGTAGCGGCGACGCTGGCGCCGGCGGCCTCTCAGCGCTGCACCCAGGACTGCATTCAGGTGCACGGCGGCATCGGATTCACCTGGGAGCACGACACGAACGTCTACTACCGTCGCGCGCTGGTTCTGGCCGCCGGCTTCGGCCGCCGATCCGAGTACCCGCAGCGGGTTGTCGACACCGCCACCACCACCGGCATGCGCACGCTCGATATCGATCTCGACCCCGACACCGAGAAGCTGCGCGACGAGATCCGCGAGGAGGTCGCGGCGCTCAAGGGGATAACGCGCGAGGAGCGCAACACCGCGATCGCCGAGGGCGGGTGGGTACTGCCGCATCTGCCCGCCCCGTGGGGACGCGACGCCGGGCCCGTCGAGCAGATCATCATCGCCCAGGAGTTCAACAGCGGGCGGGTCAGGCGACCACCGATCGGCATCGCGGCCTGGATTGTGCCGTCGATCGTGGCGTTCGGCACCGATGAGCAGAAGCAACGATTCCTGCCGCCGACGTTCCGTGGCGAAATGATCTGGTGCCAGCTGTTTTCCGAGCCGGGAGCCGGATCCGACCTGGCCGGCCTGACCACCAAGGCCACCAAGGTCGACGGCGGCTGGCGCATCACTGGACAAAAGATCTGGACCACTGCAGCGCAGTTCTCTCAGTGGGGCGCGCTGCTGGCCAGAACGGACCCGAGCGCACCGAAGCACAACGGCATCACCTACTTCCTGCTGGACATGAAGAGCGAAGGCGTCGAGGTGAAGCCGTTGCGTGAGCTCACCGGCGGCGCGATGTTCAACACCGTGTTCATCGACGACGTGTTCGTGCCCGACGAGTTGGTCCTCGGCGAGGTCAACCGCGGCTGGGAGGTCAGCCGCAATACGCTGACCGCCGAACGCGTCTCGATCGGCAACAGCGAGGCACCGTTCCTGGCCAGCCTCGACCAGTTCGTCGAGTTCGTCCGCGACGGGCAATTCGACCAGATCGGGCAGAACCGCGCCGGACAACTGATCGCCGAAGGCCACGCTGCCAAGGTGCTCAACATGCGCTCGACGCTGCTGACATTGGCCGGCGGAGACGCGATGCCGTCAGCGGCCATCTCCAAGCTG